>NZ_JAMYOC010000031.1:0-83763 GCF_040319475.1 Mesorhizobium sp. M0904 | reverse complement strand
AATGTGCTTAATTCCGCCCGCCCTGTGCCCAATCCCCGCCCCCCCGGCCCCCCCCCCAACCCTTTCCCCAAACAAAAAACCCCCCACCCGAAATCCCTAAAAACCCCGGGGGCCCACCCCCCCCGCTCTTGTCTTTTGCGTGGCGGAAAAACGCCTGCCTCAAGCCGCCTTTGCTTCTGCTTCATGGAGCGCGAAGGAGTGTCCGTCCGCGTCGAAAATATGCAGGTCGCCGGCATCCGCCGTCAGCCGCATCGACGCCCCGCGCTTGACCTCGACATTGCCCGGCAGCTTGGTCACCAGCGGCAGGTCGGCGCGGCCGATGTCGACATAGACGAGTTGGACCTCGCCGAGTTGCTCGACATAGTCGACCGTCCCTTCGAACAAATAGTCGGCGCCGGCTGCGATCATCAGATCCTCCGGCCGCACCCCGAAGCTCACCGCAGCGCCTTTCGCCGAGGCAGGCGTTGCGATCGGCACCGTTGCCTTGCGGCCGCCGACATGGCTGACGACCGTCGGGTTGCCGGTCCTGTCGATCGTCGCCGGCAGGATGTTCATCGCCGGCGAGCCGATGAACTGGGCGACGAACAGGTTGCCGGGCCGCTTGTAGAGCTCCATCGGCGTGCCGACCTGTTCGATATGGCCTTCCTTCAGCACCACGATGCGGTCGGCCAGCGTCATGGCCTCGACCTGGTCGTGGGTGACATAGATCATCGTTGTGGCCGGCATCGATTCCTTGAGCTTGGCGATCTCGATGCGAGTGGCGACGCGCAGCGCCGCATCGAGGTTGGATAGCGGCTCGTCGAACAAGAAGACCTTGGGATTGCGCACGATGGCGCGGCCGATGGCGACACGCTGGCGCTGGCCGCCCGACATCGCCTTGGGCAGGCGGTCGAGATATTTGGTCAGCTGCAGGATCTCGGCCGCCTGGCGCACCCGCTTGTCGATCTCGGCCTTGCTTTCCTTGCCGATCTTCATCGAGAACGCCATGTTGTCGTAGACGGTCATGTGCGGATAGAGCGCATAGGACTGGAACACCATCGCGATGCCGCGCTTTGACGGCGGCACGTCGTTGACAATCTCGCCGTCGATCTTGAGCTCGCCCGAGGTGATCTCCTCCAGCCCGGCGATGCAGCGCAGCAAGGTGGACTTGCCGCAACCAGACGGACCGACGAAGACGATGAATTCGCCCGACTTTATGTCGAGGTCGACGCCGTGCAGAATGTTGAGATTGCCATATGATTTCCTCACTTGCCTTAGCGTGACATCGGCCATGGTACTCTCCAGTTCTTCCTTGAATTCAGTCGATACGCCCGAACCAGGCGCCATAGCCGCCGAGGCGGATAGTGCCGGCGCCAGTCTGTCCCGAAAACCCGTGTCCCGGCAAGGGCTGCAGTGAGCGGCCGCCAAGATCGACCTTGGCCGGCTTTGCGCCGAGATTGAAGGCGCAGACGATCTGCTCGTTGCCTTCGCGGCGGGTGAAGGCGACGGTGTCGCCCTCGCTCTCGACGAACTCGATATCGCCCTTGGCCAGCGCCGGATGGGCGCGGCGAAAAGCCAGGAAGCGCCGGTAGTGCTCGAGCAGTGAGCCGTCGTCGCCCTGCTGCGCATTGACCGCTTGCGCAAGGTGCTTGGCCGGCACCGGCAGCCAGGGCTTTGCCGTCGAGAAGCCGCCATTGCGGGCAGCGCCCTCCCAAACCATTGGCGTGCGGCAGCCGTCGCGGCCCTTGAATTCCGGCCAGAAGCGGATGCCGTATGGGTCCTGCAGATCCTCGAAGCTGAGTTCGGCCTCGCTGAGCCCGAGCTCCTCGCCCTGATAGATGCAGACCGAGCCGCGCAACGACATCAGCAGCGCCGAGATGACCCTGAGGTACGCGGTCGGGTCCGGCTCGCCGGCTGCCCAGCGCGAGGCAGGGCGCATCACGTCATGGTTGGAGAAGGCCCAGCACGACCAGCCATCGCTGGCCACCTTGCCGAAGGTTTCCAGCACCGAGCGCACCTTTGCCGCGCTGATCTTCTCCGGCGCCAGGAAGTCGAAGGAGTAACACATATGGACGCGCTTGCCGCCGGCCGTATAGGCCGCCACGACTTCCAGCCCACGCTGCGAATCGCCGACTTCGCCAACCGCGGCCGTCGCCGGATATTCGTCGAGCAAGGCGCGGAAGCGTTCGAGGAAGCCGAGGTTTTCAGGCCGGCTCTTGTCGTAGAGATGGTCCTGGTAGTTATAGGGGTTGACGGCCGGCGCCGTCTGGTCGTTGCGCTGCTCGGGCGGCAGCGGCGGATTGTCTTCCAGGCCTTGGCTGTGGAAGTAGAAATTGATGGTATCGAGGCGGAAACCATCGACGCCGCGCTCCAGCCAGAAGCGGGTGACGTCGAGCAGCGCGTCCTGGACCGCGCGGCTGTGGAAATTGAGGTCGGGCTGCTCGGCCAGGAAATTATGCAGGTAATATTGCTGGCGGCTGGTGTCCCACTGCCAGGCCGAGCCACCGAAGATCGAGAGCCAGTTGTTGGGCGGCGTGCCGTCCGGCTTGGCGTCCGCCCAGACATACCAGTCGGCCTTTGGATTGCTGCGGCTGGAGCGGCTCTCCTTGAACCAGGGATGGACGTCGGCGGTATGCGAGAGCACCTCGTCGATCATCACCTTGAGGCCAAGCCGGTGCGCCTCGGCGGTCAGCGCGTCGAAGTCCGCCAGCGTGCCGAACATCGGATCGATATCGCAATAATCCGACACGTCGTAGCCAAAGTCCTTCATCGGCGATTTGAAGAACGGCGAGATCCAGATGGCGTCGACGCCGAGCGAGGCGATATAGGGCAGCCGGCCGATAATGCCTCTGAGGTCGCCGATACCGTCGCCGTTCGAATCCTGGTAGCTGCGCGGGTAAATCTGGTAGATCACGGCACCTCGCCACCAGTCGCGATCGATAGCGAGATCGGGCTTCGGTGTGGCCTTCAAAGCGGATTGCATGAACTCAACCTCCTTTCACCGAGCCGGCAAGCAGCCCGCGGACGAAATAGCGCTGCAGCGAGAAGAACACGATCAGCGGCACGATGATGGTAACGAAGGCCGACGTCGTCAGGATCTCCCAGTCGCCGCCGCGCGAGCCGAGCAACGCATTGAGCTTGGCGGTCAGCACGATCTGGTCGCCCTCGGTACCAAGGAAAACCATCGCCACCAGCAGATCGTTCCATACCCAGAGAAACTGGAAGATGGCGAACGAGGCCAGCACCGGGAACGACAAGGGCAGCACGATCTTGACGAAGATCTCGAAATCGCTGGCCCCGTCGATGCGCGCCGACTCCATGATCTCGCGTGGCAGGCCGGCGATATAGCTCCTCAACAGATAGATGGCGAAAGGCAGGCCGAAGCCGGTATGCGCCAGCCAGATGCCGAGATAGGTCTTCGATGGCACGCCGAAGAAGCTGCCGACGCCGTTGTAGAGCTTCAACAGCGGGATCAGCGACATCTGCAGCGGCACGACCAGGAGGCCGATGATGACGGCGATGAGCAGGGCCCGGCCAGGAAAGCGCATCCAGGCCAGCGCGTAAGCGGCGAACGCGGCGATCAGGATTGGAATGACAGTCGCCGGAATGGTGACGGTCAGCGAGTTCATGAAGGAGCGGCCGATGCCTTCCGAAAACAGCACCGTGTCGTAATTGTCGGTGGTGAATTTCGGCGGCGCCGAGGAGGCGTAATAGACGCGCTGGCCGCGTTCGCCTTCGAAAGCCTTCGGCGAGGTCATGACGAAACTGCCGTTGGCATTGAGCTGCAGGGTCACGCCCTCGCCGAGATCGGCTGTCGTGCCGGCGGGATATTGCGTCGGCGCTGCCGACTTGACGCCGAAGGCGCTGATATTGCGGGCCGGGCCGTCGCCGAAGATGTTGCCTTGCAGGACGAACTTGCCGTCCTTCTCGACCTGCGCCGACGCGGGCGGCAGCCGTCCGGCTTCCGTCTGGCTGGAACTGGTGAACGAGTTCCACCAGCCCGAAGCGATGATCTGGTCCTTGTCGCGCAGCGACGAGACCAGAATGCCGAGCGTCGGGATCGTCCAGATCGCAACGAAGATGAAAACGGCGATATGCACGCCGAAACGGCTGACAAAGGACTTTCCGGTCGAGACAGTCATCTCAATGTCCTTCCGTCTCTTTGTTCGCCTGGCGGATGTTCCAGACCATGATCGGAATGACCGCTATCATGATGATGATGGCGATGGTGGCGCCGCGGCCGAAATCGCCGCCGCCGCGGAACATCCAGTCGAACATCAGATTGGCCAGCACCTGGCTGTTCCACTGGCCGTTGGTCATGGTCAGCACGATGTCGAAAACCTTCAGCACCAGGATGGTGATGGTGGTCCAGACGACGGCGATGGTACCCCAGATCTGCGGCACCATGATCTTCCAGAAGATCTGGAAAGGGTTGGCGCCGTCGATGACGGCGGCTTCCAGCGTCTCTTCCGGAATGCCGCGCAAGGCCGACGACAGGATGACCATGGCAAAGCCGGTCTGGATCCAGATCAGGATGACCATCAGGAAGAAGTTGTTCCAGAACGGCAGCGATATCCAGACCTGCGGCTGGCCGCCGAAATACTGGATGATGGCGTTGAGCAGGCCGATCTGTGTCTGGCCCTCGCCGCGATATTCGTAGATGAATTTCCAGATGACGCTGGCGCCGACGAAGGAGATGGCGAGCGGCAGGAAGATCAGGCTCTTGGCGATGGTGCCCCACCAGATCTTGTCGGTGAGCACGGCGATGATCAGCCCGAGGAAGGTGCAGGCGGCTGGCACCACCGCCAGCCACATGATGTTGTTGAGGATCGAATTGCGGAACTCGCGGTCGCCGAACGCCCATTGATAGTTGGCCAAGCCGACGAAATGGGCGCCGCCGCGATCGAGGAACGACAGCCTCAGCGTCTCCACCACCGGGTAGATCAGGTAGATGGTGAGGATGATCATCGCCGGGCCGACGAACAGCCAGGGCCGGATCACCCCCTGCCGGCGCAGATTGTTGATCGCCGCCTTGCCGGAAACGCCGCGTGCCGGAAAGATCGTGTCGAGTGCCTTGTTGGCACCCCAGAAATAGGCGACGCAGCCGCCCACGCCGATGATGATGACGAATATCGCCGAAAAAATCTGAGCCGCCATGGGTCCCTCCCCCTGCGCACGGATCCGCCAGTCGAGAATGGCTTTGGCGACGGGATCATGCGCCGATTCAGTTGTCTGGAGCGCGACCAGCCGAAAAGCAGGTCACTGGGCGCGCGTCATGCCGGAATGCGTCGTGCTCACGACAATCGACGCGACGCCAGGCACCGAAGAAGGTCCGGCCGTTTGAGGCCCGGACCGCATCACATGGGACTCGAGCCGGCCGCTTACTTGATCGCGTCCCAGCTTTTCTGGATGTCGGTGGCGACGTCCTGGGCGGACTTGCCACCGACCAGGTCGATCATGCCGGTCCAGAACGCGCCGGCGCCGATCTTGCCCGGCATCAGGTCGGACCCATCGAAGCGGAAGGTCGAGGCGTTGGCCAGGATCTCGCCCTGCTTCTTCAGCGCGTCGCTGGCATAGGCGTCCTTGTTGACCGACTTGAACGGCGTCACGAAGCCGCCCTGTGCCATCCAGATCTCATGAGCGAGCGGCAGCTTCAGGAATTCGATGAAGGCGCGGGCACTCTTGCTATCTTTGGTGATCATGGCCAGCGTGCCGGCGCCGAGCACCGGAGTGCCGAGCTCGGGCTTGGAGGCGTAGGGCGGGTAATAGAAGAAGTCGGCATCCTCGCCGATCTTGGTGCCTTGAGGGAAGAAGGTCGGGATGAACGATGCCTGGTGGTGCAGATAGCATTTCGGCGGCACCGAGAAGAGGCCCTTCGGGCTGTCGCGGAAATCGGTCGCCGCAACCGCCTTGGCGCCGCCCTCGACCATCTTGTCGTCGGTCGCGATCTTGCCGAAAATGTCGATGGCGTTGACCACGGCCGGATCGTTGAACGGAATTTCGTTCTTTACCCATTTGTCGTAGATCTCGGGCGTCTGGGTGCGCAGCATGATGTCTTCGACCCAGTCGGTCGCCGGCCAGCCGGTGGCGCCGCCCGAACCAAGCCCGATGCACCATGGCGTGCCGCCGTCGGCGATGATCTTCTTTTCGAGCTCGGCAAGCTCTTCCTGCGTCTTCGGCACCTTGTAGCCGGCTTCCTCGAAATTGTCCGGCGAGTACCAGACCAGCGATTTCACGTCGGCCTTATAAGGAAAGGCGAAGAAGCCGGGCTTGCCGTCCTTGTCCTTGAAGGTGCCGAGGTCGACCCAGGATTGGCCCGCGCCGTAATTGTCCTTGACCCAGTTGGCCGTGTCGTCGCCGAGCGGCGTCAATAGGCCTTTCGATGCCAGATCCTGGATCAGGCCCGGCTGCGGCAGCACGGCGATGTTGGGCGGGCTGCCAGCCTGCGTGTCGATGACGATCTGCTGCTCGTAATTCTCCGACGAGGAATACTTGATCTCGGCGCCGGTGGCTTCGGAGAAGTAATCGAGAACGGTGCGGATAAGCCCTTCGTCCTCGCCGCGCCACGGCCCGAAGATCGTCAGTGTCTCGCCCTTGAGGTCGACCTTCTTGAGCTCTTCGTAGTTGGCCCAGTTGAAACGGGGATCTTCGCCCGGCTTGAACTTCAGTTCGGCTTGCGCGGGCATGGCCAGGGCGAGCGTGGCAAACGCAGCGCCCAGCAGAAGCATTTTTTTCATCGGTATTCCCTCCCAGTGGTGACAAACACCGAACGAAACCTCCATTCCGTCCGCCGGCGCCGCAGGACTGTGACTCAGTCGGAAAGGAACTGCAACCTTTCGTGGAGTCTTCCAAAGCGCTTTGGTCATTTTTGATCTCGCCACTGAATTGATCGCGAGTCAAGAGGAAGCCAGGCTAATCGATTTAATTTCTCCGGCCGGGTGCCGGCAAAAGTGCGCTGCAGCACAGTTTTCTGGCGGTGCAGCAGCAAATTCGGCTTCAAACCGGTCCGAACCGTGCGTATGGTCACTGCGCTCGGCAACGCGGCCAGATCGTTTCAGATTAAAAGCGCTTTGAGGTTTGGAGGCCTCCGGTGAACCTCAAGCAGCTCTCCCACATGCTAGCGCTTTCGCAGACCACGGTGAGCCGCGCATTGAACGGCTACCCGGAAGTCAACGAGGAAACGCGCCGGCGGGTGGTCGATGCCGCCAAGCGTCATGGCTATCGCCCCAATCCGAGCGCCCGCCGGCTGGCGACCGGCAAGACCGGCATGATCGGCTATGTGCTGCCGACGGGAACGACCGTTGATATCGACCCGCATTTCGTCGAGTTCCTGTCCGGCCTCGGCGACTATGCGCGTTCGCACGAGCTCGACCTGGTGCTGTCACCGGCCGATGCCGACGACCAGGAGACGACCTACCGCCGCATTGTTGCCAACCGGCAGGTCGACGCGGTCTATATCTCCTCGCCGAGGCCGGCCGACCGGCGGGTGGCGCTGGTCAATACGCTCGGCATTCCCTTCATCGTCCACGGCCGCAGCGAAGGCTTCGATTTCGACTATCCCTTCACCGACATCGACAATGAAGGCGCCTTCCACGAGGCGGCGCGGCTTCTCGTCCAGCTCGGTCACAGGCGTCTGGCGCTTATCAATGGCGACGATCGCGAGACCTTCGCCATACATCGCGAGCGCGGCGTGCGGCGCGCGCTTGCGGCAAGCGGCCTGGTGCTTCGTGATCAGCATGTCTGTTCCCTGACAATGACCGAGGAGAACGGCTATCGCGCCGCCAGGCGTCTGCTGGAACAAAGCGACGCGCCGACGGCGATCGCCTGCTCCAGCCTGATCATGGCGCTCGGCGTGGTGCGCGCGGTGCGCGATCTCGGCCTGACCATTCCGGGCGACCTGTCGCTGATCGCCCATGACGACGTCTTTCCCTGGCTGAAGCCGGAAAACTTTTCGGTGCCGCTGTCGACGACACGTTCGTCGATCCGCCTGGCGGGCGCACGCATCGCCGAACGGCTGGCGGCGCGGATTTCCGGCCTGGAGGAGGGCGCTCGCGGCGAGGTCTGGCCGGTCGACCTGGTGGTCAGGGGATCGGTAGCCGGCGCCCCGGCCTAGAGGCATAGCTCAATACGGGCGAGGTCGTTGGCGGCTGTTAGCCAGCGCGAGCATTTGGCGTGCGTCCTGGTTTCAGGCCGCGGATTTGAGGTGATCGATGAAGGCGCGCAGCTTCGGCAGGACTTGGCGCTTGCCAGGATGGTAGAGGAAGACACCCGGCGTCGTCGTGGCGATGCTGTCCAGCACCGACTTGAGCTTTCCTTCGGCGATCGGACCTTCGGCGAGTGGTCGCGGCGTTTGCGCCAGCCCAACGCCCCGCATCGCAGCCCCGACCAACGTCGAATAGTCGTGCGCGATCAGCGGGCCTGAGACGATCGCTTCGATGGCGCCGTTGCCGTCGATGAACAACCAGGGCGCGATGGCGCCATTCGAGCGGCGCAAGCGTAAGCAGGAGTGGTGGCGCAAGTCGTCGACACGCTCGGGACGACCGTGGTGCTCAAGATAGTCAGGGCTGCCGACGACTACGAACGAGAACGGCGGGGTCAGCCGCACCGCGACCATGTCGGCGGCGATGAGTTGCCCGAGGCGGATGCCGGCGTCGAACCCACCGGTCGCGAGATCGACCATTTGGTCGCTCACGGCGATCTCAAGTTCGATCTCAGGATAGGCTTGGCAGAACGACGCGAGCACCGGCTCCAGCATCAGCGGCACGATGGCGCGGGGTACAGACAGGCGCAGTAGACCGGTCGGCCGTTGGCCGATATCGCGAGCCGCCGCGCCGGCCGCAACGAGCTCCTCGAATGCAGGGCCGGCACGGTCGAGGAACCGCTGGCCAGGTTCGGTTAAACCAACGCTCCGCGTCGTGCGGACGAACAGCGCCGTGCCCAGACGAGCTTCCAGCGCGCGCACCGCTTGGCTCACGGCGGACGGCGTCACGCCGAGATCGGCGGCGGCACGGCGGAAATTGCGGTGCCTGGCGACAGCCAGGAACACCTCGACGCCCTCCAGCGCACCATGTCGGACTGTGTAGTTCTGCTTCATAGGTTGTTGTGATTACACCGGATAGTCGAATTTCGGTAGCGGGCTTAAAGCCGCGTGAACCAACTGTTGAGAGAAGGCCAAATGTCCACGGAAATGGTGTTCCAAACCCATCTTGTTCTCGGCTACGTCGCGTGGCTACTTTGCTTCGGCGCGTACGGTCTGCCTTGGCTCAGGTCGATGGACCGGGTCGCGGCGCAACGCGCTATCGCTACGCTGCACAGCTTCCGATTCTTCGGGCTCGTCTTCCTCGTTCCGGGCGTCGTATGCCCCAATCTGCCCGCCAATTTCGCTGTGTTCGCCGCCTACGGCGATTTCGCGACTGGCGTGCTGGCCATGCTGGCGCTGCTCACGCTGAGGATATCCCCGCTCTTCTGGCCGTTGGTTGTCGCCTTCAACGTCGTAGGGACGGTCGACCTCGTCGTCGACTATTATCACGCCATTCAGATCGGCCTTCCTGCACGCGCGGGGGAACTGGGCGCCGCCTACGCGATCCCGATCATCTACGTACCGCTGCTGATGATCACACACATCGCCGCGTTCTATTTTCTGGCACGTCCTCGGCAAAATGCGACTTGAGCGGGCTATTCCTTGACCGCCTCGGCCGCTTTGGTGTCCAGCAGGCCAAAACCGAAATCATTGTCGCGGCCCTTGGGGCCAAGATCCCTTGCCGTGCCGGCGAGCGCTTTCTCGACCCAGTCGGCGGAGCGATCGGGCGCCGCATGCAACAGATTGGCGACCGCGCCGGTCACAGGATGTCCCGGTCACGACATCCGACCCGGCGCCGCTTGGCGCCACCATCTCGACGCCAGGGGCGGAGATGAAGACGTAGGCGCCGCGATTGGCCTGCGCTATCAGCCCGTCCCTGGGCATCGGTGGCCGTCACCGCGATCACGCCGTCGAAGGCGGCCGGATAACCATAGGGCGCCTTCGGCCCGTTATTGCCGGCGGCCGCGACCAGCACGATGCCAAGCGCACGCGCATTGCGCCAGGCGATGCCGAGCAGGTCGTTCTTCGGACCGACGAAGCTCATATTGATGATGCGGACATCCTGCACCGCTGCCCAGTCGAGCGCCGAAAGGATGACGTCCATGGTCGACTTGCCGCCCTCGAAGGCGCGGGCGTGATAGATCCTGGCGCCAGGCGCCATGCCCTTGAACGCGCCGGCGCCAGCGATCAGTCCATCGACCGAAGTGCCGTGGTCGCGCGCCTTGATCGGCACGTCGGGCATGGCATTGAACTGCCCGGCGATGATACCGGAGAGCGCCGGATTTTTGTCGTCGATGCCGGTATCGATGACGCCAACACGCACATTCTCGCCGCTGGCTTCGTTGGCGTCGAGCGCGATGCGTTCGAACGTATAATTGACGATGCTGGCCGCCTGCTGCAGCGAGTAGACATGGTTGGCCTCACGCCGCAAAATGCGGCCGCCGGCGGCAAGCTGTGCCTGCATGACGCCGACCGGGCGGCCATCCGGAATGCCGAAGCGCACCAGCGTGTTGCCGAGCAGCCATCCTTGGCGCAGTCGGCGTCGGCAGCACTTCCCCGATTCAGGCAGTCGATCTCCGCCTGGGTGAGGTTAGGATCGTTGGTTTGTGCGACGGCAGACGTGGCGAAGATTGTCATCGTCGCCGTCAATCGAACGACCGCCTTAGCGGCCATCAGCCGGTTTCCTTCCCTCCAGGGCAGCTTCGGTGAAAGGCTGGGCGGCAATAAGGCCAAGCAGTTTCTGATAGTCGGCGGCGGTCTTGGCCGGAACGCCGAGCCGGAAAACGCCGTCGGCGGTGGGCCCGCCGGCGATCGTCAACTGGTTCTTGTCGAGAAAAGCGACGATGTCGGACAGCTTCGCATCCGGTTTGAACTTCACAAGGGCAAACGGCATTTTGGCCAGATCGTCGTCCGATCCGGCAATCTCGAAATCGCCATCTTTGTTGCCGGTCTGCACAAAGGATTGCGTGACGACCAGGGCCAGCAGCACCGCGGCCGCGGCCCAGGCGATGCCGGCGGGCACCGCCATGAAGCGGCTCCAGGCCTGCGCCAGCCAGGACGATGCCGCCGGCCCGCGGGCGGGGCCGGCCTCGGCATCGAGCGCCTTGGCAAAGCGGCTGAGCGCATCGGCAGGCGGGCGGATTGCCTCGTTTGCGGCAGCGGTGCCGGAGAATTCGGCCTCGGCCTCGCCTAGTGCGGCCATCGCCGCCGGATCGCTTGCCAGCCATTCCTCGATGGCTTCGAGCTCGGTGCCCTCCAGCGAGCCGTTCAGATAAAACGGCAGCAGCATTTCCATTTCGTCGCGGCGCGACATCTTTTCAGCGGCGCTCATGGCCACCCCCTGTCGTAACCGGCGGCCTTGAGGGCTTCGCCGAGTTCCTTGCGGGCGAAGAACATCCTGGTCTTGACCTGGCGACCGGGATGCCGAGTACCTCGCCGATCTCGCTCACCGATTGCCCGTGATAATAGGCAAGGTCGATCACCGTACGGTGCTCTTCCGGTATGGCATCGATGAAGCGTCGCGAGGCAGCGGCCTTGTCTTCTTTCATCGTCACGACTTCCGGCGTGTCGGCGCCGTCGGCGACCTGGGCCGCGTCATCGTCGTCGATCCAGTCTTCCTTCTTCTTGCGCAGCAGGGACAGCGCCTTGAAGCGGGCTATGCCGAGCAGCCATGTCGAGACCTCCGAGCGGCCCTCGAAGGCCGGCGCCTGCCGCCAGAGTTCAAGGAATACCTCGTTCGCAATATCGTCGGCCATCAGTTCCGATCCCGTCTGGCGTGCCGCGAAGCGGTAGACCCGCGCGTGGTGGCGCATGAACAGGAGCCGCACGGCGGCACGGTCGCCCTTCGCGACCCGCTCGACGAGCGCGCGATCGGTCTCCGCGGCAGTCATCGCCGGTCGAGCCGCCTGGCTCCTGCCTGCTCTGTCGCTGATCGGCCCAAAAAGGTTCACCGCAGCCGCCCGTATATTTGCGGAGGCTAACTGAAGAGCGGGAGCGTCGCCAGAGGGAGAAGAGGGCGCGCGCTCAACTCAGGAACGGCTTTGCCTTCATCGTCGCCGGCGCCGGCACGCCGAGGCGCGCAAGCACTGTCGGCGCGAGTTGCAGCTGATCGAGCAGCGTATTGGCCTCCGGGCCTTCGCCGGATCCGAAGTAATAAAGTGCGAAATCCTGCATCTCTTCGTCGTGGCCACCGTGATGGCCGCGATCGGTCTGGCCATGATCGGCTGTGACGATCACCTCGTAGCCGGCCTCCCGCCAGCGCGGCAGGAAGCCGGCGAGCATGGCGTCTATTGCATAGACGGCATGATCCATCTCGCGGCAGTCATGGCCGAACCGGTGGCCCATCGAGTCCAGCGTGCAGCTGTGCAGGATGCCGTAGTCGATGCCGTAGCGCCTGGTCAGCAGGGTCAACGTCGCGAACAGGTCGACGTCGCTCGGCGTCATCTGGTTGCTGGCGTTGTAGCCGGTCATGGTGTGGAACCGGCCATGGCTGATCGGCCTGCCCGGCTGGTCGAACTCTATGTCCTCAACCAGGTCGAACGGATAGGCTCGGAAGAACTCGGACCAGTAGGAATGGGTGACCGCACCCGTCTTGCCGCCGGCCCTACTGACTTCGGAAAAAATGTCCGGCTGTTCGACGCGAAACCGGTTCTCGTTGGACAGGATGCCGTGCACTTGAGGCGGCACGCCGGTGTGGATCGAGGCATAGCAGGATGCCGAGGTCGACGGCAGCACGGAGCGCATCTTCCACACGCGCGCGTCGCCGGATTGCACCCAGCCTTCGAGATTGCCCATCAGCCGTCGCCAGTTCCGGTAAGGCACGCCGTCTAGGATGATGAGCAGAAGTTTTGTGTTGAGCGCCAAGGGCGCCTCCATGCGGCTTGATCGGAAAAGTCAGGGCGGGCCTGCCGTTCAATCCACGCCCGGACAGGATCGTCGGGCACAAGGGGCAGCCGGCTAGTTCCCCGCGCTGGCCATGCGCCGTCCCTTGATCGCTTTCTCTAACCAGCCAATCTCCATTTCGGGCACCGACGACAGCAAAAGGTCTGTGTAGGCGTCGAACGGCGGCGTCAGAACCTTGCTCTTGGGGCCGTAGCGCACCACCTCGCCGCGATACATCACCGCGATCGAATCGGCGATCGACTTCACTGTTGCGAGATCATGAGTGATGAACAGATAAGCGACGTTTTCCTCTTTCTGCAGCTCGAGCAACAGCTCCAGTATGCCGTGGGCCACCAACGGGTCGAGCGCCGATGTCACCTCGTCGCAGATGATGAGCTTCGGCTTGGCGGCGAGCGAACGAGCGATGCAGACGCGCTGCTTCTGGCCGCCCGAAAGCTCGGCCGGATAGCGGTCGACATAGCCTTTACCCATTTCGATCTTGTCGAGCAGTTCGGCGACCCGTTTGTCGCGCTCGCGCCCGCGCATCCCAAAATAGAATTCCAGCGGCCGGCCGATGATGGTGCCGACCGTCTGGCGCGGATTCATCGCTACATCGGCCATCTGGTAGATCATCTGCAGCTGGCGCAGATCCTCCTTCGGCCGGTCGGCAAGCCGGTTGGCGAGTGGCCGTCCGTCGAAGGTGACGGTGCCTTGTTCGGGCGGCAGGAGGCCGGTGATGGCGCGCGCCAGCGTCGATTTGCCGGAGCCGGACTCGCCGACCACCGCCAGCGTCTGGCCCGGGAAAATGTCGACCGAGACGTTCTTCAGCACCTTGATGTGGCTGCGGCCATAGGTGGCGGTGATGTTCTTGACCGACAGGAACGGGCTCGGGCCGGGCTTCTGCTCCTGATGTTCGATCTCATGCACCGAAACCAGCGCGTTGGTGTATTCCTGGCGCGGCTCCTTGATGATCTGGCGCGTGCCGCCCCATTCGACCAGCCGGCCGTGGCGCAGCACCATGATCTCGTCCGAGACCTGGGCGACGACGGCAAGGTCATGGGTGATGTAGAGTGCCGCCACATGCGTGTCGCGGATGGCATCCTTGATCGCCGCTAACACGTCGATCTGCGTCGTCACGTCGAGCGCCGTGGTCGGCTCGTCGAAGACGATCAGGTCGGGTTCCGAGCACAGCGCCATTGCCGTCATCACGCGCTGCAGCTGACCGCCCGACACCTGGTGGGGGAAGCGCTCGCCGATGCTTTCGGGGTTCGGCAGGCTGAGCTTCTTGAACAGCGCCACGGCGCGCTTTTCGGCTTCGGCCCGCGTCGCCGTACCGTGCAGGAGTGCTGCCTCGACCACCTGGTCCATCAGCCTGTGCGCCGGATTGAAGGCCGCTGCCGCCGATTGCGCGACATAGCAGACCTCGCGGCCGCGCAATTTGCGGAACCCTTCGTTGCCGCCCTTCAGGATGTCGCGGCCATTGAGGATGACCTCGCCGCCGGTGATGCGCACGCCGCCGCGGCCGTAACCCATCGACGACAGGCCGATGGTCGATTTGCCGGCGCCGGACTCGCCGATCAATCCGAGCACCTTGCCCTTTTCGAGCGTCAGCGAGACATCGTGCACCAGCACGATGTTCTTCGGCGCCTCGCCCGGCGGATATACCGTGGCCTCGATGCGCAGATTGCGGATGTCGAGCAGCACGCCGGACTTCGGTTGCCCGGGCTTCGGTTGCCCGGGCTTCGGTTGCTTGTCGGCCATTACCCGCGTCCTCCCTTCAGGCTTGTCGTGCGGTTGAGCACCCAGTCGGCGACGAGATTGACGGAAATTGCCAGCGCTGCGATCGCCGCCGCCGGAATGAGGGCGGCGCCTATGCCGAAGACGATGCCATCCTTGTTTTCCTTGACCATGCCGCCCCAATCGGCGTCCGGCGGCTGCACGCCAAGACCGAGGAAGGACAGCGTCGACAGGAACAGCACGGCATAGATGAAGCGCAGGCCGAGTTCCGAAACCAGCGGCGACAGCGCATTGGGCAGGATTTCGCGGAAGATGATCCAGCCGCTGCCTTCGCCGCGCAATTTGGCCGCCTCGACGTAATCCATGACGTTGATGTCAACGGCGACCGCTCTCGACAGGCGGTAGACGCGGGTCGAGTCGAGAACGCCCATGACCAGGATCAGCGTCACCAGATTGGATGGCAGCACCGACAGCACCACAAGCGCCATGATCAGTGTCGGGATCGACATCAGGAGATCGACGAGACGCGACAGAAGCGTGTCGAACCAGCCGCCGAAAACCGCCGCCGAGAAGCCGAGGATGGCGCCGAGCGAGAACGACAGCGCGGTCGCCAGCACCGCGATGAAAAGGGTGATGCGGGCGCCATAGATCATGCGCGACAACAGATCGCGACCGAGATTGTCGGTGCCCAGCCAATGCGCAGCCGACATTGGCTCCCAAGGGACGTCGCTGACGATCTCGGCATTGCCGTGCGGCGCGATCCACGGCGCAAAGATCGCCGCCAGCACGAACAGCGCCGTCAACACCAGTCCGACCAGCGCCGGGATGGGGATGCGTTTGATGACGAGCATACCCGACCCCCTCATTTCGGATGTCTGAGGCGCGGATTGGCGACGATTGCCGCAATGTCCGCGATTATGTTCAGGCTGATGTAGACGGCGGCGAAGATCAGCCCGACCGCCTGCACCACCGGCACGTCACGCTTGGTGACGTGGTCGACCAAGTATTGGCCCATACCCGGATAGACGAAGATCACTTCGACGACGACGACGCCGACGATCAGATAGGCGAGGTTGAGCATGACGACGTTGATGATCGGCGCAATCGCATTGGGGAAGGCATGCCTGCGAATAACCGCGAAGGCCGAAAGCCCCTTGAGCTCCGCGGTCTCGACATAGGCCGACTGCATGACGTTGAGGATCGCGGCGCGCGTCATGCGCATCATATGGGCGAGCACCACCAGGGTCAGCGCCGCCGCCGGCAGTGCTATGGCCTGGATGCGTTCGCCGAACGGCATCCCCTCATAGACGGTGGAAATGGCGGGAAACCATTGATGTTGCACGGCGAAGAAAAAGACGAGCACATAGCCGACGAAGAATTCCGGGAAGGACGTCGAGGCCAGCGCCAGTCCCGAGATCAGCTTGTCGACCCAACCATTGCGGTAGCGCACCGCGATCAACCCGAGGATGATCGCCAGCGGCACCGCGACGATAGCCGCCCAGAAGGCGAGGAACAGCGTGTTCCACAGCCTTCCCTTGATCGAGGTTGCGATATCCTGACCGCTCGACATAGCCGTGCCGAGATCACCGGTCAGGATGCCGCCGAGCCAGCGAAAATAACGGATGTAAGCGGGATCATTGAGGCCGAGCTGCTCGCGCAGATTGGCGAGCGACTCCGGTGTCGCCGACTGCCCGAGAATGGCTTGCGCGACGTCGCCGGGCAGGATCTGGGTGCCGGCGAAGATCAGGACCGAAACGGCCAATAGAAGGATGATGCCCAGCGCAATGCGCTGGGCCACCAGTTTCACGATGGGTGAGGACATATCCGCAAGGCCGGGCTCAGGCTTCGAGCCAGCACTTCGCCAGAGCATATCCGTTCATCAACTCCTGATGCGGATCATCCACCCAGCCGGCAACCTTGGCGCCCGTCGCGTCGATGAACTGATTGAACATCGGCAGGATCAGGCCGCCCTCGTCGCGCACCATCACAGCCATGTCGTGGTACATTGCCTTGCGCTTGGCCTCGTCGAGCTCGGCGCGGGCCGCCAGCACCATCTTGTCGAAATCCGGACGCTTGAAACGTGTGTCGTTCCAGTCGGCCGTCGACAGATAGGCGGTAGAGTACATCTGGTCCTGCGTCGACCGGCCGCCCCAGTAGGAGGCGCAGAACGGCTGCTTGTTCCAGACTTCCGACCAGTAGCCGTCGCCCGGTTCGCGCTTGATCTCCAGCTTGATGCCGGCCTTGGCCGCGCTTTGCTGGAACAGCTGTGCGGCGTCGACGGCACCGGGGAAGGCGACGTCCGACGTCCGGAGCAGGACGGCACCGTCATGACCCGATTTCTTGTAGTGGAACTTGGCCTTGTCGGGATCGTATTTGCGCTGCTCGATCTCGGTGAATAGCGGGTACGATGCATTGATCGGGAAGTCGTTGCCGAGCGAGCCATAGCCGCGCAGCACCTTGTTCAGCATCTCCTCGCGGTCGATCGCCAGCTTCAACGCCATGCGCAAGTCGTTGTTGTCGAACGGCGCGGTGTCGCAGTGCATGATGAAAACGTAGTGGCCGGGTCCCGAATGGTTGCGGATGGTGACGCCGGGCACGCGCTTGATCAGATCGACGATCTTCGGCTCGACGCGGTTGATCATGTGGACCTGGCCGCCCTGCAGCGCCGCCGTACGCGCCGTGGCGTCGTTGATGACGATGATCTCGATCTGGTCGGCATGGCCCATCTTGTCGCCCTGCCAGTAATTGGCGAAGCGCTCGCCGCCATGGCGCACGCCGGGCTCGTTGGTAGTGACCTTGTAAGGACCCGCCGAGATACCGGCATCGGCCTTGTCCTTGCCGCCGTTCGGCTGGATGATCAGGTGATAATCGCTAAGCAGATAGGGAAGATCGGCATTCGGCTCCTTCAGCGTCAGCACCACTTCCTTGCCGCTGGCCTTTATGCTCTCGATGCCTTTCATATAACCGAGCGCGCCGGACTTCGACTTCTCGTCCGAATGGCGTTCGAGGGTGGCGGCCACGTCCTCTGCAGTCACCTTCTTGCCGTTGTGGAACTCGACGCCGTCGCGGATCTTCAGCGTCCAGGTCTTGGCGTCGTCCGACGAGCCGATCTCCTCGGCAATGCGGTTCTCGAGCTTGCCTTCGGGAGACAGCTCGACGATCAGTTCGCCCCACATCTTGCCGAAGGCGAACGGCACCTGCGTCATGAACAGCGCCGGATCGAGACTGTTGGTGGACTCGCCACCGACCAGACCGGCCTTGAGCGTGCCGCCCTTGACCGGACCCGCCGCGCGGGAAGCGCTGGATAGCAGCGAATTGGCGAAGGTTGCGGTGACGCCGAGCGCTGCTGCCCGGCCGAGAAAATCGCGACGGCTCAGCTTGCCGGACGCAACGCGCCGGCTCAGATATTCCAGTTCGTTCGACATGTTAAGTTCCTCACTCTGTTGGTCCGACCTTATGGTCGTTTTTTCTCATTTCGATCGGGAGAATAATGACCGTAAGGGAAAGCGGTAAGCAAGACCGAATGCGACATGCCGTGGCGTAAATCGTGCGTCGCAATTGGACCAATCGCTATAAGCGCTCAAAGCAGTACGCGCGGGATTTTCTCCTTGAAGTTGCGCTCGAAGACCAGTTTCTCGCCTTCATAGGCTTCAATTCTGGCGCTAACCATGAAGCTTTGCGCGTCGGAGCGCATTTCGGCGAACGTTTCGGTGCGCACCGACCATTCATTTCGCGACAGCGTCTGGGTCCAATGCGTCTTGCCCGACGCTGACAACGGATTGTCGGGATGGATCGCCCATGTCTCTCTGGCGATGCTCCCGTGGGCGAGGCCATGCTCCAGGTCGCGCACTTCGCCGAAATCGTCGACGATGAAAAGCGTGATCAGTCCGGTCTTTTCGTCGCTATCGACATGACGTTCGGAATTGGCGGGCCGAAGTGTCTCTGTTGCCCAGGGCGTCGCGCCTTCGGAGGCGGGGAAGGTGACCTCATCGCCTGTCGCCGGCGGGCGCAGCGGCAGCATCAATGTCGCGGCCGACAATTCCAGCCGGACCGGCTCCGGCGACGGCCAGATCATCGGCCAATAGCTGTTGGAGATGGCAACGCGCAAGCGGTGGCCGGCCGGCGCGCGATAGGCGCATTGGTCGAGCACCACCCGGGCGCTGACGGTTTCGCCGGGCACCAGCGCTTCGGGAAATTCGTGCGAGTTGCGATGCGTCAGGTTAAGCACGCCGTACGAGATCAGCTCCGACGCTCCGTCCGGGTGGACGTCGCACAGCCGAACCGCGATGTTCGCCTGGCGCCGATCCGCCGAGACTCTGACCAAAACTTCGGGAGCACCGACGATGTCGATCGCTTCGGTCAGCACCGGCTGGTCGAAACACACCGACAGCGCGTCGTCGGGGCGCTGGTCACCCGGCAGTTCCGGGCCGAAGGTGAAGGGGAAATATTCGCCACCGGCGAGGCCGCAGCTTTGCGGCGAAGCGACGATAGCCTGGTTGCCTTCAGCGATAAGCTCAACCTCTTGCGTCCGGATGTTGGGTGACGGCCATTCCGATTCAGCGACCCAGCGGCCGGGTCGCTCCGGATGCCAGCGCGCCGGGCGCACGCTGTCCATGACATAGGCGCGGTAGGCGGGGTCGGCCTCGACGCCGGTGTCGATGTCCTTCAGCCAGCGGTCCCACCAGCGCAAGGCCTCCTGCAGGAAGCCGATGCGCGGTTCGGGCGCGGCGTAATGCGGGTATTTGTGGATCCACGGGCCGACGATCCCCTTGACCGGCGCCTCGATATTGGCGGCGAGATGGGAAATCGTATTGCGATAGCCGTCATGCCAGCCGCCGATCGACAGCACCGCGGCATGGATGGCGGAATAGTCCTCGCAGATCGAGCCGCGCTTCCAATAGGCATCGCGATATTGGTGCGTCAGCCACAGCGGTGCCAGAAAGGGCTGGTTCTCCAGCCTGGTCAGCCACAGGTCGCGCCATCTGTTGTCGCCGGCCAGCAACGGATCCGGCGGCCTTGACGAATAGGACAGCATGGTCGAGGCCCAGCCGAAATTCTCGATCAGCAGGCAGCCGCCCTTGTAATGGATGTCGTCGGCATAGCGGTCGACCGTCGAACAGAGACTGATGACTGCTTTCAGCGCCGCCGGCTGCTTGGCTGCCACCTGCAGGCAGTTGAAGCCGCCCCACGAAATGCCCATCATGCCGACATTGCCGTTGCACCAGGGTTGGGCCGCAGCCCAGGCTATGACGTCGCAGGCGTCCTGCAGCTCTTGCTCGGAATATTCGTCGTCCATCAGCCCTTCGGAATCGCCATTGCCGCGCATGTCGACGCGGATCGAGGCGTAGCCATGGCCTGCGAAATAGGGATGCGTCAGCTGATCGCGATAGATCGTGCCGTCGCGTTTGCGATAGGGCAGGTGTTCGAGGATTGCCGGCACTGGATCGTCGGCAGCATCGGCCGGCATCCACACCCGCGCCGACAGCCGGCAGCCGTCCGGCATGATGATCCCCATGTCGGGAAATTCAACGACCTTGCGCGGGAATTCAGTGACGGTTTTCATGCGGGGCATAACGCCCCGCAGCGAGACGACTTTCAATCGCTATTCGCGACTGGAGCAGCAAATTATGCGACCTGTCCCGGTGCCACGCAGTTACCGCAACTCGTGCACCAACTCCGGGTGTCTTTCCAACAGCGTCATCAGCTGAATGGTTGGGCCACTCGGCTCGATCAGACCCCGTTCGTATTTGTCGAAAGCGTTCTCGCCGACCTTGAATAAGGATCCTGCCTCGCGCTGCGACAGTTTGAGCTTTGTGCGCACGCGACGGATGGTGGCCGGTGCCGGAACGCCGTCGATCTTTTCTTTGAGGATGCGGAGTGCTGCATCGACGACGGTCATGTCGTCTCCGACATGCACGCCCTCACTTCCCGAAGAGGGATAATAACCCGGAAGGTCGACGATCATGCTCTCGCCCTTGTAAGTCACAGTGAACTGACGCACCCCACGCGTCAGCGTTTCTCCTGTTTCGGGGGAGGTCATGCTGTTCGTTTCATGATTTTCTTTCATCGCCATAGTCACTTTTCCTTGAACGACATGACTGTGAATTCGGTCACGACGTCCGCCTGAAATTTCACGTAGAGAACCAGGTCGCGTGCTGGCACGTAATAGACATCTTGCCAGACACGATGGTCGGCGAACGTCGTCATCGACTTTGCAAACATCTTCCGCGTGATGCCGCCGATCACCTCGACAATACCGGCGCGATCAAAGCCCAGCCCAATGGCATCCCGCAGGGCGGACGTCGTGATTGCCAGCGTGTCGACAGAACCCATCTCGGCCTTGATTGCATCAAGATCGTAAGTGGGTCTGCGTTTCTCCATAACGCAATATGCCACCATAAAGGTGGTAATTCAAGCCATTGAACTTTGCGGCATTCAATTCAGCGGAATGTCGTTTTCGTCTTTGCCGGCCTGATAGGCGGCGGACAATTCGTCATAGCGCGCTGATATTGTGCCGATCCGCGCTTCCAGCCGCTCGCGTTCGGTCTCAGGCAGCGATCGCACCAATTTGCGGATCGAAAAGCTCCTCCAGTAGGCATTCTCGGCATTGTAGCCGCCGGGATCGAGGGTGAAGACCTCCTTCAGGATCTTCAGATCGTGCGGGATGTCGAAGCTGTCGCGCGAATCCTCATGGCTGAAAAGATAGTAGAAATTGTCGAAGCCGGTCCAGGTGATCGCCGACAGGCAGAGCGAACAGGGTTCGTGCGTGGCAAGAAAGATCGCGTCCTTGGTATCGACGCGTTCGGCCTTAGGCATTTCGTAGAAGCGCTTCAGGCAGTGCATCTCGCCGTGCCAGAGCGGATTTTCAATCTCGTTGTTGGTTTCGGCAAGCACCAGCGAACGGTCGTCCTTGCGCAGGATCGCCGCGCCGAACAGTTTGTTTCCGTGCGCGACGCCTTCGACGGTCTTCGGTACGATCTCATGCTCTATGACATCGAGCAGGCGATCGATTAGCGAAATGTCGGTCATCACCGGCTCCCATCGGGAAGATCGATCTCATAGGTGTGCGAGAAATGGCACTCTTCGAGATTGGAACCGTCGCCGCCGCGGTCGACGACCACAAAATCCTGGACATCGCCGATCGGCGTCAGCACGCCGTGCCACAGATTGCGTGGGTAGTTGACGCCTTGCCCGGGCGCCGTGATGAAGGCGTGCGGCTCGCCAGGTCCTTCCTCGCCATCATGGCAGACGACGACCAGGAACGGCCGTGGTGACAGCGGGATGAAGGCCTGGCTGCCGAACGGATGGCGCTCCACCATGGTCAGCTTCAACGGCAGCTCATAGGGCGTGCCACGCACCATGGAGATCAGCACGTGCGCATTCGGTCCTCGTGCTTCGGCGGTGGCGAGGTCGTGATAGCGCTCGGCCTTGCCGCCATTGATCGGATAGTGATTGTCGCCGCCCATATCGATGACGTCGCCGAATTCGGCGAAATTCTCGCGGGTCAGCGGCCGCGCGACGATGCGTGTCATGGTGAAGGTCTCGCGACGCCGGCGCTGCCAAGCTTGGCGTGGCGGTTGACGTCCTTATAGAGGAGATAGCGGAATTTGCCTGGCCCGCCGGCATAACAAGCCTGCGGGCAGAAGGCGCGCAGCCACATATAGTCGCCGGCTTCGACTTCGACCCAGTCCTGGTTGAGACGGTAGACCGCCTTGCCCTCCAGCACATAGAGCCCGTGCTCCATGACATGCGTCTCGGCGAAGGGAATGACCGCACCAGGCTCGAGCGTGACGATGGTGACATGCATGTCGTGGCGCATGTCGGCCGGATCGACGAAGCGCGTCGTCGCCCATCGGCCTTCGGTACCCGGCATCGGCGTCGGCGCGATGTCCTGTTCGTTGGCGAAGAACGCTTGCGGCTGGTCGATGCCGTCGACTGCGTCATAAGTCTTGCGGATCCAGTGGAAGCGGACGGCGGCGCCGCTCTCATTGCGCACCGTCCACTCGCTCGCCGGCGGCAGGAAGGCAAAGCCGCCCGGCCTTAAGCTATGTTTCTTGCCGGCAAGCGAAACGCATAGCTCGCCTTCGACCACGAACAGCGCACCTTCGGCGGCGGCGTCAAGCTCAGGGCGGTTGCTGCCGCCGCCGGGCGCGAGCTCGACGATGTATTGCGAAAACGTCTCGGCAAAGCCCGACAGCGGCCGCGACAGCACCCAGACGCGTGTCCCATCCCAGAACGGCAAAGCGCTGGTGACGATGTCCTGCATCACGCCTTTGGGGATCACGGCATAGGCCTGTGTGAACACAGCGCGGCCGGTCAGCAATTCACTCTGGCCGGGATGTCCGCCTTGCGGCGCATAATAGGTTCGCTCGGCCATTTTCATCATATCCATAAATTCCAGCCTGTTGCGGAGCCAGGGCCTATCGCGGCAGCCAAGGCCTATTGCGGAAGCATGTCCTTGAGACGAAGCAGCGCGATGCGCTCGACCTGTCTGCAGGCGGTTTCGAATTCGACGTCGTGGCTGTTGCCGATACGCGCTTCGAACTCGGCCAGGATCTCCGCCTTGGTCCTGCCTTTCACCGCGATGATGAAGGGGAAACCGAAACTGGTGACGTAGGCGGCATTGAGTTTTGCGAACAGCTCGCGCTCCTTCTCGGTCAGCGCGTCGAGCCCTGCCGAAGCTTGCTCCTTGGCCGATTCGTCCGTCAACCTTCTGGCCTGCGCCAGTTTTCCGGCAAGATCGGGGTGGGCATTGAGCACGGAAAGCCGCTCGGCCTCGCTTGCTGCGCGAAACACGCGGCAGAGCGCATTGTGCAGGCCGCCGGCACTGTCATGGGCCGGGCCGAGCTCCAGCCCATAAGCGCGCTCGGCAACCCACGGCGAATGCTCGAACACGCCGCCGAATGTGTGGACGAAGGCCTCGAATTCCATTTTCGACGGGCGCAGCGCCGGCAACCGGAACGGATGCGTCTCCTGCCAATGTTTTGCAATGTCGATGCGCCGTGCCAGCCAGACCTTGTCGTGCGATTTGACGTAGTCGATGAAGCGCTTCAGTGCCGCGACCCGGCCCGGCCGCCCAACCAGACGGCAATGCAGGCCGATATTCATCATGCGCGGCCGCCCTGCCTTGCCCTCGGCATAGAGCGTATCGAAACTATCCCTGAGATAGGCAAAGAACTGGTCGCCCGAATTGAAGCCCTGCGGCGTGGCAAAGCGCATGTCGTTGGCGTCGAGCGTGTAGGGGATGACCAACTGCGGCTTCGCCGACCCGGCCGGTGTCACATGCTCGAGCCAGTAGGGCAGTTCGTCGTCATATGTGTCCGACACATAGTCGAAGCCGCCCTCTTCCGCCGCCAGCCGCACCGTGTTGATCGAGGTGCGGCCGGTGTACCAGCCGGTCGGCCGCGCCCCTGTGACCTCATAATGCAGCCGGATCGCCGCCTCCATGTCGCGGCGCTCGTCTTCCGGGGTATGGTCGCGGTAGTCGATCCATTTCAGCCCGTGCGAAGCGATCTCCCAGCCGGCCTCCTGCATCGCCGCAACCTGGTCGGGCGAACGCGCCAGGGCCGTGGCAACGCCATAGCAGGTGATCGGCACCTGTGCCTCGCTGAACAGGCGCAGCAATCGCCAGAAGCCGGCTCGGGCACCGTATTCGTAGATCGATTCCATGTTCCAGTGGCGCTGGCCGGGCCAGGGCGCGGCGCCGACGATCTCCGACAGGAAAGCCTCCGAAGCCTTGTCGCCGTGCAGGACGCAATTCTCGCCGCCCTCTTCGTAATTGACGACGAACTGCACCGCGACATGCGCCCCGCCGGGCCATTTCGGATCCGGCGGATTGGCTCCGTAGCCGCGCATGTCTCGTTCGTAACGCATTCTCGCTCCTGCCGGAAATTGTGATCAGGATAGTCTAAAGGAGTGCCTGCGCATTCCCCCGAAATTTTTGAAAGTGTTTTTGTCGCGCTCCGCTCGACCGGGACTTATGCATCGCCTTTAATTGGCGCACAATTCATGAATAGTGTTCGACCGTTCAGGGAATGGAGCAGCCAGTGGCGGAAACGTCGAAAGCCGAAGGCGGGCGCTTGACGACCCATGTCCTCGACACAGCGGCCGGCAAACCGGCGGCCGGTCTGTCGATCGAGCTCTATCATCTTGACGGGCAGGCCCGGACGCATCTGAAAACGGTTGTCACCAATGATGACGGCCGCTGCGATGCTCCACTGCTTGCCGGCGCGGAATTCCGCACCGGCCAATACGAGCTGGTCTTTGCGGCCGGCGATTATCTGCGCGGGCAAGGGACAAAACTGGCGGAACCGGCCTTCCTCGACCATGTGCCGATCCGCTTCGGTATGGCCGAGCCGATGCACTATCATGTGCCGCTGCTTCTGTCGCCGTACGGCTATTCGACCTACCGGGGAAGCTGAGATGGCCGGGATCAAGACACGCAACGAAATCCGCTTCATCCTCAATGGCGAGGACGTCGCGCTCGGCACGGTTGCACCCGACCAGACCCTGCTCGACTGGCTGCGGCTCGACCGCTCGCTGCGCGGCACCAAGGAAGGCTGCGCCGAGGGCGACTGCGGCGCCTGCACGGTGCTGGTCGGCAGGCTCTCGGCCGGCAGACTGGTCTATGAAAGCGTCAATGCCTGCATCCGCTTCCTTGGCTCGCTGGACGGCACGCATGTCGTGACCGTCGAGCATCTGCGCGGCGGCGCAGGAAAGCTGCACCCCGTGCAGCAGGCGATGGTCGATTTTCACGGCTCGCAATGCGGCTTCTGCACGCCGGGTTTCATCATGTCGCTTTATGCGCTGTGGATGCGGTCGCCGGAGCCGTCGGACGCGGCAATAGAAAAGGCGCTGCAAGGCAATCTCTGCCGCTGCACCGGCTACGAGGCGATCATGCGCGCCGCAGGTGCCATCTCCAGCTACGGCACGGCGGCAAAGGATCCGTTGGCGGTGGAGCGCAAGGCAGTCACGGCCAAGCTCGAAGCGATGAAGGACGGTTCGCGCATCGAGATCGGCTCCGGCAACAAGCGGCTGATCGTGCCGGCCAATGCCGACGATCTGGCCAGCGTGCTGATCAAGGAGCCGGGCGCCACCATCGTCGCGGGTTCGACCGATGTCGGCCTTTGGGTGACCAAGCACATGCGCGATATTGCGCCGGCGATTTTCATCGGCAATCTCGATGGTCTGTGCGGGATTTCCGAGGACAAGGGCGTCATCTCGATCGGCGCCGGTGTCACCTATAGCGAGGCCTTCTCGACGCTGGCGAAACGCATCCCGGCGCTGGGCCCGCTGTTCGATCGCATCGGCGGCGATCAGGTGCGCAACATGGGCACCATCGGCGGCAATATCGCCAACGGTTCGCCGATCGGCGACACGCCGCCGCCGCTGATCGCACTCGGTGCCCGCCTGACGCTGCGCCGCGGCGACAAGCGGCGGACGATCCCGCTGGAGGATTTCTTCATCGCTTATGGCCGACAGGACCGGCAGCCCGGCGAATTCGTCGAGGCCGTGCATGTCCCGGTGCCGGCCGGCGAGACGAAATTTGCAGTCTACAAGATCACCAAGCGCCGCGACGAAGACATCACAGCAGCGCTGGGCGCGTTTTTCCTGAAGCTCGCCGAGGATGGCACGGTGGCGGATGTGCGCATCGCCTATGGCGGCATGGCGGCAACGCCGAAGCGCGCCTTTGGCGTCGAAAAGGCATTGCTGGGCAGGCCCTGGACGGAAGCGACGGTCGAGGCGGCGATGGCCGCGTACGCCGGCGATTTCACCCCGCTGACCGACATGCGGGCAAGCGCCGAATACCGGGCGCTGGCGGCACGCAACCTGCTGCTGCGCTTCTTTGCCGAAACCACCGGCACCCGGGCGCCGATCCAGGTATCACGGCACGAGGCGGCATGATGAACAAGCACGCCACGCCAAACCTGAAGGCGCAAAAAATCGCCGGCGGCGTCGCCACTGACCAGCGCCATGATTCCGCGCACAAGCATGTCAGTGGCACGGCCGTTTACATCGACGACATGCCGGAACCGGCCGGCACGCTGCACGGCTGCCTTGGGCTTTCGACGGCGACGCATGCCACCATCACCAGCATGGATCTTTCGGCGGTACGCGCCGCACCCGGCGTCGTCGATGTGCTGACCGCGAGCGACGTGCCAGGCGAGAACGACATTTCGCCGACCGGCCGTCACGACGAGCCGGTGCTGGCCGACGGCAAGGTGCAATTTTTCGGTCAGCCGATCTTCTGTGTCATCGCTGAAACCCGCGAGCAGGCGCGCCGCGCGACAAGGCTGGCCAAGGTCGAATACGAGGAATTGCCGTTCGTCGCCGATATCGGCGAGCTCAATCCCGGGAAAGACAAGCTGGTCACGCCGCCGCTGACGCTGAAGCGCGGTGACGCAGCGGCTGCGATCAATGCGGCGCCGCGCCGGCTGAAGGGAAAAATGCGCATTGGCGGCCAGGAGCATTTCTATCTCGAAGGCCATATCGCCTTGGCCATCCCTGGCGAGGACCGCGACGTCACCATCTATTCCTCGACCCAGCACCCGAGCGAAATCCAGCACATGGTCAGCCATGCGCTCGGTGTTCCGAGCCACGCGGTGACGGTGGAAATCCGCCGGATGGGCGGCGCTTTCGGCGGTAAGGAAACGCAAGGCAATCAGTTTGCGGCATTGGCCGCTATCGCCGCGAAGAAACATCATCGGGCCGTAAAAATCCGGCCCGACCGCGACGACGACATGATCGCCACCGGCAAACGCCACGATTTCCTCGTCGACTACGAGGTCGGCTTCGACGATGAGGGCAATATTCTGGGCGTAGATTTCGTGTTCGCGGCGCGCTGCGGCTTCTCGGCCGACCTCTCCGGCCCGGTCACCGACCGCGCGCTGTTCCATTGCGACAACACGTATTTCTGGCCGGCGGTGCACGCGCAGTCGGCGCCGCTCTACACCAATACGGTATCCAACACCGCCTTTCGCGGCTTCGGCGGCCCGCAAGGCATGGTCGGCGCCGAGCGCGTCATCGACGAAGTCGCGTTTGCCGTCGGCAAGGACCCGCTCGAAATCCGCAAGAAGAATTTCTACGGCACCTCAGACCGCAACATCACGCCCTACCACCAGACGGTCGAGGACAACATCATCCACCGCATAGTCGCCGAGCTGGAGGCGAGTTCCAACTATGCGAGGCGCCGCCGCACTATCGATGCTTTCAATGCCAACAGCCGCTTCATCAAGCGCGGACTGGCGCTGACGCCGGTCAAGTTCGGCATCTCGTTCACCGCCACCCATTACAACCAGGCCGGCGCGCTGGTGCATGTCTATACCGATGGTTCGGTGCATCTGAACCACGGCGGCACCGAGATGGGGCAGGGCCTCTATGTCAAGGTGGCGCAGGTTGTGGCGGAAGAGTTCCAGATCGACCTCGATCAGGTCAAGATCACCGCGACGACGACCGGCAAGGTGCCGAATACCTCGGCCACCGCCGCGTCTTCCGGCTCCGATCTCAACGGCATGGCGGCGCAGAATGCCGCCCGCCAGATCAAGGACCGGTTGACCAATTTTGCCGTCGAGAGATACCAGGTGCCGCGCGACCAGGTGCTGTTCCTGCCCAACCGCGTGCGCATCGGCAACCAGGAGATCGCCTTCGCCGATCTCGTCAGGCAGGCCTATATGGCGCGCATCCAGCTTTCGGCGGCGGGTTTCTACAAGACGCCGAAAATCCATTGGGACCGCGACAAGGGCGAGGGCCGTCCCTTCTACTATTTCGCCTATGGCGCCGCGTGCTCGGAAGTCTCTGTCGACACGCTGACCGGCGAATATATCGTCGAGCGCACCGACATCCTGCACGAAACCGGCCGCTCGCTGAACCGCGCCATCGACCTCGGCCAGATCGAGGGCGGCTTCATCCAGGGCATGGGCTGGCTGACAACGGAGGAACTGTGGTGGGACGACAAGGGGCGGCTGCGCACCCATGCGCCATCGACCTACAAGATCCCGCTCGCGTCGGACCGGCCGAAGATCTTTAATGTGACTTTGGCCGACTGGGCGCAAGCAGGCGAGCCGACGGTGTACCGCTCCAAGGCGGTCGGCGAGCCGCCCTTTCCGCTCGCAATGTCGGTGCTGCATGCGCTGTCGGACGCAGTGGCGAGCGTTGCCGGCCACAAGATCTGCCCACGCCTCGACCCGCCGGCCACGCCGGAGCGTGTGCTGATGGCGATCGAACGGCTGAAGCGGGAAGCCAAGACCGGCGCTTGAATCCCTGGGAACGTGCAATTCTGGCCGAAAAACTCTATATTTCCCGATAGGGAACACGAATGATGAACGCGAAAGTGCGGAGCCTGAAAGCCTTTCTTGCCGGCGCCGCCCGGGTCGCCTTAGTTGAGGTGGCCGGGACAAAAGGTTCGACGCCGCGCGAGACGGGTGCCTTGATGCTCGTCTCAGGATCGGCCACTTTCGGCACGATCGGCGGCGGCCAGCTCGAATACATGGCGATCGACAAAGCGCGGCAGATGCTTTTCTCCCCCCTTGAGGGGGAGATGGCCGCGGAGCGGCCAGAGGGGGTCGTCTCAGAAGGCACCGCCGGTGCGTCGAGCACTACCGCAGCGACCCCACCCGGCGGCTTCGCCGCCACCCTCCCCTCAAGGGGAAGGGATACCCTCGACATCGCGCTCGGGCCGGAGATCGGGCAGTGCTGCGGCGGCAGGGTCGAGCTGCTGATCCAGCTGGTCGACCCCGCGCTTGAAGCCAAGCTGGTTGCGGCGGCGGAAGCCGAGGAAGCGCAGCTACCGCATGTCTACATCCTCGGCGGCGGCCATGTCGGCCAAGCGCTGGCCTCGGCGATGGCCTTGCTGCCGGTGCATACCGTCGTTGTCGAGACGCGAGCCGAGGCGCTCAAAGGCATGCCGGAAGCAGTCGAAACCAAGCTGACGCCGATGCCTGAGGCGATGGTGCGCGAAGCCCCGGCTGGATCGGCCTTCGTCGTCCTCACCCATGACCATGCGCTGGACTTCCTGATCGTTGCCGAGGCTCTGAAACGCCGGGATGCCGCCTATGTCGGCATGATCGGCTCCAGAACCAAGAAGGCGACGTTCCGGAACTGGTTCCTGAAATCGGCGGACGGAAGCGAGGCGGAATTTGCCCGCCTCGTCTCGCCGATCGGCGGCGATGCCGTTAAGGACAAGCGCCCGCAGGTGATCGCCGCACTCGCCGTAGCCGAGATTATGACGGCGTTGGCCGGCCATGCGGCGGCACCGTCCGCTCAGTCCAAAACCCCTCGCCGCAAGGCGATGGCCGGCTGACGTTTTGGCTATTCCTTCTCCTGCGTGTGCGCCTCAAGGAACCACAGCAATTTGTCGAGCGAGCGTGAATAGGCGGTGAAGATGTCGGCAGTGTCGGCATCGCCCGCGCCAGCCGCCTCGTCGATCGCCGCGCGTGCCCGCTTGGCGGTTGCGGCATAGCGGTCGATCAGCGCCGCCAGATGATCCCGGGTCTTGTGGATGTCGGTCGGATAGGCCTCGAGCATAGTCGCCTTCGACACCTCTTGCGATGTGCCGAGCGCCGTCCCGCCGAGTTGTACGGCGCGCTCGGCGATGGTGTCGACATGGCCGTCGATCTCCTCGCGGAACGTGTCGAGCATCTCGTGGATGGCGATGAATTGCGGTCCCTTGACGTTCCAGTGCGCCTGCTTGGTGATCAGGGCCAGATCGATGGCGTCGGCGAGGCGGGCATTGAGAAGATCGATACACTCTTTCTTGGCATTGGATTGCAGGTCGTTGCGGGTGGCGATGGCATCCATGATCGGCTCCTGTGGCGGTTGCGTCCGCTTGGTTTAAAAAGGGCGAAGTTTGTGGAAGGTCAATCGAACATGCGCGCAGACGCCCTCATCGCCGCGCGGCACAGCATCCCAAAACGGCGATCTCCGACTTTCGTTCCGCTCGTCGTTTACGCCGGCCTTTTCAAGCCCAGATGGTCGCGCAGCGTGCTGCCTTCATAATGCGTACGGAACAGCCCGCGCCGCTGCAGCTCCGGCACGACTAGTGTGGCAAAGGCATCGAGTTGGCCGGGAAAATAGGATGGCATGACGTTGAAACCGTCTGCCGCGCCGCCCTCGAAGCGTGCCTCGAGCTCGTCGGCGATCTGGGCGGGCGTTCCGACGACGCGCCAATGGCCGCGCGCGCCGGCGAAATGACGGGCAAGCTGGCGAATGGACAGATTGTCGCGGCGTGATTGCTCGATGACGAGCGCCTGCCGGCTCTGCATGCCTTCGCTGGCCGGCAGCTCGGGCAGCGGTCCGTCGATGGGATAGCGCGCGAGATCGGATATGCTGAGATAGCTGGAAAGCAGCGCGACACCGACATCGTCCGGTATCAGCTCCTGCAGTTCATCATGTTTTGCCCGGGCTTCCGCTTCGCTTGCCGCGACGACCGGCGCGACGCCGGGCATGATCTTGACGTCCTCCGGCTCGCGCCCATGGGCAGCCAGCCGTCCCTTGAGGTCGTCGTAGAAGGCCTTTGCCTCCTCGAATGTTTGCGCCGCAGTGAACACCACATCGGCGGTCCGGGCGGCGAGATCGCGGCCCTCATCCGACGCTCCCGCCTGGACCATAACCGGTGCACCTTGTGGCGAGCGCGGCAGATCGAGCGGGTCACGCGCCGAAAAACTTCTGCCTTCGTGTCCACCCTGGCCTTGCCAAAGGCCAGCAACCACGGCAGCGAATTCGCGCGCGCGTTCGTAGCGGTCCGCATGTGGGCGCAGTCCGGTCGAGCCGAAATTGGCGGCCTCGATCTGGCTGGCCGAAGTGACAAGGTTCCAGCCGGCTCGGCCGCCGCTCAGATGGTCGAGCGACACGAAGGTTCGCGCCAGCCCGTAAGGCTCGTTATAGCTCGTCGACGCCGTTGAGACGAGGCCGATGCGCTCCGTCTGCACCGCGAGCGCCGCAAGCAGGCTGATCGGCTCGAAGCCGATCGAGCGCGACGTTTGGCTGGCGATGTTGACATTGGCCTCGCGCACGCCGGCGGCGTCCTCGCAGAAGATCATGTCGAACTTTGCCGCTTCCGCCGTCCGCGCCAGCTGGATGTAATGATCGATGTCGATGCCGGCCGTGACATGCGCCTGCGGATGGCGCCAGGCGGCGATGTGGTGGCCTGTCGCCCACAGGAAGGCGCCGAGCTTCATCTGGCCCCGACCGGCGCTCATTGCCGATCCTCCCCTGCAAGCCCGAGCTGGGCGCGCAGTGTCGCCGCGCTGTAGCCGGACCGGACAAGGCCGCGGCGGCGAAGCTCCGGCAGCACGAGACCGACGAAATCGTCGAGCGCCGATGTGAACGGCATGGCGATGTTGAAACCGTCGCAGGCTTTCGAGCGAAAGCGCTCTTCGAGCCTGTCCGCAAACAGGTCCGGCGCGGTTATTTCGGCGCTGCCGGTAACGTTCATCAGCACTTTCAGCGCCTCCGGCCTGTGCCCGAAGGTAAGCGCACGGCGCTTCAGATCGCCAGCCTTCGCCGGCTCGATCGATGGCTCATCCAGAAGCACGACATCGGCGGTGCGGGCGGCGATATCCATGGCGGGCTCAGACAGGCCGGACATGACCAGCACCGGCGTGTCCTGCGGCGACCGCGCCACGTTGAGCGGCCCGCGCACGGAAAAATATTCGCCCTTGTGGTCGAGAAGGTGCATCTTCTCGGGATCGAAGAAGCGGCCGCCAACTTTGTCGAACAGCAGCGCGTCTGCGTCCCAGCCTTTCCACAAACCTTGCACGATGCCGATGAATTCCTCTGCGCGCAGGTGGAAATCGTCGCCGGAAAACCCTTCCGGCCGGCTGAAATTGGCCGCCTCGCGCGGTTCGGACGTCATGCTCGCGTTCCAGCCGGCGCGACCATGGCTGATAATATCGAGCGAGGCGAAACGACGCGCGAGATTGTAGGGCTGGTGGGCGACCGTCGACGCGCGACGAGGCCGATCCTGCTTGTCACCGTAGCCAGCGCTGCCAGCAAGGTCGTCGCTTCGAAGCGCATTTGCCGGTTCGGCCCACTTGCAACCGGCGCGGAATCGCCGAGCAACACCATGTCCAGGCCGGCCGCTTCGGCTTCTTGCACGAACCGCGCCAGCAGACTGAAGTCCGGGCCGGCGCCGGGCGGATGGGAAGGGGCGGCTTCCGGAGACAGTGAAACGGCGAGACACATTGTGGCGCCGTCGGCCATCGCTTTTCCCTGTTGAGCGAGATTCCTTGGGAATTATCTCGTCGGCTGGACGGAAAGCAACCGGCCAGCCGGCGATCATTTGCCGGCCAGAATATCCCGGATCAGCCGCTGGCAGCGCTCGGCCATGAAATCGAGCAGCAGCCGCACCTTCGGATCCTGCAGCTTTTTGTGTGGGTAGACGGCGGCAAACTGCACCGGCGTCGGCGGTGTGTTGCTCAGGATCACCTTCAGCCGCTGGTCGCGGATAAACGGCTCGACCTCGAAGCGCGGTTTATTGATGATGCCGCGGCCGGACAGCGCCCAGCCGGTCAGCACGTCGCCATCATCAGTATCGTAAGGGCCGTGCACCTCGAACTTTTGCGGGCCGTTCGGCGTCTGCAGCGTCCAGACATATTCACGCGCGCCGGAATAGCGCAGCATCAGGCAATCGTGCTTCTTGCCGATCAGTTCCTGCGGCTCTCTCGGTTCGCCGCGCGCCTCCAGATATTGTGGGGCCGCCACCAGCACGCGCTCGCATTCCATGATGCCGCGCATCCTCAGGCTGGAATCCTCGATGATGCCCAGCCGGAACGCAACGTCGATGCCTTCTTTCATGATGTCGACATTGTGGTCGGAAAGCCGGAGCCGCACCTCGATATCGGGGTACCTGTCGTGGAAATCCGGAATGCCCGATGCCACCAGCCGCCGCCCGAGGCCGAGCGGCGCTGTCACCTTTATGGTGCCGCGCGGCTGGCCGGATAACGCGCTGACTGCCGCTTCCGCCTCGGTGACCGCATCCAGTACCTGCTTGGCGCCGGAGTAGAACACCGCGCCGTGCTCGGTCGGCATCAATTGCCGCGTTGTGCGGTTGAACAGCCTGACGCCAAGATGCTTCTCGAGCTCCTTGATCCGGTTGGAAGCGACCGCCGGCGAAATGCGCATGTCGCGCCCAGCCGCCGACAAATTGCCGAGCTCGACGACACGGACGAAAACGGCGATGTTATCGAGATAGGCCATGCGGCTTTCGTGGCTCTCATGTGGCTGCGTATGATCAGCCTAGTATTTTCCAATTTTTTTTGAAAGTCATCGTGCGTCTCGGGCCTTTCCGTTTGCGCTCCAACCCGTAAAGTCAGCCGATCGGCAGGGACGATTTTTCATGATGGATTTCGCGATATTCTGGGATTGGCTGAGTTTCGCCGTGCGCTGGCTGCACGTCGTCACCGGCATCGCCTGGATTGGATCGTCCTTTTATTTCGTCGCGCTCGACCTCGGGCTGCGCCAGCGTCCGGGCATGCCTGCCGGAGCCTTCGGCGAGGAATGGCAGGTGCATGGCGGCGGCTTCTACCACGTGCAGAAATATCTGGTGGCGCCGGCCGAAATGCCCGAGCACCTGACCTGGTTCAAATGGGAATCCTACGCCACCTGGCTGTCGGGCTTCGCCATGCTGTGCGTCGTCTACTATGCCGGGGCGGACCTGTTCCTGATCGATCCGAATGTGCTCGCCATGTCGGTGCCTGCAGGCATCTTGCTGTCGCTGGCGACGATCGGCGTCGGCTGGGTGGTCTACGATCTCTTATGCCGTTCGCCGCTCGGCAACAGCGACACCGGACTGATGGTGGTGCTGTATGGGGTGCTGGTGTTCATCGCCTGGGGGCTGACCCACCTGTTCACCGGCCGCGCCGCTTTCCTGCATCTCGGCGCAATCACCGCGACGATCATGTCGGCCAACGTTTTCATGGTCATCATCCCCAACCAGAAGATCGTCGTCGCCGACCTGATCGCCGGCCGTAAGCCCGATCCGAAATACGGCAAGATCGCCAAACAGCGCTCGCTGCACAACAACTACCTGACGCTGCCGGTTTTGTTCCTGATGCTGTCGAACCATTATCCGCTGGCGTTCGGCACAGAGTTCAACTGGGTCATTGCCTCGCTGGTGTTCATCATAGGCGTGCTGATCCGGCACTATTTCAACACCAGGCATGCGCGCAAAGGCAATCCGACCTGGACCTGGCTGGCCGCCGCCGTCCTGTTCGTCGTCATCATCTGGCTGTCGACGGCGCCGAAGCTGCTGACCGGCGAGGTCAAAACGTCCTCGGCGGCACAGGTCTACGTCGCCTCGGCGCATTTTCCCGCCGTGCGTGATACGGTGCTTGGCCGCTGTTCGATGTGCCATGCGGCGGAGCCGTCCTACGAGGGCATTTACCACGCGCCCAAGGGCGTGATGCTCGATACCGATGCCGGTATCGCCGAGCACGCCGGCGAGATCTACCTGCAGGCCGGACGCAGCCACGCCATGCCGCCCGCCAACGTCACCCAGATCACCGACAAGGAACGGGCACTGCTGGTAGCCTGGTTCGAAGGCGCGGGGAAATAGCATGACCAGCACGCTCCTGCGCGGCCGCACGCTGTCGTTTTTGCGCTGGCCAGAAACTATCGACGACCATTCCGCCTGGCGCTACGAGCAAGATGGCGGCCTACTGATGCGCGACGGAAGGATCGTTGCCGCTGGCGCCTATACCGAGGTCGAGAGAAAGGCGGGCGAGGGAACAAAAAAGATCGACCATAGGCCACATCTGCTGCTGCCCGGGTTCATCGATGCGCACGCGCATTTTCCGCAGATGCAGGTCATCGCTTCCTTCGGCGCCGAGCTGCTCGACTGGCTGAACACCTACACCTTTCCGGAAGAGACCAAATTCCAGAACGCCCAGCATGGCCGCCGTATCGCCAGGCTGTTCCTGGATGAAGTGTTGCGCCACGGCACGACGACTGTCGCAGCCTATTGCTCGGTGCACAAGGAATCTGCCGAAGCGTTCTTTGCCGAGTCGCATGACCGCAACATGCTCAACATCGCCGGCAAGGTGATGATGGACCGCAACGCGCCGGAAGGCGTGCTCGACACGCCGCAATCGGGTTATGACGACAGCAAGGCGCTGATCGAGGAGTGGCACGGCAAGGGGCGCCAGCACTATGCCATCACCCCGCGCTTCGCCATCACCTCGTCGCCCGAGCAATTGGAGATGGCGGGCGCGCTCTGCCGCGAATATCCTGATCTGCACATGCAGACGCATTTGTCGGAAAACCATGCCGAGATCGCCTTCACGCAGCAGCTTCATCCGCAGGCGCGCGACTATACCGATGTCTATGAGCATTACGGGCTGCTCCGCCGCAGAAGCCTGTTCGGCCATTGCATCCATCTCTCGGAACGCGAGGCGGACGCACTTTCCGATAGCGGCTCGGTGGCGGTGTTCTGCCCGACCTCCAACCTGTTTCTCGGCTCGGGCCTTTTCGATTATCAGCGCTATCGCCGCCGCGAGAAGCCGCTTCGCATCGCCGCCGCCACCGATGTCGGCGGTGGCACCAACTATTCGATGCTGCGCACCATGGACGAGGGCTACAAGGTGATCGCGCTGAACGGCGAGAAGCTCAATCCGTTCCAGTCGTTCTGGCAATTGACCCGCGGCAATGCCGAGGCGCTGTCGCTTGCGGAAAAGATCGGCACCCTCGAGGAAGGCAGCGACGCAGATATCGTCGTGCTCGACGCCCGCGCCACGCCGGCGATGCGGCTGCGGGTGGAGACGGCGGACACGCTCGCCGAGGAATTGTTTCTGCTGCAGACGCTCGGCGACGACCGCGCCGTGCGCGAGGTCTATGTCGCCGGCCGCGCGGCCAAGACGGACATGGCGGTTTAGCTGTCGCATGCGACCGGCTTGACCGTGCGGCAGCCATCCGGCAAAGCGTGCGGCGAAGTTGACAGGGGAACGACATGGCCGTTGCGGACGACATCGCTCTGATCAAGAAACAGGAAGCCACGCTTGTCTTTTCGGGCTTCGATGAAGCCGTCGCTTTCGAGATCGGCTCGGCGATCCGCGACCGGGCTCTCAAGGAAAACCTGCCGATCATCGTCGATATCAGAACCTTCGACCGGCCGCTGTTCTATGCGGCGATGCCCGGCTCGAACGCTTCCAATCCGGATTGGGCGCGGCGCAAGATCAACGTGGTGCGGCGGTTCCTGAAAAGCACCTACCGCATGGTGCTGGAGCAGCAGCGCCCCGACCGCAGCTTCAAGCCAGGCGAGGGACTGGATATTGCCGACTACGTGCTGGCCGGCGGCGGCTTTCCCATCTCTGTCAAGGGCGCCGGCGTCATCGGCGTGATCGCCGTCTCCGGCCTGCCGGAGCGTGAGGACCATGGCGTGGTCGTCGATGCGCTGTGTGAGCATCTCCGCATCGACGCGCGCGAGCTGGCATTGCCGGCGGAAGCAAAATGACAGAGGTAGACCCCAAGTCCTTTCTCATTTCGATCTTCAACGCCGCCGTTGCCGCCGCCGATCCCCAGAGGACGATCAAGGATCATCTGCCGGCAAGGCCGAAGGGCCGCACGGTCGTCATCGGTGCAGGAAAAGGCTCGGCGCAGATGGCGGCGGCTTTCGAGAAAGTGTGGGACGGGCCGATCGAAGGGCTGGTCGTCACCCGCTACGGCTATGGCGCGACCTGCCGGCGCATCGAGATCATCGAGGCGGCGCATCCGGTGCCGGATGCCGCAGGGCTCGAAGCTTCCCGGCGGCTGCTCGAAAAAGTCCAGGGACTGACTGCGGACGACCTCGTCGTGGCGCTCATTTCGGGCGGCGGCTCGGCGCTGCTGCCGTCACCTGCCGAAGGCTTGACGCTGGCCGACGAGATCGCCGTCAGCGAGGCGCTGCTCGCCTCCGGCGCGCCGATCGCCGCGATGAACACCATCCGCAAACATCTTTCCACGATCAAGGGCGGCAGGCTGGCGGCCGCCGCATATCCAGCCAAGGTGGTCTCGCTGGTTGTTTCTGACATTCCGGGCGACGATCCGGCTCTGGTCGCTTCTGGTCCGACCGTACCGGACATAGGCAGTCGTAAGGACGCATTGGCGTCGATCGCTGCCTATGGCATGAACCTGCCGGCTTCGGTCATGGCGCATATCAATTCGCCGGCGGCCGATGCGCCACGACCGGACGACCCGCGTTTTATCCGCAACGAGGTGCATCTGATCGCTTCCGCCGGCGTCTCGCTGGAAGCCGCAGCGGCCGAAGCGAAGCGCCAAGGCATTCAGGCGGTCATTCTCTCCGATTCCATCGAGGGCGAGGCGCGTGAGGTCGGCGGCGTCCACGCCGCGATCGCGCGCGAAGTGGCGACGCGCAACCGGCCGTTTGCAAAACCGGTTCTGATCCTCTCCGGCGGCGAGACGACGGTGACCTTGCGCGCAAAAGGCAAAGGCGGCCGCAACTCAGAATTCCTGCTCACCTTCGCCATTGGCATCAGCGGCATGGTCAGCGTGCACGCACTGGCCGCCGACACTGACGGCATAGACGGTTCGGAAGACAATGCCGGCGCCTTCGCCGACGGCTCGACCGTGTCGCGGATGCGTAAGGCGGGCGTCGATGCCAAGGCCATGCTTGCCGGCAACAACGCCTGGACGGCATTCAATGCCGTAGATGACCTTTTCGTATCCGGTCCGACCGGCACAAACGTCAACGATTTCCGGGCGATATTGATCAAATAGCTCAGGCGGCCATCAGCTTTTTCACCGCTCTCATATCCTGCAGGAACCGGTCGCGTTCTGCCTGCTTATCCGCCGGCTCGCGAATGCGCAGGATGAAGGACGGGTGGATGGTGACGAAGACACGCAAGCCATCGTCGCGCTCCACCACCGCCCCGCGCATCTTCATGATCGGCACCACCTTGCCGAGCAGCGCCTGCGCCGCCGTCGCGCCGAGCGCTACCGCCAGATTGGGCTTGATCAGATCGATCTCCTTGTCGAGCCACCAGCGGCAAGCCTGCACCTCGCCGGCATTGGGCTTCGAGTGGATGCGCCGCTTGCCGCGCGGCTCGAACTTGAAATGCTTGACCGCGTTGGTGACGTAGACTTTCAGCCGATCGACGCCCGCATCGTCCAGGATCGCGTCGAACACCTTGCCGGCCGGACCGACGAAAGGCTTGCCCGCCAGATCCTCCTGGTCGCCCGGCTGTTCGCCGACGAAGATCACCTTGGCTATATCAGGGCCTTCACCGAACACCGTCTGCGTGGCGTCGTGCCATAGCGGACAGCGGCGGCAGATCTTGGCCGTTTCGCGCAGTTCAGGAATCGTTCTGGCGTCGATTTCTGTCGTTTCCGGAGACTTGCTTGCAGGCAAGCTTCTTGCCTGCACCTTGGCATCGTGCGGCGTCGGGGTTGGCTGCATCCTGGCGATCATGACTAAGGCGGCCTTGTTCGCTCCTGCAATCAGACACGCAATGAGCAAAGCCCGCCGAAGGTTCCGCTGAAATTATTCCGCATGGGCCTTCGACGGCGGATGGCCGACGATGTGATGCCCTACACCTCGTGCAGATAGAGGTGATAATCCAGTTCGCTGACCGTGCGCGCCACGCGCAGATATTCCGATTGCTTGATCGCCACGAACGTCCGGTGCAGGTCTTCGCCCAATGCGCCCTTGAGGAAACTCGACGCCCTTGCCGCCTCGATCGCGGCACGCCAGTCGACCGGCATCGTCGTGCGCGTGACGGCCGATTCGTAGCCATTGCCGGTGGTTTCGGGACCGGGATCGAGGCCTTCGTCAAGGCCTTTGACGATGCCTGCCAGCACCGTTGCTGCCACAAGGTAAGGATTCGCGTCGACGCCCGATGGCCGGTGCTCGATGCGCCGATTTTTTGCGTCGCCGGCCGGCACACGCAGTGCCACCGAACGGTTGTTGACGCCCCAGGTCGGCGCCACCGGCGCATAGGATTGCGAGACGAAGCGCCGCCACGAGTTGGCGTGCGGCGCAAAGACCAGCATCGATTCCGCCATCGTCTGGATCAGTCCGCCGAGGCCGCGCAGCAGCGGCAGCGACCAGCTTTCACCGCCGGTTTCGGCAAAGACATTCTTGCCGGCATCGTCCAGCAGCGAGACATGAAAATGCATGCCCGAGCCGGCATATTTCTCGATCGGCTTGGCCATGAAGCAAGCGGTGACACCATGACGGCGCGCCTGCGCCCGCACCAGACGCTTGAGCATGACGAGATCGTCAGCCGCCCGCATCACATCCTTGCGGTAGTTGAGCGTCAATTCGTACTGGCCCGGCGCATATTCGGAAATGACCGTCTCGGCCGGGATGCCTTGCACCTTGGCTGCAGCATAGATGTCGGAAAACAGTGGCTCCATGCCGTGCAGATGGTCGACGGAATAGACCTCCGTCTTGGCCGAGCGGCGTCCGTCGAGCACCGCGTGCGCCGGCTGCACCTTGCCTTCGGCATCGCGCTCGTTGGCGAGCAGGAAGAATTCGAGCTCGAAGGCGCCGGCCGGATGCAGGCCCTTGGCCGCAAGGATATCCACCTGGCGGGCGAGCGCCAGCCGCGGGTCGGACGACATCGGCTGACCGTCGAGATGGTACATCGCCATCAGCACCTGGCCGCGCGGCGGCTGCGTGCCGAACAGCGGCACCAGCGTGCCAGGGATCGGCCATGCCCGGAGATCGCCGTCGCCAGTCGTCCAGATCAGCCCGGTCTCGTGCACGTCCTCGCCGGTGATATCGAGGCCGAGGATCGAGATTGGCATGTGCCGGCCGTTCTCGAAGATGCTCGTCAGTTCGTGCCGGCGCACGATCTTGCCGCGCCCGACACCGTTGGCGTCGGTCAGCACGATATCGAAGGCTTCGATCTCGGGATGGGCCTCGAGAAAGGCTCGCGCCTCTGCCGGCGTGGAACCCGAAGGTGACGTCACTATGGAACTCAAATCTGGCTTGCGTGCTTCTCTCATGTCGCAAGCTTGTCTCACGCCGTGAGCCTGGCCGCAACCGCCGCGAAGGCGGTCATCAGCCGGTTCACCTGGGCCGCACTCGTGGCCGGGGAGATCAGCATCATGTTGTGGAAGGGCGCGATCAACACGCCGCGATTGGCCAGCGCGACATGCATCGCCGCTTCGAGTTCGGGCGCATGGGCTGCTTCCGCTTGGCCGCCATTCCTCAGCGGGCCGGGCGCGCAGATGAACTCGACGCGGGCGCCGACACGTGAGACATGCCAGGGCAGCCGGTAGCGGTCGATGACGGCGGTCAGTCCGGCGTCGAGCCGCCGCGCCAGATGATCCATATGGCCGTAGGCCTCGTCGGTCATCACCTCTTCCAATGCGGCGCGCATCGCCGCGAATTGCAGCGGATTGCCCGACAGTGTCGTCCCCATGCCTGAATAGCCCGGTTCCTTCACCCTGTTATAGGCGGCATAGCGGGTCGCGACGTCCTCGCTCATCCCCCACACACTGGCCGGCACGCCGCCGGCGATCGGCTTGCCGAGCACGAACAGATCAGGCTCCAGCCCGAATTTTCTCGTATAGCCGCCGGGACCGGTCGAGATGGTATGCGTCTCGTCGATTAGCAGCAGCGTGCCGGTCGCACGAGTAAGACGCCGCAAGCCATCATGAAAGCCGGCTTCGGGCAGCACCATGCAGGAGTTGGTCAGCACCGGCTCGGTGATGACGCAGGCGACATCGTTGCCCCGGAGTGCCGCGTCGAGCGCCCGCAGATCGTTGAACTCGACGACATCAGTTGCCCGTGTCAGGTCGCGGAACTCGCCGGCCAATCCCGGCCGGTTGACCGGTCTGCCGTCGATCAGCCGCACCATAGTCTCGTCGACCGAGCCGTGATAGCAGCCGTTGAAGACCAGAATCTTCTCGCGGCTGGTGACGGCGCGGGCAACGCGTAACGCAAAGCGGTTGGCGTCGGTCGCCGTCGTTGCGATCTGCCAGAAAGGCAGGCCGAACCGCTGTTTCAGCAGCGGCCCGATGGCCAGTGCGTCTTCGCTGGGCAGCATATAAGTCAGGCCGCGTCCGGCCTGCCGGCGGATGGCGCGGGCGACCGGCGGCGGCGAATGGCCGAACATCGAGCCGGTGTCGCCAAGACAGAAATCGTCCAGTCGGTTGCCGTCGATGTCGGTGATCGTGGCGCCCCTGGCGCTGTCGACCAGAATCGGGAAAGGCGTCGGCCAGTCGTTCATCCAGTGCATCGGCACGCCGCCGAAGAAGCCGGGCAAGCCATTGCCGATTATGGCCATCGATTTCGGCCGCGCCCGGCGGAAGACTTCTGCCTCGGTCTCGTACAACTCGGCGATCCGGGCCGGGCCGATGCCGCCGATGGAAGTCTTTGCATGGTCGATGACGTTCATGGCGGCCCCTCTCAGTCGCAGTTTAAACAATCGGCATCCGCCACCGCAATTGGCCGGGCGGCTGCCCTGTGTTGGGTCAGCGGTCATTTAAATGGAAACAGGCGCTTGACCGCGAGCCGCCTTCGGGCGCCAATGGTACTTCGGCCGGAGGGGACAAGATGGTGCGGGCGATCGTCTGCGCAGCAACGCTGCTGTCGTCGGTTGGTGCGGCTCTGGCGTCGGGCGGCATCTGGTGTTCCGCCGAGGATGCAGCCGTCAAATTTCAGGTCGGTGCCGGGGTCACCAGAGGCATGGGCGGGCCGACCTTCAATTTTAGCGGCGAGCTCGAAATTCTGGGCAGGCCGGCTGCCGACAGTCTGCGCAAGACGGTGTTCGGGGATCAGAACCTCACGCAATATTGGCTCGACAACAAGGAATTGCGGCTGCTCGTCTACCACGAACGGCAGGTCGAAAACGCCTACGGCTATGTCGAACTGGCGATCCTGACCAAGGCCAGCGACGAAGGCGTCTATGACGGCCGCTATTTGCTCTCAATCTATGATGTTACGGCTGATACCGAAAAGGACGGCAAACCGGATGAATTGACCGGCAAAGTATCTTGCGGAGCCGAGTAAGTGACAGGCTACGCCGAAATATCGATGACGCCGCAGTCACCCGCGGCGCTGCCAAAGGCGACGCGGCGCTCTTGCCTGTCCCACATCATCGAGGTGACGGCGCCCTTGCCCGGCCGGCGCAAAAGCACCTCCCTGGCGTCGGCGAAACGCACCGCCATCACCATGCCGTCATCATAGCCGATAGCAACGACGTCCTGGCTCGGGTGACAGGCGACGGAGGTGACCATCGCATTGCCGCGCGTGCCGAGTTCCAGCGGCGCCTTGCCCATCGGCCCGTCCTTGCCCGAAAACGGCCAGACGATCGCCGCCGGCGCACCGGAACTCGCCAGCCATTTGCCCTTGGCGCTCCACGACAGGCTTTTGACCTTGCCGGGGTAGCCGGACATCCGCATGTGCTTGCCGTCGGCGAGCTTCCAGCCATGCAGCGCGTTTTCCTGCATGGTGGTGACGACGAAGCCGCCGTCCGGCGAGAAGGTGATGCCGGTGTGGGCACCGGCCCATTCGAGTTCGACCGGCTTGCCGTCGGCGGCCGGGAAATGCAGCGTCGCGCCATTGTAGCGGGCAACGCCGAAGCGCATGCCCTTGGGCGAGAAGGCCAGCCCCTCGACCGAGCGCGGATGCGAGAATTCCCTGGTTTTGCCGTCGGCAAAGCGCACATAGGCAATCTTGCCCGAAGCATAGGCAGCAGCGCCTTGCGGCCCGGCGGCGACGCTGGTGATCCATTTTTTGCCTGCGGTCGCCAATTCCGCGGTATTGCCGCCAGCGGTCACGGCAAAGATCCTGCCGTCCTCACCACCGGTGATCAGCCGGTCGTTCGCCGCATCATGGAAGGCGGCGAGCATCCCGTCATTGGCCTGCACCGTCTTGTGGCCGTGGTCGAGCCGATGGATTGTGCCGTCAGCCAGCGCAAAGTGCGGCACGTCGCCGAGGAACACGGCGGCGAGGCAGTGGCCTTCGAGATCGAGCGGGGCGACTGTGGGCATGAGAGATAATTCCGTCCGAGGTTTCTGCTGCCTCACCCTTAAGGGGTTGAGCCGCCCGTCTCAACCCGTGCTTCGGATCGTCGTGAGTAGAGAGCGCCAGCGTTGCGGCTGCCCCTCCTCCCACAAGGGGGAAAAGGAAGAAGGTAGCTAAAATCAAGCGGCCTGGCAGGCCTCGAAGCTTGTCTTCAGCCGCTCGGCATCGAGTTCGCGTCCGATGAACACCAGCCGGCTCTCGTGTTTCTCGCCGTCCTTCCAGGCGCGCTGGTGGTCGCCCTCGATGATCATGTGCACGCCCTGGATGACATAGCGCTCGTCATCGCCTTTCAGCGCGATGATCCCTTTCAGCCGCAGGATGTTCGGGCCTTCCATCTGGGTGACCTTCTCGATCCACGGGAAGAACTTTTTCGGGTCCATCTCGCCACCGCGCAGCGACACCGACTGCACGGTCACGTCATGGATGTCGGAAGGGTGCGCATGATGATGGCCGTCATGATCGTGGTGATAATGGCCGTCGTGATCGTGGTGGTGGTGGTCATGATCATGATCATGATGGTCGTGATCGTCATGCGCCTCGAGGAAGTGCGGATCGTTCTCCAGCGCCCGGGACAGGTCGAAGGCACCGCGATCCAGCACCTCGGACAGCGCCACGCTGGCGCGCGTGGTGCGATGGATTCGTGCCGCCGGGTTGATGGCGCGGATCGTTGCCTCCACCTTGCTCAGCTCTTCGGGGGTGACGAGATCGGTCTTGTTGAGCACGACGACATCGGCAAAGGCGATCTGGTCCTCGGCCTCGCGGGAATCCTTGAGGCGCAGCGGCAGGTGCTTGGCGTCGACCAGCGCCACCACCGCATCGAGCCTGGTCTTGGAACGCACGTCGTCGTCCATGAAGAAGGTTTGTGCTACCGGCACGGGATCGGCGAGGCCTGTGGTCTCGACGACGATGGCGTCGAAGCGGCCGGGCCGGCGCATCAGGCCTTCGACGACGCGGATCAGGTCGCCGCGCACGGTGCAGCAGACGCAGCCATTGTTCATCTCGTAGATTTCCTCGTCGGATTCCACGATCAGCTCGTTGTCGATGCCGATCTCGCCGAATTCATTGACGATGACCGCGTAGCGCTTGCCATGGTTTTCCGAAAGGATGCGGTTCAGCAGTGTCGTCTTGCCGGCGCCAAGATAGCCGGTGAGGACGGTTACGGGGATCTGCGTCTGTGCGTCGCTCATAATGTGCCTCGAATAGGGATTGTCGGCTCCATATAGGATGTGTGCTCGGCTTTTGCACGAGCCAAACCGGTGGACCAAAGAGAGGCTGGTATTGCCGAACTTTCCTCACATTGCCGAACTTTCATTGGCGCGGGTTGGCGGTGGGCTTAGATAGGCAAAGGGTCATTCACGAGGGCTGTTCGCATTGAAGAGACGCCAGATGTCCGACAAGTCCTTGCCACTAAGCCGTCGGCAGGCGCTCCGTCTCGTTGCGGTTACCGCTGGCGGCATATTCCTGCCCGCCGGTGCAAGGGCGCCGGGAAGGTTTCGCCCTATGCCGGGCTTGCTTTGTTCGAAGCCGGTGCCGGCGTCTGCGCCATCACGCCTGAGGTCACCGAAGGGCCGTTCTATTTCGACCCGAAGCTCGAACGCGCCGATATCACCGAGGGCAAGAAGGGCATCGCCCTCAATGTGCGGCTGCAAATCGTCGACGCCGCCTGCCGGCCGCTTCCCGGCGCACGCGTCGACATCTGGCATTGCGACGCCCAGGGCGCCTATTCCGGTTATCCCGGACAGGGCGACGGGCAGGATATCGACACGTCCGGCCAGAGTTTTCTGCGGGGCTGGCAGAGAACCGATGAAAGCGGCATCGCTTCTTTCGCCACCATCTATCCCGGCTGGTATCGCGGCCGCACCACGCACATCCATTTCAAGATTTTCCCTGACGACCGCTCCGTAATGACCGGCCAGATGTTCTTCCCCGACAGCCTCAGCGAGCAGATATTCGCCACCGTCGCGCCCTATAAAGATCGCCCGGGCAAACGCGATACATCGAACGCGCGGGACGGCATTAAGCGGCAGGCCGGGCTGCTGTCACAGGCAGCGCTGCGGGAAATGGCGGACGCCTTTCAGGCCTTGATGGTGGTCGCGGTGAAGGCCGGTTGAGAACGCCTCGTCATGTCCCATCCAGCCCTTCCAGAAAGTCGTTTGTCATCTAACTGAAATAAACCTCTGGCATTAGCCACGGCGAACACCGCGATGCTTGCCGGCAAAGCTATTTTCCGAGCCGGAATGTTTTCGATGGTCATTGCCAACCGGCGGCCTGCTTCTATGCTGTCCGCTCCGGTTCGGCCGAGGAGGGATGAGCATGGCCAAGGCGGACAAGACTGCAACAATGAGCCGGCTGCATTCGGCGGCGCGGCTGGCGCGCACGGCGCTCGCCGCCCGGCTTCTGGCGCATGGTTTCTATGCCGGCCAGGACCAGATCATGCTGGCGCTCGACCGCGAGGATGGGCAGACGCCCGGCAACCTTGCCGGCCGCCTCGGCGTGCGTCCGCCGACCATCACCAAGACCATCAACCGGCTGCAGGCGCAGGGTTTTCTGGAAAAGCGCGCCTCCTCCGCCGATGCCCGCCAGGCGCATATTTTCCTCACCGACACTGGCCGCGAAATCATCCACGCCATCGAGAAATCGGTGAAGAAGACCGAAAAGCAGGCATTGAAGGGTCTCGACAAGAAGGATCAGAAAGCGCTGTTCAAGCTGCTTGCCCGCGTCGAGGCGAACCTGTCGAACGGCGAAATGGTGCTCCCGGACGACGAACTGGATATCGAGGACAAGATGCTTGAATAGCTCACGCGTTCGCCGCTGACGGCCGCCGCGTCAGTGCCGACCAACGTCCCGGTGTGACGCCGAACGCCTTCTTGAAATGCCGATTGAAATGGCTTTGATCACTGAAGCCGGCTGCGATGGCGATTTGCGCCAGCGGCTCGTCGGCTTCGATCATCCGACGGGCTCGCTGAAGCCGGCGCATCAACAGGAACCGGTGCGGGCTGGTCGAGAAGGTCGCGCGAAAATGCCGCGACAGGGCATAACGGTCCAACCCGGTTATCGCCTCCAATTCGTCTGAACGTACAATCCGCGCGACATTTTCCTCCAGATAGTCGCGCGCCAGGCTGGCGGCGCGCCACGCCGTTTTCGCTACCGGTTTCGCCGGCTGACCGGCGTGCCGGGCCAGGCTTTGCATAAGCTGCGTCATGAAATCGACGACAAACAGCTCGTCCAGTTGCTGATCCAGCGGCCCGAGCGCCGAAAGCAGCGTCGCGCGGAGATCGCGGTCTGTCACCACGGCATTCCTGACGAACGGCAGTGATCCGCCGCCGAGACAATCGAGCATCAGGGACGGCTCCAAATAGAGCATTCTGTATCGCAAGCCGTCTTCGGTGCCGGCACCGCCATCGTGCAGTTCGTCGGGATGAAGGATAATGATCTGGCCAGGCAGGCTCAGATGCATTTGGCCGCGATAGCGGAAGCGCTGCACGCCATAAAGCGTCACCCCGATCGCATAGGTGTCGTGGCGATGGAGATCGAAGGCGTTGCCGTGGAACCGGGCCTCGATGCGTTCCATGCCGGCAGCACGGGGTGCCGGTACGATGCAGTTTTCGGCTGCATCCACGCACAAACGTCCAAGACCCCGAAAGGCTTCCCCGTCTAGACCGTGCGGCATCGCTTCTCTCGCAGCCTCGGATTGGCCCCCTTTGGGATTGGAAACTGTCGCATGTTCGATACGAAATTTGCAATCGTGCTCAAGGATGATCTTCCCGTCTGGCAAAAGCTCAATGTCACCGCCTTTCTGACCAGCGGCATCGTCGCGCAATTTCCCGACATTATCGGCGATCCCTACCGTGATCGCGCCGGCAACATCTACAACCCGCTGTCGATCCAGCCGGTCATCGTGCTTTCGGCGGACGGCCAGACGCTCGGCGCGATCCAGCGGCGGGCGCTGGAGCGTGGTGTGACGGTATCGCTCTATGTCGGGGAAATGTTTTCGACTGGTTATGATCTGGCCAACCGTGCCGTCTTTGCCGAATTTGCGCCGGAGGATGCCAAGGTGGTCGGCATCGCGCTTCGCGCCGAAAAGAAACTCGTCGACAAGATCACCAAGGGCGCCCGCATGCACGCCTGACTCGCCGGCCACCAGCAACAAAACCTGAGCCTGTCGTTGTGCCAGCCTCTTTTGGCTTGCCCGCGGGCGACAATTCCCGCATGGGTGAAGGACTGCCTTGCTTCCCGTCCGGCCTGAAATTGAATGCTTCCCCAAGACATGACGAAAGCGCGACATCGCCGGCGGCGATCCTGTGCATGCTTTCCGTCTATGTGTTTTTCACCTTCCTCGACACCAGCAGCAAGTACCTTGTCCTGGCCGGCGTCTCGGCGCTGATCGTCGCGTGGACCCGCTTCGCGGTCCATGTGCTGATCGTCGGCGTTTTTCTGCGAGGATGGCGTGAGCCGCTGCGCTTTCGTCCCGCCAACCTGCCGGCGCACATCACGCGCGGTCTGCTCCTGTTCGGATCGACGATGTTCAACATTCTGGCGCTGCGGACGCTGCAACTGGCGGAAACCACCTCGATCTACTTCTTCGGCCCGATGGTGATCACCGCGCTTGCCGGTCCGTTGCTCGGCGAATGGGCCGGCTGGCGGCGCTGGCTGGCGATCATGAGCGGCTTTGTCGGCGTCCTCATCATCACCCGGCCGGGTGTCGGCGTTTTTGGCGTCGGCCATCTCTTTGCGCTCGGCTCGATGCTGTCGAACAGTTTCTACGTCATCATGACGCGCCGCATGTCGGCTACGGAAACCTCGGAAAGCCTCATCCTGTTTTCGGCGCTGGCGCCGGCCGTGCTGCTTTTGCCGACACTGCCGTTTTCGCCTTCGCTGCCGCAGGATGGCTGGCACTGGTTCATATTGCTGATGCTTGGCGTCTTCGGCGCCATCGGTCATTGGCTTCCTGTGCAGGCCTATCGCCTTGCCACCACCACGGCCCTGGCTCCCTATCCCTATTCGCAGATGATCTGGATGATCATCTCCGGCCTGATCGTCTTCAACCAGTTCCCCGATCGCTGGACGCTGGTCGGTGCCACAGTCATCGTCGCCAGCGGCCTCTACATCGTTCACCGTGAGCACCGGCTTCGTTTGCGCAACCGCGCGACGCTGGACGCGGAGGCGGAAGCGCTGGCAAAAAAACTTTGATTTGCTCGGAATCGATGGCATAAGAGCCGGCCTTTAAACAGTTTAAATTGCTTCGGGAGCGCAGGGCGCTGGCACAGAAGATCAAGCTTTCGACCATCGCGGATGCGCTCGGCGTGTCCACGGCCACGGTCTCGCTGGCCTTGCGCGACAGCCCGCTGGTCGCCGGCGGCACCCGCGACCGCATCAAGGAACATGCCCGCGCCATCGGCTATATCTACAACCGCCGCGCCGCCAGCCTGCGCACCTCGCGCTCGGGCATAGTCGGCGTTGTCGTCCACGACATCATGAACCCGTTCTTTGCCGAGATATTGCGTTCGATAGAGAGCGAGCTCGACCGCAGCCGGCAAACCTTCATCCTGTCGAACCACTACGACCAGCTCGAGAAACAACGCACTTTCATCGACACGCTTCTGCAGCTCGGCGCTGACGGGGTCATCATGTCGCCGGCCATCGGCACGCCTCCCGAAGACATATTCATGGCCGAGGAGAACGGTCTCCCGGCAGTGCTGATTGCACGCACCGTCGAAGGTGCCGACGTGCCGGTGTTTCGCGGCGACGATGCCTATGGCACCGGGCTTGCCACCAACCATCTGATCTCGCTTGGCCACAAGCGCATCGCAATGATCGGCGGTACCGATCAGACGTCGACCGGCCGCGACCGCTATCAGGGATATGTCAACGCCATGGAGGCGGCGGGGCTTGAGGTCAGGCCGTCCTGGCGCATCGCCGGCCCGCGCACCAAGCAGGCCGGCTTCGAGGCTGCCGGGCAGTTCCTGGCGCTAAAGGACAGGCCGACCGCGGCCTGCTGCTGGAATGACCTCGTCGCCATCGGCCTGATGAACGGCATTGCCCGCGCTGGTCTGGTGCCGGGCATCGACATTTCGGTCACGGGCTATGACGACCTCGAGGAGGCGGCGATCGCGACGCCGGCGCTAACCACGGTCTGGAACGGCCAGCGTGAGGTTGGCCGCCGCGCTGCCAGCGCGCTGCTCGACAAACTCAACGGACAGACGGTGCGGCCGTCGCAGGAACTGATCAAGCCGGAACTGCATGTGCGCCAGTCGACCGGCAAACCGGTGGAACGTGCATGACAAAAACCGACCAGCAAGCTGTTACCATTCTGGTGCCGGGCCAGTTCAACGACCATGCGGTCGGCCGCATCGACGGGGCGTTCAGCCGCGTCCGGATCGAACGCGCCGATCCGTCGCTGGTCACCGACGAGATGCGCCTTACCGTGCGCGGCATAGCCGCCTTTGGCGGCATAGGCGCCGCGTTGATGGACGCGCTGCCAAAGCTCGAGATTATCGCCAATTTCGGCGTCGGCTATGATTCGGTCGATGTCCACCACGCCGCACGGCGCGGCATCATGGTCACCAACACACCGGATGTGCTGACCGAAGAGGTCGCCGACACGGCGCTCGGCCTGTTGATCAATACCATCCGCGAACTGCCGCGCGCCGAAGCCTGGCTGCGCGACGGAAGTTGGCTGCGCAACGGCAACTATCCGCTGAGCCGGCTGACTTTGCGCGGTCGCCGTGTCGGCATCTTCGGCATGGGCCGCATCGGACTCGCCATTGCCCGCCGGCTCGATGCTTTCGGACTGCCCATCGCCTATCACAACCGGCGCCGCGTCGAAGGCCTGCCCTATGACTATCACCCGACGCTGAAAGGTCTCGCCGAGGCGGTCGACACGCTGATCTCGGTGGCGCCCGGCGGGGCCTCGACGGACAAGGCCGTCAATGCCGAAATCCTCTCGGCTCTGGGGCCGAACGGCGTCTTCGTCAATATCGGCAGGGGCAGCACGGTCGACGAACCAACTCTTGCCGCCGCACTTGCCAGCGGCAGCATCGCCGCTGCCGGGCTAGACGTTTTTGCCGACGAGCCGAACGTGCCTGCGGCGTTGCTTGCCGCGCCCAACACCTCGCTTTTGCCTCATGTCGGCTCGGCCTCGCAGCACACCCGCCGCGCCATGGCGGACCTGTGCGTCGACAATCTGGTCTCGTGGTTTTCGCAGCGCAAGGCGCTGACGCCGGTGCCGGAGACGGCAAACGTCAAGGCGAGGCCGTGACCGCCCTATTGTTAACTTCAGCTTAACCCTTCGGAATCATTCTGCCTCCTTGGCTAGTGTATGTCCCCTTGACAGCACATGGCAGCAAGATGAAGCGCGCCTCCTCCTGATGACATCGAACACGGCGCGCTTGAAATGCGCGGAGAAACAGGATGAAAACGCTTCCCGCATTGATGGCGATTGCTGCGCTGTTAGGCAGCGTCCAGCTGTTTTACGCCGGTAGCGGTCAAAGCCGCGCAGCCAGTGAGCCAGCACCTTCGTCCAGCACCTACAGGCTGGTAGCCCATGGTGACGAGGCGTCTTGTGCGGTCACCCGTGGCGCCGAGATTTCGCAAGGCCTGTCGCTGTTGACGGTCGCCGCGAATTGCCGCCGGGTGTTGCCCGGTGTCGAGCAGGCGAAGTTCTGGCGAGAGCAGGATGACGGCACGGTCACATTCAGCGCCAACGGCAACGATCCGATCGTCATGTTCTCGGTCGCCGATGGCGACGGTTACGAATCCTACGCGCCGGTGCTGCCGCTGCTGACCCTGGCGTCGGCCGGCAACTGACGAGCCCTATTCCGCCGCGGCGCGCGCACCCGATTTCGCCGCCTGATGCAGCCGCACGGCGTCACCGAAAGCGCGAAATATCTTTACCGAGATGCTGTCCGATTTGACCCAGTATTCGGGATGCCACTGGACGCCGACGGCGAAAGCGCGTGCATCGCGCACCGAGACCGCCTCGACAGTGCCGTCGGCGGCGACCGCTTCGACCTGCAGCTTTGGGCCAAGCCGGTCGACAGCCTGGCGATGCACCGAATTGACCATGATGTCGCCGGCGCCGAAGACCCCGGCCAGGCAGCTGCCGGGTTTTATCGACACGCTCTGGCGGATGGCGAAGCGTTCGTCCTGATTGTCGCTTGCAGGCGCACGATGATCGAGCGAACCGGCGCGTTCCTGGATTTCAGTGGCCAGCGTGCCACCCAGCGCCACATTCATCTCCTGGATGCCGCGGCAGATCGCGAGCAGCGGTACTCCGCGCTCCACCGCCCTGCGGATCAGCGGCAGCGTGGTGGCGTCGCGGGCGGGGTCGTAGGGACCATTGGCTTCACTGGCGTCACCGCCGTAGAGCGAGGGATGAACGTTGGACTTCGAACCGGTGACCATGACGCCGTCGACGGCGGAAAGCAGTTCATCGAAGTCGAGCCGGTCGCCGAAGGACGGTACCAGCAGCGGGAACACGCCTGCCCCTGAAAGCGCCGCTTCAAGATATTGCTGCGGCGCGGCATGCCAGGTGTAATTGTCGAACTGGCGGACGTCGGTCGATATGGCGACGAGCGGCTGGTGCATTTGGTCCGGATCCCATCGGGTGCAACGAATTATCTGCCTGCAAAATAGGCGATCCGAAGGCGCATTTCCATGGCAAGTTTCGGCGTGTCGCGTAGGCCAGTTAATCGACGTTAGACTATAGTTGCAAGATCTGGCCCAACGCCGTGAATTTCTCCGAAATGCGCCACTCAAACCGTGCTGCCGCGCTGGACTCGACTCCTTGCCTGTGTATTGTCGGCTCGAAGCCGATGCGGGCGCCGAAGCGTCCCGAACGTCGGTCAGTTGATCCAAACGGGAGGAACTTCATGGATCGTCGTTCGTTCATCCGCAAGGCCGGCACCACCGGTTTCGGCGCTGCGGCCGCTGCCGCGACACTTGCTGCGCCGGCCATCGCCCAGTCCAATCCGAAAGTAACCTGGCGGCTGGCGTCTTCCTTCCCGAAGTCGCTCGATACGATCTACGGCGGTGCCGAAGTGTTTTCCAAGATGCTTTCGGAGGCGACCGACGGCAACTTCCAGGTCCAGGTCTTCGCCTCCGGCGAACTCGTTCCCGGCCTGCAGGCCGCCGATGCCACCACAGCCGGCACGGTCGAGGCCTGCCATACTGTGGCATACTATTACTGGGGCAAGGACCCGACCTGGGCGCTGGGAGCGGCGGTTCCGTTTTCGCTCAACGCGCGCGGCATCAACGCCTGGCACTATCATGGCGGGGGCATCGATCTGTTCAACGAGTTCCTGGCGACGCAGGGTCTGTTCGGGCTGCCGGGCGGCAATACCGGCGTGCAGATGGGCGGCTGGTTTCGCAAGGAGATCAAAACGGTTGCCGACCTTTCCGGCCTCAAGATGCGCATCGGCGGTTTTGCCGGCAAAGTGGTGCAAAGGCTCGGCGTGGTTCCGCAGCAGATCGCCGGTGGCGACATTTATCCGGCGCTGGAAAAGGGCACGATCGATGCCGCCGAATGGGTTGGCCCTTATGATGACGAGAAGCTCGGCTTCTACAAGGTTGCGCCCTATTACTACTATCCCGGCTGGTGGGAAGGTGGACCGACCGTCCATCTGATGTTCAACAAGGCGAAATACGACGAACTTTCGCCGGCTTACAAGTCGCTGGTGCACACTGCCGCCCAAGCGGCCGATGCCAACATGCTGCAGAAATACGACTACCTCAACCCGGCGGCGGTGAAGCGGCTGGTTGCCGGCGGCGCCAAGTTGAGTCCGTTCAGCCAGGAGATCATGGCCGCCTGCTTCGAAAAGGCCAACGAGGTCTATGCCGAGATGGAAGCCTCGAACGCGCCGTTCAAGAAGATCTGGGACTCGATCAAGGCGTTCCGCAAGGAGCATTATCTCTGGGCGCAGGTGGCCGAGTACAACTACGACACCTTCATGATGGTCCAGCAGCGCAATAGCAGGCTCTGAACCTTGCTGCTCTGCGGCGCCGGCGTTCCTTCGGGACGCTGGCGCCGCAGCGCATTCCGTTTGCGATCAGCCGGGCACCACCAGAACCTTGACCTCGCCTGGCGCAGGCGGATTGGCGATCACTGCAGCTGACTCTTCAAGCGTGACCTGCCGCGATATCAGCCGGTCTACCTCGATAGCCCCCGAAGCGATAAGATCGGCGGCCCGGCGATGGGTAAAGGGATTGAGGAAGGAGCCCAGGACCTTCAACTCGCGGAACAGCAGGTCGAACGGTTCGAACGCCGCTTTCATGCCTTGCGGCATAACGCCGACGACGACAATTGTGCCGCCCGCTTTGGCCAGCCGCATCGCCTGCTCAACAGTGTCTTTCACGCCTGCGCATTCGAACACCACGTCGACGCCGCCCGGCATCAAACCCGACCGGCCGACGATCGCATCGGTGACATCGAAGGCGCTGGGATCGACCGTCGCCGTTGCGCCAAGTTGCTCGGCAAGAGCCCGCCGCGAGGCCTGACGCGTCGACAGGATGATGGCCGTCGCACCGGCGAGCTTTGCCAGCTGAACGGTGAGCAGGCCGATCACGCCGCCGCCGAGCACCGCGACTGACGAGCCTGGTTTGATCGCGGCAAGGTCCACGCCATGCAGGCAGCAACCGAGCGGCTCGCAGAAAGCACCATGCGTAGGCTTCAGATCGCCTGGCAAGGCGAAGGCCTGTTTCTGTGGCAAGGCAACATATTCGGCAAAGCCGCCGTCGCGATGGATGCCGATGGCACGCAGATTGCTGCAGAGATTGACTCGGCCCGCCTGACAATGCGCACAGCGCCCGCAGGCAATATTGGGATCGCCGGTGACGCGGTCGCCGACCGAAAAGCCGGATACCTCAGGTCCGATCGCCTCGACGATGCCGGAGAATTCATGCCCGAGCGTCACCGGCGGCGTGCACGGGAATTCACCGTGGAAAAGATGCCTGTCGGTGCCGCAGACGCCGCACGCCTCGATCCGCACCAGCAGCTCGTCTGGCCCGGCGGTCGGTTTCTCGACCTCGCACACGGCGAGGCCGCCCACTCGCTCCAACCGAACCGCCTTCATGGCTGCAGGGCCTTCCTCAGTTGAAACTCGCCTCAGTTGAAACTCGGGGGTTGCGACAGATCGATTGCCGGTGCCGCCGGCTTCGCGGGCGGCTTTTCGTCGAAGCTCGGCGGCTGCGACAAATCCGGTGTGGAAGGTGAGGCCGGGGCAGTGCCGCCGTTGGCCGGCGGCGTGCCAAGCGGCGACAAGCCGATGCCAGGCGTTTCCGGCACCTGGTAGTTGATGGTGCCTGGATCGACGACGGTGCCTTTGTAGTGCATCACCATCTGCGGGAAGGCGATGGTCAAGCCGATCATGATCACCTGGATACAGACGAAGGGCACTGCGCCCCAATAGATCTGCCCTGTGGTGACCGGCGCGATCTGCTTGCCGGTGAGCCGGTCGAGATAGGGCACGCGCGCGGCGACCGAGCGCAGATAAAACAGCGCGAAGCCGAAGGGCGGATGCATGAAAGAGGTCTGCATGTTGACGCCTAAAAGCACGCCGAACCAGATCAGGTCGATGCCGAGCTTGTCGGCCGCCGGTGCCAAAAGCGGAACGATGATGAAGGCAAGCTCGAAAAAGTCGAGGAAGAAGGCGAGCACGAAGACGAGGATGTTGACGCCAATCAGGAAACCGACTTCACCGCCCGGCAGCGAGGTCAACAGGTGCTCGACCCAGATGTGGCCATTGACCCCGTAAAAGGTCAGCGAGAACACCCGCGCGCCGATCAGGATGAACAGAACGAAGGACGACAGCCTGGTCGTCGAGGCCAGCGCCTGCTTGACCACGTCGAGCGACAGCCGCCCCTTCATCGCGGCCATTGCCAGCGCGCCGACGGCGCCCATGGCGCCGCCTTCCGTCGGCGTGGCGATGCCGAGGAAGATGGTGCCCAGCACCAGGAAGATCAGCGCCAGCGGCGGGATCAGGACGATGATCACCTGCTGCGCCAGCCTCGACATCAGGTTGATCTTCAGGCGCTGGTCGACGATCGCCACGACATAGATGAAGATGACGCCAATAGTGGCGCCGAGGATATCGGCGTCGCCGCCATGGTTCGGCGCAAGGTAGCGATACGCCGCATAGGAAACCACCACCGCCGCCAGCACCGCCGCCAGCAGCGACAGCACGCCGTGGCCGAGCGTGCGGGCCTCCAGCGGCAGGGCCGGCATCGACTTCGGCCGGAAGATCGACATGAGCAGGATGTAGAGCATGTAGATGCCGGTCAAAATGAGCCCGGGGATCAGCGCTCCCTTGTACATATCGCCGACCGAGCGGCCGAGCTGGTCGGCCAGGACGATCAGCACCAGCGACGGCGGGATGATCTGGGCGAGGGTCCCGGACGCGGCAATGACGCCGGATGCCAGCCGCCGGTCGTAGCCGTAGCGCAGCATGATCGGCAGCGAAATCAGACCCATGGCAATGACGGAGGCCGCCACCACGCCGGTCGTCGCGGCAAGCAGCGCGCCGACGAAAATCACGGCATAGGCAAGGCCACCACGGACCGGTCCGAACAGCTGGCCGATGGTGTCGAGCAGGTCTTCGGCCATGCCGGATCGTTCGAGCACGATGCCCATGAAGGTGAAGAACGGGATCGCCAGCAGCGTATCGTTCGACATCACCCGGCTGCCATAGAAATTATCCGGCAACGCGTGCAGCAACGGCCAGGCGAGATTGATAGAGCCGCCCGAATAGGGCGACAGCAGCACGCCGATGAAGAAGAACATCAGGCCGTTGGCGGCGAGCGAGAAGGCGACGGGGTAGCCGATCAGCAGGAAGACGACCAGCGAGGCAAACATGATCGGCGCCATGTTCTGGGCGATGAACTCGATCACGAGCGCACCTCTTCCACGAGCGCCTTGGCTTCTAGCTCGGCCTGCTCATGCACCGATATGAACGGAGTGGGATCGTCCATCTGACCGCGCATGATGGCGATCTTCTTGATGATCTCGGAAATGCCCTGCAGCGCGAGCAGAAAAAAGCCGGCCAGCAGAATCGCCTTCGCCGGCCAGATGATCAGCCCGCCGGAATTGTTCGACATCTCGCCGCTGCGATACGACAGCGACACATAGGGAACGAAATAGACGACCATCAACGTCACGAACGGCATCAGGAAGAAGACGTGACCGAAAAGGTCGATCCAGTGCTGCACACGGCGCGAGAACATGCCGTAGACGATATCGATGCGGATATGGTCGTTCTGCTTCAGAGTGTAGGCGGCGGCCAGCATGAAGGCGGCGCCGAACAGATACCATTGCAATTCCAGCCAGGCGTTCGAGGACATGTCGAACACCTTGCGGATCACGGCGTTGGCGGCGCTTACCAGGATCGCCAGCAGGATCAGCCACGAAACCCATTTGCCGATGAATTCGTTCAAACGGTCAATGGCTCTGGAAAGAGCGAGAAGCCCTGCCATGCATTCCTCCCTTGTGTCGGAGCGCGCCGGTTCCCTGTCCGTCGCGTCGCTGTGGACCAACGGTATGCAGTGCGTGGTTCGGCGGGTCAACATCGGACAGCCCGCATAAACACAGTTGTGAGGTGGCCGCCGGCAAAATGGCGCCGCGTCCTTTGCATGTCCAAGGGGACATGTGGTTCATTCATCCAACCAAAGTCGGATGCGGCTCAGGCGATCTTCTGTTGGTCGCGGCCGGAGCCGATCAGCACAAGCATGGCGACGAGGAACAGGTACATCCAGCCGTCCCGCCATTCGAGCGGGAAATAGCCGGCCCATAGCGATTCGGCCATGCCGAAAGCGGCGGCGCCCAGTGCCGCCCGCAAAGGCGAGAGATAGCCGCCCACTGCGGTCACGAACAGGATTTTCAACCCGTAGACCAACCCTGTGCCGAAGCTGATGTTGCCGTAGTAGAAGGCGGCGAGCACGCCAGCCATTGCCGCGCAAAGGCCGCCGAAAAGCACCGCACGCCGAAACACCGCGCGGACATCGACGCCGCACATCGCAGCGGCGTTTGGATCGTCGGATACGGCACGCCAGCTTCGGCCGAAGCTGGAATGTGTGAACCCCCACGCAGCCAGCGAAATAGCCGCCAGGACGGCGGCGCAATCGAGCAACTGAATCAGTGTCAACGTCGCCTTGAAGCTGGCATTCTGCGCGAAGACGATGGTCTGGGCCAGCATTGGCGGCAACCATAGGTCATGGGTATCGGCGGCGATGCGGCTGGCTTCCGACAAGACCAGCAATATGCCGAGCGTGGTCACCACGATGGCGTTGGGCGAGCGGGCGGCCAGCGGTTCGAAGATGCTTCGCGACAGGACATGGCTGAGCAGCGCCGCATAAAGGAATGCCGCCACTACGCCGAGCGCGACCGATGCAAACAGCGTCAACCACAGCGCCTGATAGCCGAACGCCGCGGTGAGGATCATCGTATGCCCGCAAAAGGCGAACAGCGCGCCATAGGCAAGATTGGTGCGGTGCAGGATGCCGTTGGTCAGCACGTAGCCGAAGGCAAGCAATGCGTAGAGCGCGCCCGAATGCAGCCCGTTCAGAACCTGCTGGAAGAAATAGAGCATGCAAGACCCTCGATGCATGCCCCACATCGGGGCGGGGCTTGGGACGAACGACATTCTCGATACGGCGATCGCCTCACTGACGAGCGTTGCACCCGGAATCTAACTTGTCAAACGCGATTTATCGGTTAGATTCGCGATATGACAGTATCCTGGACTCCGCACCGCTTCACCGGTGGCATGCTGGCGCTCGACACGGCGAATACCGTCGTTTTGCGGAACGATCCGGAGGAAACTTTCGACCGTTTCGACGATCCGGCCGAGATCGCCCGCTTTGCCGAAGCCGCGAGTGGCTTTCGCGCCGCCGAGCTCGGCGGCAGGCGGCTCGTAGCGCCGGCGCCTGAAAAGATCGCACCGGTGGTGCTGTCGATTCGCGAGACGACCGATCGGCTGTTTCGTGGCGCGGTATCGAACGGTGCGATCGACACCGCCGACATGCCTGAATTCCTGGAAGCCTGCGCCGATGGCCTCGCCGATGGCCGCACCGAAATCGGCACGCCCGGAAAACCGTTCGGCGATCCGGCAACGCCGATCGCCTTCGAGGCGGCGCTTGCGGTCTCGGCGCTGTCGCTGCTGCGCAGCGACACCATCGCCAGGCTGAGGATATGTCCGAACTGCAGCTGGCTGTTTGTCGACAAAAGCCGCAATTCCAGCCGCCTCTGGTGCGACATGGCGGTGTGCGGCAACCGCCAGAAGGCAAACCGATACTATCGCCGCCGGACCGCGGCCAGGGAGGTCACCAATGCCTAAGAAATATTCGCGCGCGATGATTGTCGTCGCGGCGTTGTTCGCGGCGGCCGCGCTCGGCGCCTGCCGGGATTCCGGCAAGGACCAGCTGTTCGCCATTTCCGGGAAGCTGTTCGAGTTCAACTACCGGCTGGGTATCGCCACCTACGTCATCACCCTCAATCCGCTGCGGCCGGTGGGTGAGGGGCAGGTCGCCGTGGTGTCCTTCCAGAACCCGGCCGGTGGTGATCCGATCATCGTCACCCAGAAAATATGGCCGAAGCTGCCGCATGTGACGCTCACCAGCCCGCCGCTCACCTGCGTTGTCAAGGACAAGCCCTATGCGGTGTCGATCCGCATCGAGGATTCCAGCGGCAAATTGCTGCAGAGTTTCGAGACCACTCTGACGTCCTCGCTCGACCAGTCGGTCCTGCCCGACCGGCCCCTGGTGGTCGGGCCAGTCTACGAGCTCAACAAGGACTTGGCCGGCCACGTCGACGGCAAGCTGCCCGGTGAACCGAAGCCCAGTTGCCCAAAGGCTGCATGATGCGTCACCAGCGGCACCGACCGCCGCCGGAGTTTTCGTGCTCGGCCATCCTCCCCGACAGGCGTTTCGTGGCGCCACACGGCCGCGCACCGATCGTTTGTTGCGGACCGCCTGGCACCTTCGATTTTGTTTGACCTCCCCGGCAAGGGAAGAAAGACTGTAGGCACTCGACTCCGACGTTGGCCGTGCATCTCCTGGCACGGTCTCCGCACAGGAAACGCCTGATGACGCTGCACAACGTCGCGCTCGACGACAAGTTCGACCTGGCAAGGGAGCGCATCTTCCTGTCGGGCGCCCAGGCAGTCATCCGCATGCTTCTGATGCAGCGCGAGCGCGACCGCCGGGCTGGCCTGAACACCGCCGGTTTCGTCTCCGGCTATCGTGGCTCGCCGCTCGGCGGCCTCGACATGCAGCTGTGGAAGGCCAGAAACCAGCTCGCGCAGTCGGACATCGTCTTCCAGCCCGGTCTCAACGAGGAGCTCGCCGCCACCGCGTGCTGGGGCTCGCAGCAGGCGGAATTGCTGGGCGAGGGTACCCATGACGGCGTTTTTTCGGTCTGGTACGGCAAGGGTCCGGGCGTCGACCGCTCCGGCGACGTGTTCCGCCACGCCAATCTCGCCGGGTCGTCGAAACATGGCGGCGTGTTAGCCCTGATGGGTGACGACCACATGGCCGAATCCTCGACCAACGCGCATGCCACCGAGTTCCTGTTCGTCGACACCATGGTGCCGATCCTCAATCCTGCCGGCGTCCAGGAGATCATCGACTACGGCCTCTACGGCTTTGCCATGTCGCGTTTTGCCGGCACCTGGGCGGCGATCAAATGCGTCAAGGACAACATCGAATCGACGGCCTCGGTCGATGCCGCGCTCGACCGGCTAGATATCGTCGTCCCGGACTTCGACATGCCGCCCGGCGGCCTCAACATCCGTAACGAGATCGACATGCTCGGCCAGGAGGAGCGGTTGCATGAATACAAGCGCGCCGCAGCTTCCGCCTTCATCCACGCCAATGGGCTGAACCGGATCGTCTATTCGGGCGGCAGCAGCGCCAGGCTTGGCATCGTCACCATCGGCAAGAGTTATCTCGACGTTCGCCAGGCGCTGGAGGATATCGGCATCGACGAAGCGGCCGCCAATCGTATCGGCATCAGGCTGTTCAAGGTCGGCTGCCCGTGGCCGCTCGACCTGCAGCACGTCGCCGACTTTGCTCGCGGCCTCGATACCATCGTCGTCGTCGAGGAGAAACGCTCGCTGATCGAGGTGCAACTGCGCGAGAACCTTTACGGCACCGCGACGCAGCCGGTCATCATCGGCAAGAAGGACGAGCGCGGCGACTGGCTGTTCCCGGCCAAGGGCGCGCTCGACCCCAACGATATTGCCATCGCGCTCGGCGAGAGGATTTTGCGAACGATCGGCCCGTCGGAGGAAATCGCCGCGCGGGTGGCGAAGTTGCGACAGTTCCAGGCGATGCTGGCCGACACGTCAGACATCGCCTCGCGCACGCCGTTCTTCTGCTCCGGCTGCCCACACAATTCCTCGACCAAGGTGCCGGACGGCTCGCTCGCCGCCGCCGGAATCGGCTGTCATTTCATGGCGTTATGGATGGACCGCAATACCGTAGGCTTCACCGCCATGGGCGGCGAGGGCGCGCAGTGGGTCGGCCAGGCGCCGTTCTCGAAGCGCGAGCACATCTTCCAGAACCTGGGCGATGGCACCTACAACCATTCGGGCGTGCTGGCGATCCGCTTCGCGCTGTCGACCGACGCCAACATCACCTACAAGATCCTCTACAATGACGCCGTCGCGATGACCGGCGGGCAGCCGCACGAAGGCGGCCTGACGGTGGACATGATCGCCAGGCAGGTGCGCGCCGAGGGCGTCCAGCGCATCGCCATCGTCACCGACGAGCCGGACAAATATACCGGCAAGGTGGAATTTCCCGCCGGCGCCACTATCCATCACCGCGACGACCTCGATCTCATCCAGCGCGAGTTGCGCTCGGTCAAAGGCGTCTCGGTGCTGCTCTACGACCAGACTTGCGCTGCCGAGAAGCGTCGTCGGCGCAAGCGCGGCACCTTCCCCGATCCCGACAAGCGTATCTTCATCAACGAGCTGGTCTGCGAAGGCTGCGGCGATTGCGGCGTGCAGTCGAATTGCGTCTCGATCCAGCCGGTCGAGACCGAATTCGGCCGCAAGCGCAAGATCGACCAGTCGAGCTGCAACAAGGACTTCTCTTGCGTCAACGGTTTCTGCCCGTCCTTCGTCACCGTCCACGGCGCCAAAATCAGGAAAGCCGAAGGCATAGCCGGCGCGGCCGACCCGCTCGCGGGGGTGCCGGCGCCGGCGCAATTTACGCTCGGTGAACAAGGCTGGGCGGCGATCATCGACGGTGTCGGCGGCACCGGCGTCGTCACCATAGGCGCGGTGCTAGGCATGGCCGCGCACCTGGAAGGCAAGGGCTGCGGCATGATCGACATGGCCGGCCTCGCCCAGAAGGGCGGCTCCGTGTTCACCCATGTCCGCATCGCCCGCACGCCGGACGACATCCACGCCATTCGGGTATCGGCCGGCAAGGCCGACCTCGTGCTTGGCTGCGATCTCGTCGTTTCGGGTGCCAAGAAGGTGCTGGCCGCGGTGCGCGAAGGCCATACCATCTTCCTCGCCAACACCGCCGAGATCATGCCGGGCGAGTTCGCCCGTTCGGCCGATTTCTCGCTGCCCGTCGAGCGGCTGAAGAAAGCGATAAGAACGGCCGCAGGCGACGACAAGGCGCATTTCTTCGACGCCACCCGCACCGCCACCGCGCTGTTCGGCAGCTCGCTTGGCGCCAACATGTTCATGCTCGGCTTCGCCTTCCAGCATGGCGGCCTGCCGCTGTCGGCGGAGGCGGTCGAGAAGGCGATCGAACTCAACGGCGAGGCGGTGGCGATGAATGTCGCGGCATTTCGCTGGGGCCGCCGCGCCGCCCACCAGCCGGATTTCGTGCGTGGCCTTCTCGCCCAGCCGGGCAAGGCCACGCAGCCTGCCGCCATTGCCGAGACGCTGGACGACATCATTGCCCGCCGCGTCACCTTCCTGACCGCCTATCAGAACGCCGCCTATGGCAAACGCTATGCCGACAGACTGGCGGCGCTGCGCAAGGCCGAAACCGATGCTGTGCCCGGGTCGACCGTGGTGACCGAGGCTGCCGCAAAGAACCTGTTCAAGCTGATGGCGATCAAGGACGAATACGAGGTGGCGCGGCTTTATACGGACGGCTCCTTTGCCGCGGAGCTCGCAAAGCAGTTCCAGAGCTACGGCAAGCTCGAATTCCATCTCGCACCGCCGATCATGGGCAGGCGCGGCAGTGACGGGAAGCCGAAGAAATCGAGCTTTGGCCCGTGGATGATGAACGGGTTCCGCCTGCTGGCGGCGATGAAGGGCCTGCGCGGCACCGCTTTCGACCTGTTCGGCTACAGCGCCGAGAGGCGTATGGAGCGGCAGCTTCTTGCCCTCTATGAAGCCGACCTGGAGCTTGTCGCCGGCGCGCTGACGCCGGGCAAGATCGAGGCCGCTGCCGCGCTTGTTTCGGTACCGGCGCTCATCCGCGGCTTTGGCCGCGTCAAGCAGGCCAGTGCCGAAAAAGCCGCCGGCGAACGCCAGCGTCTACTCGACCGCCTCTCGAGGGCGCCGCTGCGGCCGCAACTTCAAGCCGCCGAATGATTCCGCGCTCTGATACCCCTTGTTTACCTGAACTGTAGTTTCCCTGCTTCCGCAGCGTCACCAATGGATGACGGCAGGGCTCGAAACGCCGCTCTAAACCTTTCTTAAGGCCAATGTGACACTGCTGGGTTCCCCAGGGTTGGGATCCAGGCGTGCATCTGAGACGAAAAAACGAGATTCCGGTCGACGTTTACATTCCGTTCGTGGAAACACTGTTTCGCGACGGGTTCACGCTGTCGATCGGCCTTGTTGCGCAGACACTTCTCGTCATTCTGGTCTATTGGAAGACCATGGACCTGGCGTATCTTTTGGTTGCTGCTGGGCTCATCATCGTCGGTACTCTGCGCCTTCGCAACATCCGGAAATACGGGCGACTTCCTTCCCCGACGACGTGGGAAGAAGCCCATGATCGCGAAAATGATTACATAATTTTCGGTTCGATGCATGGTTTTATGCTTGGCGCGTTCTGTTTCGTTAGTATCTATCTGGCAAATGACAGCCACGACAACTATGCCGAAATAGCCTCTGTCTGCGTCACTCTTGCATCGGTCACGTCGATTGCCGGCCGCAATTATGGGTCGCCGCGCATGGTCATGATTTTTATCATTACCACCACATGGCCCATATCGCTTGGCTTTATCCTGCGCGGCGATATCTACCACATTATCCTCGGTCTGATGTCGGCCCCTTTTCTGTTTGCAATCAAGCGATTCGCCGACATCGTCCGCGAAGTCCTGTTTACCGCCCTGTCGGAGGAAAAGAAGGCGAACCGCATCGCGCAGCGTTTCAACCGCGCGCTCAATACCATGTCGCATGGCCTTGTCATGCTTGGTCCCGACGGCCGGGTTGCGGTGGCCAATGCCGAAGCCGCGCACCTGATGTCGCTCAAATCGGCCGATGCGCTGCTCGGCCGCTCGATCCACGGTCTGCTGATGCGCGGCGCTGCAGGCGGCATGCTGGCGCCGAAAGATTGCCGTTACATCGAAGCCCAACTGACGCGTGCGTTGCGCGAGGGCCGCGACCGCAAGGTCCTGGTCTCGCTCACCAACGGCCAGCACTATGAATTTTCGGCGCGCGAAGGCAGCCAGGAACTGGGCGTCGTCACTTTCGAGGATGTGACCGCCCGGGTCGAGGCGGAAGACAAGATCCGCTTCATGGCGCGCTACGACAGTCTCACCGGCCTGCCCAACCGCGGCTACTTCCACGAGTTGGTGGTGGAAGCCATGGCCTCAGGGGATCCCGCGCGTCTCTGCGGGCTGGTGGTGCTCGACCTCGACGATTTTAAGAGCGTCAATGACACGCTCGGCCATCCGGTCGGCGACGGATTGATCTACGCCGTTGCTGAGCGGCTGGCCGCGGTCGCTGGGCCAGGCATCACCGTCAGCCGCTTCGGCGGCGACGAGTTCATGATCTTCTTCGAGCGCATCGAGGATGAAAGCCACCTGATCGGCCAGGTTGATGAGATCTTTGTCAATCTACAGGGCGAGGTCGATGTCGCCGGCCACGGATTACGCATCCAGGCCAGCGGCGGCGCGGTGCTGTCGCGGGTCAAGGATACCGACGTCGACGCCATGATCGTCAAAGCCGACCTTGCACTCTACAAGGCCAAGGAGCTTGGCAAGAACGGTTGGCGGCTGTTCGAGGCCTCCATGGATGCTGCCTTCCGCAGCCGTCAGCTGATGAAGGCGGACCTGCGCAGCGCCGTGGAAAACAACGAATTGCGGGTGGTCTATCAGCCGATCGTGGCGATGAGCACGATGCGTATCGCCAGTTGCGAAGCGCTGTGCCGCTGGGATCATCCCGATCTCGGGCCGATTTCCCCCGGTATCTTTATTCCGCTGGCGGAGGAAATGGGGATTATTTCCGACATCAGCACCTTCGTCCTGCATGCGGCCTGCACGGAATGCGCGAAATGGCCGGCCCAGACCAGCGTGTCGGTCAATCTCTCGGCCAAGGATTTCCGCAACCGTGATGTCATCCAGAAGGTTCGCGACGCGCTAGCTGAATCCGGTCTTTCCGCCGGACGTCTGGAGATCGAGGTCACCGAGACGGCGCTGCTCGACGACAAGTCGCTGACACGCCAATATATCGAGGAGTTGAAGCGGCTCGGCGTGCGCATTGCGCTCGACGATTTCGGTACCGGCTATTCGAGCCTGAGCTATCTCCACAAGCTGCCGCTCGACAAGATCAAGATCGATCGCTCGTTCCTGATCGACGTCACCCAGAACAGCCGGTCGCTCGAATTGCTGAAGGGCATCGTCAACCTGTCGCGACCGCTGGGACTTTCAGTCACTGTCGAAGGTGTCGAGACCTTCGAACAGCTCAAGATCCTGGCATTGCAGGTCAAGCCGGACCTGGTCCAGGGCTTTCTGTTCGGATCTGCGCTCAGCGCGTCCGGCATCGAGACCATGTCGAGCACCGTCTGGCCTTTCGCCAAGGACATCCAGACGGCAAGGAAGGCGCCGCGGCGCTGACTTCGCGCTGAAAACCGCGTATTTTAGTATAATTTTATTAATTATTAACCTTAACGGGCGGTAAACGACCTCCTACTTATTTTCATCTTTACATCTCATGACCCGTCCGTAGTGTCGGCTGGTGGCGGCAATCGCGGGGAATAGAGTTCATGTGTGCCCAGTTGAGTTCGCTCGGCCATGCGGCGGGCGCTGGTGGGAAAGATGCGTCCGAGACCATGTCCAGCTTCGCGCAACATGTCTATGCGCTGCTTGACCGGACGGAGTACCGACGCTGTGAAAGCGGCGAGGACTTCGAAAGCATTTACAGGCTGCGCTACAATTCCTATCGGATGAACGATCTGGTGCCCGAGAATGCGTCCCGTCAGGTCCATGACGAGTTTGACGAACTGCCCAATTGCCATACGTTTGGAATCTACATCGAGGGGCGGCTGGTCAGCACGATGCGCCTGCATGACGTGTCTGCTGATAACGCCACATCACCAGCGCTCAGCGTATACAAGGACTTGTTGATGCCGCGTCTGGCGGCCGGCGAAGTCTTTATCGACCCGAGCCGTTTTGCCGTGGACGCCGAATGGTCACGGCTTTACCCTCAGATCCCGTATGTGACGCTGCGCCTTGCCGGCATGGCGTGCTTCCATTTCGGCGCGCCTTATTGCATATCCATGATCCGTGAGGACCATGCGGCTTTCTACAAGCGCATCTATCGGGCGCGACCGATCGGTGATGCGCGGCCCTATGCCGGCGTGATCAACTGTTTTGCGCTGCTTTATCAGGCCGATGTCCTGGCGATCAAGAATGAAACCTACGCTCGCTTTCCGTTCTTCCGTTCGACGCCGATGGAGCAGCGCATGTTGTTCGATAAGCCCGGCGCCGGCGAACTCGCGCCGCTGACCATCCTGCCCACCGCCAAGTATTTTCGCGAAGCCGCCTGAACGAGCCCATGGAGCCTTCCGATCGCTTCGGCGTTCTGGGCAAGGGTGTTGGTAGGTCGGCATGGCCGACATCCATCACGCACCGCTTCGATAGCGATCCGATCAAAGGAACCGATATGACCATTTCCACGCTCGCCCTTACCCCGCTTATCTCGCTGATTGCAGGCGTGCTGATCCTGGTGATCCCGCGGCTACTCAATTATATCGTCGCCCTTTATCTGATCGTTGTCGGCCTGCTCGGTCTGTTCCCGCATCTCGCCGGCTAACGACATCGGCAATAGCGGACCTGCCATCCATTAGGATTGGTATCGCCGCGCTCCGCGCAGCGATTTCAAGTTTTGCTTGAGATTGTTGGCTGCGGCGATGCGGCAATAGCGCCATTGCCCTTAACGCGGCTTTTCGCTATGTGCCTGAAAGATGTCTTCGAAGGGGTATTCCAATGGCTGAACATACGCCGACCGGTCCTGTCGAACTGGGCGCGAAGATGGACTATGCCGAGCACGACCGCACCTATGCCGGCTTTGTGATGCTGGCCAAATATGGGTCGCTATTTTGCGCCGCCGTGCTTCTTGCCATGGCGTTCGGCTTCTTTGTGGGCGGCTTCTTCTCGGCGACTATCCTGTTCGTGCTGATCCTGGCCATCGGCGCCTTTATTCTCCGATAACTCCTCCAACCTTTGTCGAAGGCGCCGCCGCGGACGGTCGGTGTCTTGCGGTAACAGGGTTCCGGCCGAAAGGATCGTGCGGTGGGACAGACGGTTTTCATCCCTCGTGAGCTCGACGCAAACGAGCCTCGCGTCGCGGCCTCGCCCGATACGGTGAAGCGGCTGGCAGCGCTGGGTTTCGACGTAACCGTGGAAACCGGCGCCGGCACGGCGTCGCGCATTCCCGACGAGGAGTTTGCCAAGGCGGGCGCCGCGATCGGCAAAGCCGGCGATGCTGCCAAGGCCGACGTGGTGCTAAAGGTGCGCCGCCCCATGGACGTCGAGCTGAAGGGCTACAAGTCCGGCGCCGCCGTCATCGCCATCATGGATCCCTATGGCAACGATGCTGCCGTCGCAGCCCTTGCCAGGGCCGGTGTTACTGCCTTCTCCATGGAGTTCATGCCGCGCATCACCCGGGCGCAATCGATGGACGTTCTATCCAGCCAGGCCAACCTCGCCGGCTACCAGGCGGTGATCGATGCGGCTGCCGAATATGACCGGGCGTTGCCGATGATGATGACGGCGGCTGGCACGGTGCCGGCTGCGAAGGCGTTCGTCATGGGCGTCGGCGTCGCCGGTCTGCAGGCCATCGCCACCGCGCGCCGCCTCGGCGCCGTGGTCACCGCCACCGACGTGCGCCCGGCCGCCAAGGAGCAGGTCGCCTCGCTCGGCGCAAAATTCCTGGCCGTCGAGGACGAGGAGTTCAAGGCGGCCGAGACGGCTGGCGGCTACGCCAAGGAAATGTCGAAGGAGTACCAGGCCAAGCAGGCGGCGCTGACCGCCGAGCACATCGCCAAGCAGGACATCGTCATCACCACGGCGCTGATCCCCGGCCGGCCAGCGCCGAAGCTGGTTTCGGCGGCGATGGTCGCGTCGATGAAACCCGGCTCCGTGATCGTCGACCTCGCGGTCGAGCGCGGCGGCAATGTCGAGGGCGCCGTGCCCGGGAAGGTGGTGACCACCGCCAACGGGGTAAAGATCGTCGGCCATCTCAACGTTCCCGGTCGCGTCGCCGCCTCGGCCTCGCTTCTCTATGCCAGGAACCTCTATGCCTTCCTTGAGACGCTGGTCGATAAGGCGACGAAGACGCTTGCCATCAACCGCGACGACGAGCTGGTCAAGGCAACCATGCTGACCGATGCCGGCAAGGTCGTGCATCCCGCGTTCGTCAGGGCTGAACAGGAGCCACCAAAGGGCCAACATGTCGAACCACCGGCCATTCCGGCGAGGACGATGGTTGCCGAGGCTTCGGCGAAGCCGGCTGCGAAGAGACCAGCCGCTTCGAGGAAGCCCAAGACCACCGGAGGGATCGCGTGATGGATCAGACTCTGCAGAAAGCCCTCGACCAGCTCGACCAGGCGACAGCTGCCGTGCGGCTCGCGGTTCAGAACCTAGCCGCCGCGCCCGGCACCGAAGCGGCGGGTGACGCCGCTCACGCGCTGTCCGGCGGTGCCATCGATCCCTTCGTCTTCCGCTTCGCCATCTTCGTGCTGGCGATCTTCGTCGGCTACTACGTCGTCTGGTCGGTGACGCCGGCGCTGCACACGCCATTGATGGCCGTCACCAACGCCATTTCCTCCGTCATCGTAGTCGGCGCGTTGCTGGCCGTCGGCATCTCGGCCTCGGGCATCGCCACCGGCTTCGGCTTCGTTGCGCTGATGCTGGTATCGGTCAACATCTTCGGCGGCTTCCTCGTCACCCAGCGCATGCTGGCTATGTACAAGAAGAAGGAAAAGTAGGCCGCTATGAACGCCAACTTCGCTTCCTTCCTCTATCTGGTCTCCGGCATCCTGTTCATCCTGGCATTGCGCGGCCTGTCGCATCCGACCACCAGCCGCCAGGGCAACATGTACGGCATGATCGGTATGGGCATTGCCATCGCCACGACGCTGGCTCTGGCCACCCCTTCCGCCGGCCGCTTCGCGCTGATCGTGCTCGGGCTGCTGATCGGCGGCTCGGTCGGTGCGGTCACGGCACGGCGCATCGCCATGACCTCGATGCCGCAGCTGGTCGCCGCCTTTCACTCGCTGGTCGGTCTTGCTGCGGTCATGGTGGCGGCCGCCGCCATCTATGCACCGGAAAGCTTCGGCATCGGCACCGTCGCCGATATTCATGCCCAGGCGCTGATCGAGATGAGCCTCGGCGTTGCCATCGGCGCCATCACTTTCACCGGCTCGGTCATCGCTTTCTTGAAGCTCGACGGCCGCATGTCGGGCAAGCCGATCATGATCGGTGGCCGCCACTTCATCAACGCGGCCCTGGGCATTGCGCTGATCGTGCTGATCGTGCTGCTCGTCACCACCGAGTCCAAGCTGGTGTTCTGGCTGATCGTTGCCGGCTCGCTGGTGCTGGGCGTCCTTCTCATCATCCCGATCGGCGGCGCCGATATGCCGGTGGTGGTGTCGATGCTGAATTCCTATTCCGGCTGGGCCGCCGCCGCACTCGGTTTCACGCTCGGCAATCTGGCGCTGATCATCACCGGCGCTCTGGTCGGTTCATCGGGCGCCATCCTGTCCTACATCATGTGCAAAGGCATGAACCGGAGCTTCATCTCGGTCATCCTCGGTGGCTTCGGCGGCGAGACATCAGCCATTGCCAACGACGGCATCGAGCGCACGGTCAAGCAGGGCTCGGCCGAGGATGCCGCCTATCTGATGATGAATGCGCAAAAGGTCATCATCGTGCCGGGCTACGGCATGGCCGTCGCCCAGGCGCAGCACGCGCTGCGCGAGATGGCCGACAAGCTCAAGGCCAACGGCGTCGACGTCAAATACGCCATCCACCCCGTCGCCGGCCGCATGCCCGGCCACATGAACGTGCTCTTGGCCGAAGCCAACGTGCCTTATGACGAAGTGTTCGAGTTGGAGGACATCAACTCTGAGTTCGCGCAGGCCGACGTCGCCTATGTCATCGGCGCCAACGACGTCACCAATCCCTCGGCTCGTGACGACAAGTCCTCACCGATCTACGGCATGCCGATCCTCGACGTCGACAAGGCGCGCACTTGCCTGTTCGTCAAGCGCTCGCTTGGCTCCGGCTATGCCGGCATCGACAACACGCTGTTCTACAAGGACGGCACCATGATGCTGCTCGGCGACGCCAAGAAGATGACCGAGGAGATCGTCAAGGCCATGGATCACTGAAAAGGCCTCGTTGCCAATTCACTGCCGATCGTCGAATACAGCTCGGCTCCGCGCCGGGCTTTTTCTTGGCTGTTACCGGTTCTGAAGCTACGATGCCGACCCGTCGTCTTGCAAACGGCGTCATCGTGGAGGTGCTGGTGCCCGACCCTGGTTCTGCTGCATCGCCGGCCGCCGATCTGACCGCAGCAGAGAAGGTGCCACGCAAGCGCAGCCAGGCGGTAGTGGTCGTGCACGGCATGGGCGAGCAGCGGCCCATGGACACGTTGAGGGAGTTTGTCCAGGCCGTATGGAGCCACGATCCGGCCCGTGCACCGTTCTATGCCCATGTCGCCGATCCGGCCGACCCGATGGGTGCGAAGATCAACCAGAGCTGGATCACGCCCGACAGCCGGACCAATTCGCACGAACTCCGCCGGATCACCACGCCCTATGATGTCGATGGCCGCCGCACCGATTTCTACGAGCTTTACTGGGCCGACATCACCCAGGGCACGACCCGAAGCCGCCTTGCTGCCTGGGTGACGACCCTGCTCTGGCGCAAGCCCGTCGATATTCCGCGCGATGTGCGCAAACTCTACGTCGTCACGCTTTTGGCCACCATCGTCGTCCTCGGCGCGGCGCTGGCGCTCGCAACGTCGACCTGGCAAGGCTACATCTCCTGGACGACCGGTGTGCTTGTCACGGTTCTGGCGTCGTTCGTCATCTGGTCGGTGGACCAGTTTGGCTTGCCTTATTTCGGCGACGTCGCCGCCTATGTGCGGGCCGAAGCGGCAACGGTCGAGAAACGGGCGCTGGTCCGCGAGCGTGGCCTCAAGCTGCTGAAGCGTCTCATGATGGACGATGCCTATGATCGCATCGTGCTGGTCTCGCACAGCCTCGGGTCGATCATCGCCTATGATCTGTTGCAGATCTTGTGGGCTGATTTCAGGCCTAGAAAGCTGGAAGCCATTCGCGACAAAGCGCGGCTGAAGGCGATCCACGCCGTCGACAAGGCGACGCTGGCCGCCGATGCCTCCGCCTGGCCCGACAGCCTCAATGATCTCCCCGCATTCCGGCGCCACCAATGGGAGCTCTACCGGCAGCTTCGCGTCGGCGACGCCGATCATCCGCTGCCGTGGAAGATCAGCGATTTCGTCACGCTCGGCAGTCCGCTGACCCACAGCGAGTTCCTGGTGACCTACAACCTCGCCGAATTCAGGCGCGGCATCGCCGAGCGCCTGTTTTCGGCATGCCCGCCGATCGCCGACAGGGCGGCGGGCGGGACCATGCTCTACCAGGAAGGGCGCAGCCATTCCGGCAAGCCGCAGCGGGCGGTGCATCATGGCGCGGTGTTTGCCGCAACGCGCTGGACCAATATTTTTGACAGGGGCAATGGCTGGCTGACCGGCGACCCGATCTCAGGGCGGATGACGGAAAACTTCGGTCCCGGCGTGGAAAACATCCAGGTCGAGCTGCGCGGCTCGCTTGGCCGCGTCTTCACGCACAGGCTCTATTGGTCGCTGACGGCGAGCGGCGTCGAAGTCAATGCGCCGGTCGGCGCACGGCCGCGCTCGCACCTTGCCGTGCTGCGCGATGCGGTCGATCTCGGCCGCAAACTGGAAGCTGAGCTGTAGGCGGTGAGCACAACAATGCCGCGGCGGCACTTCAAGGCAAGGGTCCGCTTCGGGCGTAATCTTCCCGAAGCGGACCGAGTTCGCCTAGTCACCGATCAACGATTGGTCAGGAAAATTGCTTCCTCGTCGTCGCGCTGCCTGCCGCCAAGTGCTGCGGCCGCACTGGCAATGAAGGCGCCGATGACCAGCGACAGCGCGCCAATCAGCGAGAAGGTGGCGCCTGCCTTTCTGGCGGTGTCGGCCGCCTGCTGCGCCTTGACCTTGGCCTCCTGCGCTCTGGCGATTACTGCATCGACGCGAGCGGTGGCATCCGCTTCGGACAGGCCTGTGCGGGCGGCCACCAGCCGCGACAGATAGGTCTTGTCGTCGGCCGATATTTCGCCTGCTGCGGCACTCGCGATCAGAATGCGCGATGCCTGCGCCGATGCCGCGGCGTCGCTCTCCGGATTGGCGGCAGCGAGCCTTGCCGGATCGGCCGGGCGAAACAGCGTATCGACGAAATACGACGTGGCGTCGTTAGTCGAGGCGCCACCAGCGTTTGCGGCAGCACCTGCCGAAGCGCCCATTGCCGCGCCCGATGCCACAGTCGAAGCAGCCTGGACACCGCTGCCTATTGCGGCCGAAAGCGCCGTGCCGAGCACGCCGGCGACGAGCAACGTCGCCAGCGCCCAGGCCAGGAAACCGTGAGCGGTATCGCGGAAGAAGACTTCATCGGTGTGGATGCCGACCCATTTGGTGCGCAGGCGTCCGGCGAGGTAGCCGCCCAGCGCCGACGACAACCACTGCACGACGATCAGCCAGACGGCAGTGGAAACTGCGAAAGTGGTGACTGACGCACCCGAGCCGGACCATGGCGACACCATGCTCAGCCCAAGCCCGGAGCCGAGCAGCATCAAGATGAAGGTAAGCGTCGACGCAGCAAAGGCGCCGGCGACGATTGGCCCCCAGCTGACAGCGGGGGAAGCGGATTCCGTCGGTGCGGAAACGTCGGCAGTCGTTAGGGTGGACGGCATCGAAGCCCCCTACCTTGCAAACAGCATGATCAGAATAATGATCGGAATCGGGACTCCGAGAAGCCAGAGCAAAATGCCACGTCCCATGGATGCCTCCTGCGGCGATTGTGATCAACTACAATGCCTTGAAAGCCTTTCCGTTCCGGCGGTCCTGCTGATCTCTGTTGCTTGCAACAGTCGGCATCGGTGCGCCAAGGCGCACCAATGCACTTCATGCCTGCTGGCTGGGTATCTGAGATCGTGGCTCAGATGTCCAGATTGGCGACCGACAGCGCGTTTTCCTGGATGAATTCGCGCCTGGGCTCGACCTCGTCGCCCATCAGCCGCGAAAACAAGCTGTCCGCATCCGTTGCGTCATTGACCTTGACCTGCAAGAGCGAGCGCACATTCGGGTCAAGCGTCGTTTCCCAGAGCTGCTCGGCGTTCATTTCGCCAAGGCCCTTGTAGCGCTGCATGGTGAGGCCCTTGCGGCCGGTGGCAAACACGGCATTGAGCAGTGCCAGCGGCCCCGAAATGGTTTCCGAGACATCCTTGCGGCGCAGCACCGGCGGCTCGCCATAGATTTCCGCCAGACGCGGCGCATAGCGGTCGAGCTGGCGTGCGTCGGCGGAATTGATCAGCGCCAGGTCGAGATGTGCGAACTCCTTGACGCTGCGCACCGTTCGCTCGAAGACATAGCCGCCAATGCCCTCGTTCGAGGTCGACATGCGGCCGATCCAGCCGCGCTCGGTGTCCTCGGCGATAATGTCGAGACGGCGGGCAACACGCTCGGCCGTCTCATTGGCGCGGCCGAGGTCGGTGAAGATCTCCGGGTTGAGCGCGCCGGCAATCGCTGCCTGCTCGACCACGCCTCTGTTATAGCGGGTGTGCAATCCGTTGATGAGCTGGCGGACAGCCAAGGCGTCGTCGATGGCACTGCGCAGGTCCTGCCCGGCCCGCACCTCGCCCGTGCTGAGCGCAAGCGACGCTTCTTCCAGCCCGGAGCCGATCAGGAATTCCTCGAAGGCGGCTTCGTCCTTGATGTATTGCGAGCTCTTCCCGCGCGTCACCTTATAGAGCGGCGGCTGCGCGATGTAGAGATGACCGCGTTCGATCAGTTCCGGCATCTGGCGAAAGAAGAAGGTCAGCAGCAAGGTGCGGATGTGGGCGCCGTCGACATCGGCGTCGGTCATCAGGATGATCTTGTGGTATCGCAGCTTGTCGGCATTGAACTCGTCCTTGCCGATCGAGGTGCCGAGCGCAGTGATCAGCGTGCCGATCATGTCGGAGCCGAGCATACGGTCGAAGCGGGCGCGCTCGACATTGAGGATCTTGCCGCGCAGCGGAAGAATGGCCTGGTTCTGGCGCGAACGGCCGCCCTTGGCCGAGCCGCCGGCGCTGTCGCCCTCGACGATGAAGATCTCCGATTTTGCCGGATCGCGCTCCTGGCAATCGGCCAGCTTGCCGGGCAGCGAGGTGACGCCGAGCGAACTCTTGCGGGTAATGTCGCGTGCCTTGCGCGCGGCTTCACGCGCGGCGGCGGCCTGGATGACCTTCTCGATGACCGCCTTGCCCTCGGTCGGGTGCTCTTCGAGCCAGGTGCCGAGCGCTTCGTTGACCAGCCCTTCGACCACCGGACGGACCTCGGACGACACCAGCTTGTCCTTGGTCTGCGAGGAGAATTTCGGGTCGGGAACCTTGACCGACAGCACCGCCGTCAGCCCTTCACGGCAATCGTCGCCGATCAGCGCCACCTTTTCCTTCTTGGTCAGGCCCGAAGAGTCGCCATAGCCGGTTATCTGGCGTGTCAGCGCACCGCGAAAGCCTGCCAGATGCGTGCCGCCGTCGCGTTGCGGGATGTTATTGGTGAAGGCCAGCATGTTCTCGTGGTAGCTGTCGTTCCACCACATGGCGACTTCGACCGTGATGCCGTCGCGCTCGGCGCGGATCGATATCGGCTTGTCGAGCAACGGCTTTTTCGTCCGGTCGAGATATCGGACGAACTCTTCGAGGCCGCCATCGTAGTGCAATTCATGGCGCACGATGTCGGCATGGCGGGCATCGGTCAAAACGATGCGCACGCCGGAGTTCAGGAAGGCGAGTTCGCGCAGCCGATGCTCCAGCGTACCGTAGTCGAATTCGACCATGGTGAAGGTTTCGGACGACGGCAAAAACGTGATTTCGCTGCCGCTGCGGCCTTCATAGGTGCCGGGGACCTTGTCTTGTTCATAACTGCCGGTGACGCGCAGCGGCGCGTCGGCATTGCCATGCGTGAAGCTCATCTCGTAGATCTGGCCGTTGCGGCGGATCTTCAGTTTCAGCCAGGCCGACAGCGCGTTGACGACCGACACGCCGACGCCGTGCAGGCCGCCCGACACCTTGTAGGAGTTCTGGTCGAACTTGCCGCCTGCATGCAGCTGCGTCATGATCACTTCGGCCGCCGAAATGCCTTCGCCGGTGTGGATATCGGTCGGAATGCCGCGGCCATTGTCGATGACCGTCACCGATCCGTCCGGATTGAGCGTCACCGTCACCAGGTCGGCATGGCCGGCCAGGGCTTCGTCGATGGCGTTGTCGACGACTTCATAGACCATGTGGTGTAGGCCCGAGCCATCGTCGGTATCGCCGATATACATGCCCGGCCGCTTGCGAACGGCATCCAAGCCCTTCAAAACCTTGATGGAATCGGCGCCGTACTCGGCTTCAACGCCGTTGGCGATGTCGGTCTGTTCGCTCATGAAAACCTGTCTGATTGATGCCGTGTGCAGAGCGCGAAAAATCGGCTTCGAATCGCGCATTTCTAATGTCGTAGATATAGGCGCAAAAGGCGGTTTTTCCAAGGTTTGCAGGCATTTCCGGACGGAATGACGGTCGCGTCGGCCGGCTACTGGCGCTTGGCTTCGATCCTGGCCAGCCGCTGACGCAGGAACTTGATCATGAATTTGTATCGCGGCGCCAACCGCCCGCTTCGGTCGAGCTCGAGCGTCATGTCGAGCGCCTTGGAAAGCACGGCTTTCGGATCCTTAGCGACTTGCGCGTAGTCGATATAGGCGACCACCAGGTCGCGCTGCCAGGTGGCGTTGTCCGGATCGGACCGGGCAAGTTTCTCGCGGATGGTCAGGCTGTCCTGAAAGGCTTGCCGGGCTCCGCTGACGTCGCGCTGCTTTAGGCGCAGGGTGGCGACTTCGGACAGCGTTATCGACAAGTCCCGCTGCCAGTCGGAATTGGCGGGATCGAGCTTGGCCAGCCGCTGCGCAATCGCGTAGCTGTCCAGATAGGCTTTCAGCGCGCCTTTGTGGTCGCCCTGTATCGCCAGGACGCCAGCGACTTTCTCGAGGCAGACGGACAGGTCGCGCTGCCATTCGGTGTTGTTCGGGTCGCCGACGGCGAGCGCGCTGGCCTGCGAAAGTGCCTCACGATAAACCGAAAGTGCCGCCGGCCAATTCTGCTGGTCGCTCAGCGCATTGCCGATCTTGGCGTTGCCGACCGACAGGTCTCGTTTTAGCTCGGTGTCGTCCGGATCGCGTTTCGCCAGGTGCTTGACGATCGCGAGGCCTTCCCTGTAAGCCGCCAGCGCCCCGGCGGCGTCGCCGCGTTCGCGCAGCAGGTCGCCTATCGTATCGTGGCTGACCGAGACGTCACGCTGCCGGTCGGCGTCTCCCGGTTTGTCCGCCGCCAGCGCCAGCCGCACCTTCAGGCTCTCTTCATAGGCCGCCTGTGCGTTGTCCAGTTGGCCTGCGACATGGGCAAGGTGACCGATCTCATCGTAGGTGATGGTCAGGTCGCGCTGCAGTTCGGCACGGTCGGGCTCTCCGGCGGCGAGCTGTTTCTTGATCGACAGGCTTTCCTGGTAGACCTCTGCGGCGCCGGCCAGATCGCCTTGCGTCGCCAGTACGTTGCCGATCTTATCGTCGGCCATGGCGAGGTCGCCGAACCACTCCAGATTGTCCGGTTCTGCCTCGGTCAGACCCTGCAGAATGGTCTTGGCGGTCTCATAATTCTGCAGCGCTGTCGGCAGATTGCCTTGCGCCATCCGCACATTGCCGAGCTTGACGTGGCTGACGGCGAAGTCGCGCTTCACGTTGGGATCGGTTTCATGATGCAACCGCCGTTCGAGATCGGCTCGCAGCGCCTCGAAGGCGCGGCCGGCCGCATCGATATTGCCGACCGTGGTATAGAGCTTGCCGAGTTCGTCCAGCGTGCGGATCAAGCGGTCGGCATCGTCGAGCGACAGCACCACCTGTCCGGCTTCGCCATAAAGCGCGAGTACGGACTCATAGTCCCTGATGGCTGTGGCGTAGTCGAGGTCGGCGCGCGCCGCCCCGCCGGACAGATAGCGCGTTGCGGCCTCGGAGAGCGTGCGGCTGACGAAATTGGCCTTCAGAGCGTTGCGAGAGGCATTATCGATCTCGGCTGCCTCGGCGAGCTTTTTACGCGCCGCATCGAACGCTCCCAGGGAAAGCTGCTCTTCGGCCTGCCGGCGCAACGCTGCCACCCGCAGATCGTCGGATCCAAGCGTCTGCATTTCGCTCCGCACCTTGACGAAGGCGTCGGCTGCCTCACGCAGCCTGGCGTTCAGACTGTCAGCGGAGAGGTGGCCGGTATCGGAACTGATCAACGCGCCATAGAGCGGTGCCAGCGGCATGTCGGCGTCGCTGGCGATCTTCTCCACCTCGCCGCGCATCTGAGGCGTCACCTCGGCCATGGCGAGCAACAAGCGTTCGCGCTCGGGCAGTTTCTCCTTGGCTGTCGTGGCAAAGAACAGCTGCGGCAGGCCGCTCTCGACATAGGGCAATTGCTTGCCGCGCGAGAGGTCGTAGACCTCCTGCTGCACGAGCGTCAGCACGGAGCGGATCTCGAGTCCATCGGTGCCGAGATATTTCGTCAACGCCGCGGTGAACGGCGAATTCTGGCCGGTCCCATCCGCGGCCGTCTCGCCGGGCGCCGCGGAGAAGGCAAACAGAATGTTTTCAGCCCGCCCGACGCGGCCAAGACCCGGCCGGACTTTGACGCGGACCTCTTTTGCCAGCGCCGTTGCGCCGCGGCCTTCGCCGCCTGTAGCCGCAAACGGATCGCTGCGGCAGGCATCGAGCACGATCAGTCCGACCTTGCTGGTGGCGGCGACGGTCGTGCGGATCTCCTCCAGCGGCAGGCTGGTCTTTTCCAGTGCGTCGAGCGACGACGCGTCTGCATCGACCGGCAGGAGCCGATTCTTGCCGGCGATCTCGACGCCATGGCCGGAAAAGAACACCAGTACCACGTCGGCGCCTTTGGCATCCTCTCGGAAATCGTCGAGCGCCCGGCGCATGCGCCGCAGGTCGCGGTTGGTTTCGAGGAAGACCTCGAAGCCGAGCTTGCTCAGCACCGTTTCCATCACCTCGCCGTCGTTGACGGGATTGGCGAGCGGCCGGATCAGCCGGTAGTCGTTCTCGGCGATAACTAGCGCAACGCGCCGCTCCGCCACGGCAGCGGAGGCCGTCGAGAGGATCAGCAGCAAGGCAAACAGAAGACGCAAATCGAACCGCCCCGGCCCGGTCGTTTGCCGGAGCATTCCATCTCTTTATGGCATGAGCAAGTTATGGCATCGGCAAGCTCGGCCGTTCGCGTTGTCAGCCGACCCGCATCGGCTTCAGCGCTTCGCTCCAGCGGAACAGCTCGTCCAGCATGGTCCTGGCCCCGCCGAGCACCTGCTCGCTGGGCAGGAAGGCGCCGGTCTCGTCGAGCAGCTCCTGGTACATCGGCAGCGCCACGCCCTCCGGGATCGGCATGACGCCGACCGCGGTCAGCAACGGTTTGACTGCCTGCGCCGCTCGCAAGCCGCCGGAGACACCGCCGTAGCTGAGGATGGCGGCCGGCTTGTATCGCCATTCCCTGAGCAGGTAGTCGACCGCGTTGACGATCGCGGGAGCGGCGAAATAATTGTATTCCGGCGCTACGAAGACGAATGCGTCGGCGGCGTCGATTGCTTTCGACCAGGCTTTCGTGTGGCTGTTTTCGTATTTGCCGAGTCTCGGATGATGCGGCTCGTCCAGCACCGGCAGATTGAAGGCGGCGATATCGGTGAGCAACGGCTCGAATTTGCCGTGTTCGCGCGCAAAGCTTTCCAGCCACTTTGCGAAAACCGGTCCGGCGCGGCCCGGCCGCGTGCTGCCGATGATGACGTTCAACTGGTGCTTCAAAGCGGGGCTCCTGCCGATCGGTGGCATCTGTGGTGCTGCCACCTAAGACACGCAGCCGGACACAGCAAGCAGGCACTTTCCGGTGCCCTGGTCACATTCCAGAGAGCGGATGCTTCGCCTTGTCGTCCAGTCACATGGACGCCTGCCTTGCCCGCCACTACATTGAGGTGTCAGCGGAGCAAGCCATGGACAGTCAGCCCGTCCCCTTCGTCCCGCCGGCGCCGAAGCCGCGCACAGCGCCGCCCTCGACGCTGGAGATGATCCGCATCGTCTACCGCAATCCGCTCGAGCTGTGGGGCGAGCCGACCTATAACGAGCCCTGGATTTCGGTGACCGGTATCGGTGGGCCGCTGGTCATCGCCAACGATCCCGGCCTCATCCGCCATGTGCTCGTCGATAACGCCAAGAACTACAAGATGGCGACGGTTCGCCAGCTGATCCTGCGGCCGATCCTGCGCGACGGCTTGCTGACCGCCGAGGGCGAGGTGTGGAGGCGTTCTCGCAAGGCGATGGCGCCGGTGTTCACGCCGCGCCATATCTTCGGTTTTGCCGAGCCGATGCTGAGGCGCACGCGGGAGTTCGTCACGCGCTACGAGGGCGGCGGTACGTTCGACATCGCTCACGACATGACGCTGCTTACCTTTGACATCCTGGCCGAGACGCTGTTTTCCGGTGAGATTTCAGGCGAGCCGGGCAGCTTTGCCAAGGAGATCGACCGCCTGTTCGAGACCATGGGTCGGGTCGATCCGCTCGACCTTTTGCGGGCACCCGATTGGCTGCCCCGCCTGACCCGCATCCGCGGCCGCAAGACCATGGCCTACTTCCGCAAGATCGTCACCGACACGGTGCAGATGCGCGAGGCGCGGTTGAGGCGTGCTCCGGACACGGTGCCGCAGGATTTTCTCACGCTGCTGTTGAAAGCGGAGGGACCGGGCGGGCTGACCCGGGCCGAGGTCGAGGACAACATCATCACCTTCATCGGCGCCGGCCACGAGACTACGGCCAGGGCGCTCGGCTGGACGCTCTACTGCCTTGCCGAAGCGCCGTGGGAGCGCGAAAAGATCGAGCACGAGATCGATGCCGTGCTGGCGCGTGAGCCCGACCCGACGAAATGGCTCGACGCCATGCCGCTGACACGCGCCGCCTTCGACGAGGCGCTCAGGCTCTATCCGCCGGCGCCGTCGATCAATCGCGAACCGATCGAGCCCGAAACCTGGAACGGCCTCTACATACCGCGGCGTGCCGCGGTGCTGGTGATGCCGTGGGTCGTCCACCGCCATCGGAAATTGTGGGACCGGCCGGACGCTTTCATGCCGGAACGCTTCCATCCGGGGAATCGCGAAAAGATCGACCGTTTCCAGTATTTGCCGTTCGGCGCCGGGCCTCGCGTCTGCATCGGCGCCAGCTTCGCCATGCAGGAAGCAATCATCGCATTGGCGATCATGCTTTCGCGCTATCGTTTCGATACCACCGCGCAAACCCGACCCTGGCCGGTGCAGAAGCTGACGACGCAGCCGCAAGGCGGGCTGCCGATGCAGGTCACCAGGCGCGCGCCGTAGGCAACCGGACGTCCGTTCGTGTTATGCGGCGGACTTGCGCTGGAACTGGCCGGCGGCGCGGTAGCGCCAGAGATAGCTTGGCAGGATGGTTCCGATCGAACGCGGCTGGATACCGAGGCCAGCGAGCGTCCTGTTGTCCTTGACGGCGGCATCCGACACGACATTGTGCTGGCGCAACAGCAGGACCTGGTCCTTGGTCAACAACGGATTGGGCAGCAGCCCGAGAATTGATGCCTGGAGGTTCGCCAGCCACCATGGCACGGGCAGCAAAAACCGCTTGCGTTCGATGATGACGAGCAGCCCTTGCATGCATTCCTTAAAGGTAAGCACCTGCGGCCCGCCGAGTTCATAGATCCAGCCGCCCTGGACCTTGCCGTCGACCGAGTGCGCCACCGCCTCGGCGACGTCGCCGACATAGACCGGCTGGAATTTCGTCTGCCCGCCGCCGATCAGCGGCAGCACTGGGGAAAAGCGGGCCATGTTGGCAAAGCGGTTGAAGAAACCGTCCTCCGGCCCGAAATTGATCGATGGCCGCAAGATCACGGCGTCTTGGACCGTCTCAAGAACGGCCTTTTCGCCGAGCGCCTTGGTACGCGCGTAGTCCGATTGCGCGTGGAGGTCCGCTCCCAGAGCCGAGATGTGGGTGAGGCCGGCGCCGACGGCGCGCGCCGCTTCGGCAATAGCGCGCGCGCCGAACTCGTGGACGGCAGTAAATTTCTGCCGGCCGGCCTCATGCGCGATCGCCACCAGATTGACGACATGGTCGGCGCCTTGCACGGCGCGGTCGACCGACCAGCGCACCCGGACATTGGCCTGCACCGGCTGGATCTGCCCGACATTGCCAAGCGGTTGCAAATGACCGGCGAGATCGGGCCGGCGGCAGGCCACCCGGATGCGGTAGCCGCGCTTGGCCAGCGCCCGCACGACATGACGACCGACAAAGCCGGAGCCGCCGAAAACGACGACGAGCTTTGGGGTCTGAAGGATTTCGGTCATGGCTGGCTCCGGCGGGCTATCCAGATGGCTTGATTGAAGCCGTTTCATAGTCGGTTTCGCGCCAAAGGCAAAGGGCGACCATAGGTCGCCCGGCACTGTTGAAGCATGATTTTCCGGATCCGTTCGAAATGGCAGAAACGCCGCCGAGGCCCGGCTTTACGGCAACTCCATTAGGAACAGGAACCTTTGTTCGGTCGGCGATTTTAGATGTATGGTTTGATTCCGAATGGAGGATATTGCCGATGACGACAAAACGCGTTGCGATCTTCGCTCTGGCTTTCGCAACAGGCTGCAGCATTGGTGCCCCGGCATTCGCGGCAAACCGGCATCACCACCAAGCGCAACCCGAACGCTACGTTCCCGCCAACGGCGATATCATCGACATTCTGTTCGGTGGCCCGCGCTACTATGACAACCACCTGTTCACGACGGCCGCCGAACCCTGCTCCTACAACAGGGCAGGACCGGACGCGAACGCGGTGAACGTCATCAACGATCATCATTGCGGGAAGTAGGCTCGCGCTGCCGGATCGGCCGGCCTCCTCAGCCGCTCATCCGACAAACGAATTTCTTCAGGACGAATAGCGCGCGGCGAATTCGGAAATGCGTTGCACCACGGCTTTCGGCGCGCTTATGCCGCGCGCCGCCGCCTTCTCCGCGGCCTCGGCCCGAGCACGCCCCGGCACATGCACGCCATAGCGCCGCCGCAACCTGTCGAGCTGGTCCTTCATCCGTTTTTCGAAATCCGGATCGAGCAGCTTGGGCTCGACGGCAAGCACGAACAGGCCGGTTCCCGGACTGTCCGGCCCGCCGTCGAACCATGGCGCATCGAGCGACCAGTTGGCGCCCGACAGGCCCGCAGCCAGCACCTCGACCATCAGCGCGATGTTGGCGCCGCGCTGGCCGCCGAAGGCAAGCATGGCGCCCTTCATGGCGGCTGCCGGGTCCGTGGTCGGATTGCCGCTGGCGTCCAGTGCCCAGCCTTCGGGTATCTTCTTGCCGTCCTCGGCCGCTTTCCGGATGTTGACGAAGGCGGTGGCGCTCGACGACTGGTCGATGACCAGCGGCGCCCCGTCCATGGTGGGTGCAGCAAAGGACATCGGGTTGGTGCAGTAGACCGGCTTGATCGAGCCTGAGCCGGCAAGCACGGCCGGGCCGTTGGTGGCGGCGAACGACACCAATCCCTGCGCGGCCAGCCGTCCGGTGAAATAGCCGAGCGCGCCGCAGGTATAAGCATTCTTCTGCGAAAAGATGGCGACGCCGAACAGCCGCGCCGCCTTGGCGAGGTCATCGATCGTGCGGTCGAAACCGGTATGCGCTAAGCCGCCGCGCGCATCGCAAAGATAGACCGCGAGTGCCGGCCTGGTGATCACCGGATCGGCGTTGCCGTCGATACGGCCAGCTTCCAGTGCTTCGAGATAATCGATGAAGTGCGACAGCCCGACGGTCGACAGTCCTTCAGCCTCGGCCGCCACGATCGAGGCAGCCAGCGACTGCGCCGCCTCTTCGTTGGCGCCGGCGCCAAGTGCGGCCATCCGGCACAGCCCTGTCGCCTGGTCGAGACTGAGTTGCATGGCAGCTGCCCTGAATTCGCGACTTTAACAGCCTTAGCCTAGCTTGCTCGGGATCCGCGCCTCGAGCCTGCGGAAACCGAACACCAGGATACCGGTGATGGACATATAGACCAACGCCAGAAGCAGCAAGGGTTCGTAGGTGATGAATAGATCCTGGCGCACCCGCGAGGCTACGGCGTAGATGTCGACCATGGTTATCGTTGCCACCAGCGGTGTTGCTTTCAGCTGGAGAACAGTTTCACCCGCCAGCGTCGGCAGTGCCCGGCTGATCGCCTGCGGGAGCCATATGCGCTTGAAGATTTTCCAACGGCTCATGCCGAAAGCGCGGGCCGCTTCGAGTTGGCCATGCGGTACCCCGGCGAAGGCGCCACGCATTAGTTCGCCTTCATAGCCGGCATACGAGTT
>NZ_JAMYOC010000030.1:0-84851 GCF_040319475.1 Mesorhizobium sp. M0904 | reverse complement strand
TGCCTCTCCAAAGAATCCTTTCTCAGCCTAAACTCAACCCCAAAATCGCCATATGCGATTCCCCTGCCCTCGAGGGGGAGATGTCGCCGAAGGCGACAGAGGGGGTCGGCACGTCCTGACGCGGCCTCCCATCGCGAATTGAAGGGGTTGGCGCTCCACGCGAGACGACCCCCTCTGGCCTACCGGCCATCTCCCCCTCGAGGGGGGAGATCACCTCTCTGTCCTCCATCGCTTCCCCAACCAAGGAACCTACCGTGACTCAAATCCCCCATGCCGAGCAACTCGGCAAGGCGCGGACGGCTGCCGATTTCGCTGCCATCCGCGCCTTGCTCGACACCGACCTCAACAATGCGATCGCCCGCAAGCAGGAGCTGCAACAGGCCGAGGATCGCGCGATTTTCGGCGAGGGCGACCTGGCAGCAGCCCGTGCCGCATTAGACGACTGCAACGATGCAATTGCGCTCGTCGAGAGGACCATCGCGGCAGCGGACAAGCGCCGCATCGCCGCCGCCCGAAGCGAAGCCCGCGTCGACATTGAAGCGCTTGGCGCCGAGATCCGAACAAAGGCGGCTTCCCTCGGTGAGCGCTGGAAGAGCGTTCACGAGCTGATCGAGCAGCTGCGCCAGGAGCTGTTCGCGGCCGATGCCTTGAGCCGAGCCGTCACCGCCGCCAACGGCCTTTTCGATGCCGACGGCGCCGTCGACCTGAAGGTCGACCTGACCACCATCCGGCGCACCGCCATGGCCGGTCCTCGCGCCACCACACCATCGCGTCTCAGCCGTCCGGCGATCCAGGCGGACCGACTGCTTTTGTCCTTCCTCAGCCCCGGCGGCGTGCTCGACCGGCGCCCCGCGATCGGCGCACCGGTCGACGGCATCAACAGCAAATTCATTCCCGCCGGCGAACGAGGCTGACCATGTGCACACTAGCTCTTATCGGTACGGCGCTTTCCGTCGGCGGCGCGCTGGCGGAAGGCCAGCAGTCCAAGCAGATGGCCGACTACCAGGCCAAGGCCTATGAACAGCAGGCGCGGGCCGACGCCCAAAGCTCGGCCTTCGAGCAGGGCCAGGAGCGCCACAAACAGGATCTCCTCCAGGCTCAGGCGCGTGCCCAGGCCGGCACTTCGGGCGTCGCCATTTCTGGTTCCCCGACCGAGGTGCTGACGGCCAATGCCAGGCAGGGCCAGCTCGACCTCAAGGCGATCCAGTACGGCTCGCAGCTGCGCCAGAACGGTCTCGCCACGCAAGCGGCGATCGCGCGCTTTTCCGGCAAGCAGGCGGTGGGCGCCTCGATCTTCAAGGCCGGCGGCAGCCTCGTGTCGGGCATCTCCGGCCTCTACGACCCGGCCAAGACGGTGACGTTCGGCAGAAGCGCCTTCCCGCCGGCGCCGGGTGGAGGCCTCTACTGATGGCCACCATCCCGCTCCAGCTTGCCCAGCGCCGCCTCGACACCGGCACTGTGGCCTCCTATCCCAACGGCTCGCCGGTGGGCGCCGCCATGCAAGGCTTTGGCGACGAGTTGTCGGCGATTGCCGAACGCTTCCGGCAGCAGAAGCAGCAGCAGGATGCGTTCGACGCCGGCATTATCGGCCGCGAGCTGAACGCACGCATAGCGCACGCCGAGGCCGTGGCGGTGCAGACCGCGCCGGCCGACGGCGGCGGCCTGCACGACTTCATGTATGGCCAGCTCGATCCGCGCAGCGACGGCGTCGTCAAGCCCGGCCTATTCGACCAGATCTTCGACGACACCGCGGCGAAAGTGCCGCAGGGCGAACGCGCGAATTTCCTCGCGCAAAAGCAGGCGTTGCGGCTGGCCGGCTCGGCGCGCATGGCCGCGCAGCAGCACGCGCGGCGCCAGACCTATGAGCAGGCCGAGTGGAGCAAGGTCGAGCAAATCTATACCAGCTCGATCGCGCAAAGCGACCCGAACGACACAGAAACATTCGAGGCGATCAGGCAGAGCGGGCTCGACCTGATCGGCAAGATGGGCAACCCGCTTGCCCGGCAAGCGGCCGAGGCCGCCTGGCGCAGCAACACGGCAAAGGCGCTTGTCCAGGCGATGATCGCCCAAGACCCGAGGCGCGCCGCCGGGATGCTGGGGACTGGGCCGGTCTCAACGGACGGCAGGACTAAGGACGATATCATCGAGGCTGTGGGCGGACCTCGGGCGAGTGGGTCCAGCGTGCTGGCGACGCGCGAAGCGCCCGTAGGTGGCCTTCCATCCGACGAACCACCTATCCGCATGGGTTCCATGGAGCCTGTCGGAAATAGAGCCTGGGCTGCCGCAGGACCCTGGATTGCCGACCTGTCGCCGGACGCGATTCAGGATCTCGGCCAGAAGGCGCAGGTAGCGACTGCCGCAAGCCTGGTCGATGCGCGTACCAACATCGACCTTGCTTACCAGAATGCGCCGGCTGCCATTGCCAATACCGGCAGCTATTCTGGCAAGACCCCGGGTGCCGAAGACTTCACTGCCGTATACGGCGCCGAAGATGGCGGCAAGCGTCTCCGAGCCTTCAACATAACGGCTGATATCGGTCGCGCGGTTTTCGACATGCGACCCGTCCCGAACCAGGCGATACACGCCCAGATTCGGGATTTTGAGCCCGGCCCCTACGGCGCGCCGGAAGAGCGCAAGCAATATGAGATAAGGGCCGGCGCCGCGCAATTGGTGCTTGGTGCCAGGCGCGCCGATCCCGCCGGTTACGTCGGCCAACTGTTCCCGAACCGTGCTCCGGACTGGGACAAGATCACAGATCCTGAGGATTATAAGGCCGCCGTCACCTGGGCCGTCGCTGCTCAGCAGGAGTTGGGCTTCGACCGAATACTGCCAATGCCTTGGGCTGTAGCTGGCCAGCAGGCGGCGAAATACATCGACCAAGGCGTCCCGTTCGAAAACCGCTTTGCCGAGTTGAGTTCGATCGTCCTGGCGGTTCGCGATCCGGATGCCCGCAAGGCAACAACCCAACAGATTTCTGTGGCGGCGGAAGCCCAGTGGCGAGCCAAGGCCGCCCAATATCCGAACCTCGCGCCAGAGTCGTTGGAAGCCCAGGTTGCAGTGCTCAAGAACGGGCTGGCGTGGATCGGGGAACATCCGGCCCGAGCCCAGTACAGCACCATGCCGCTGCTGCAGCAATTCGGCTTGGCATTGTCGGATGTCGGCCGCCTCACGGCTAAGGGCGTGGCTGCCGACGGTGCGGACGCGATCTCCGCCGGGCTGGACTCCGTTTGGTCGAGCGGAAACTACGAGAACCTTCTTGAAGATGAGCAGGCCGAGACAGAGGACGCCGAGGACCGGGCCGCCTCGGCCGGTTGGGTGGCAGAGGCCCTCGGCGCAGGCTTAAGCGGATATGCCCTGGCGACGGGTTTGTTCGGTTTGCTGGGTCGGGCAAGCGCTGGCGCGGCGGCGGAGAACGGCGTGATCGGTCTTGGTGCCCGAACCGGCGTAGCGGGTGTGGCGGGTGGCACTTATGGCGGGGCATACGCCTTCAACACAGGACAGAGCGTCCCCTGGGGAATTGCCAACGGCGCGCTTTGGGGGGCGGGCGGCAATGTCCTTGCCGAGGGACTCAGTGCAGTTGGCAGCCAGGTGGTGGCAAGGCTGGCGGAGCGTCCTGCGAATGCTGGTTCTGCTGTAACTCCAGAAGCTTCGGGTCCTCGGATATCCGAGGCAATGCCAGACCCGCTTGCTACAGATGTGGGAGCAACCGGTGGCGGCACCAGCGAAATCTCTGTTGGTCAAGACCTGCATCTATATTACATGCCTGAATGGGACGTTGCGCAACGGGCTGCCGCGGATCTCAAAGTGCAGCTGTTAACTGCTGCTGAAACCGTCGTGAGCCGCGCGGTTCGGGTCATCAAGGGAGCTCGTATGAAGTTTATTGCCGCCGGTAATAAAGTCCCCGCTAGCAGCCATGTTGATCATACAATTGATTTGCAACTAGGAGGTTCTGACAAGCTATCCAATATGGCCACATTGGATGCGAGTGTTAACACCAGCCTTGGTTCTCAGATACAGCAGCGGATCAAGCATTTGCCTTATGGAACCAAAATTAACAAAGTAACGATTGGAGATCGCAATGTTCGAGACATTTCGCCAAAACTTCCCGGTGGATAGTAGGGTGCCCGCGGACGCCGGCAATTTCTCCCTGGATACGAAAGTACCTGGATTAAGCGAGCTGCTGGCCAGTTTCGGCGGTGCTTCGTTCAAGCACGGTTTGTACAGGATAATCCGGGCGCAGGACGTGGCACGTTGGAACGCACGTGTCTGCCTGGGTTTTCCGGAATTCACCGGCCGGATCACCTGCTTTGGTTATGATTGGCTGGGGACGGCGCTTGCAGTCGATAGCCAAAGGCTGGAACAAGGGGAACCTGGTGTCGTGATGTTCGAGCCGGGCATGGGCGAGGCTCTTCAGGTGCCTGCCAACATCCGGACCTTCCACGAAGTCGATGTCATCGAGGACGAAGATGCAGCATTGGCCGCCAATCTCTACTCAGATTGGCGTGAGGCCGGCGGCGCCGAGCCAGCCTTTAACCAGTGCGTCGGCTATAAGATACCGCTGTTTCTCAACGGGAAGGACGAAATCAAAAACCAGGAGCTGTCGGACCTGGAAGTCTATTGGCACATAATGGGCCAACTTATTGCGAAGGTGAAAGACCTGCCACCGGGAACACCTGTCAATATCCGAGACCTTCTCTAAAACAGGGTTTCCGCTGATCTGCCACTGGGGAACTCCCGTTCGAAGCTTGGCTAGAGGCGGTATTTGCCTCTGGTCTGAAGGGGTGCAACCCCCTGCGGTCTGTGATGCGCGCTATCGGTTTTGTGGCCGGACGGCCCGAGTAGAGCGTGCCGCAACCGGGCCAGCGGTCTGATTGTGGTCACGATGCTGGCTTATGGCCTGATAACCGCAGAGCGATCCCAGTCGGTGGTGCCTTCTGGATCGCCTCCCATTTCAGACGAAGGATTGACCTGTTGCGCACTGACTCTTTTTCGACCATGGCAAGGATCGTTTTTCTGCTCACCTTGGCCGGCGTTCTCCTGCTCGCGCTTTCGCCGGTGCGCTTCCTGCAGGAGTTGGACCTGGGCTTCACCTTCCACCACGACAAGCTCAACCACGCCGCGGCATTCGCGGTGCTGGCGGCGCTTGGAAGCCTCGGCTGGCCGGAACACAAGACGAGACTGGTCCTGCTCCTCGCCATCACCGGCGCGGCGATCGAGCTTCTTCAGGGCGCCCAACTGATCGCGCGCGATATGGATATCCTCGACTGGGTCGCAGACTGCGCCGGCATGGCCTGCGGACTGGCGGCCATGGGCGGCACAAGAAGGCTGATTGGCGGATTGCTGTAGCCCGTTGCCGCTCTCTGTCCGGAAAATCGCCGGCTGCGCCGGATAGCGCGGTGTCCGGCCGCGTAGCTTAAGTCTCCCACCGACAGCACTAAACCCCTTCCAGCCTCGCTTATGCGGGGCTTTTTTATGGAGCAAGCCCTCATGTCCCGACCTGCAACTGCCGCCGTTCGTCTCCTGACCGGCGAACGCGAACCCGTGCGCCTCGCGACCACGGCCGACATCCTCCTGCACGGCCTGCAGGCGATCGACGGCGTGCCGGCCGAGGTCGGCGACCGCGTGCTGGTCAAGGACCAGGCCGACCCGACGCAAAATGGCATCTACACCGCGAGCGCAGGCGAATGGTTCCGCGCCGCCGATGCCCGCACTACGCGCACCCTGCAGAAGGGCACGACCGTCCACACCCAGATCGGATCGGTCAATGCCGGCCGCGTGTTCGAGTTCACGGCCGACGAGCCGGCCGTCGGCGCCGATGCCATCACCGTCGCCGCATCCGTTCCGCCCGACATCGCGGACATGGTCGATGAGGTCGAAGCGTTGCGCGATGAAACCCAGGCGCTGAAGGATGCTGCCGAAGCCAGCGCCGGCCAGGCATCCGCCAGTGCCGCCGCTTCCGCCGCGAATGCCGGACAAACCACAGCCGACCGGGCTGCGACCAATTCCGATGCCGTCGCCGCCGCGGCCGCAGTCATCAGTGCCCAGGCTGCACGCGACGCTTCGCTCTACGGCAAGGGCATTTTCCCGACGACTGCTGCGGCAATCGGCTTCGGCGTCGCCGGCAACGGTGCGATCACGCCAGGCTCGGGCGGCGCCAACGGCATGTTCGACCTGGCGTTTACCGGCGGCACCGGTTCGGGCGCTGCCGGCCGCTTCGTGGTGGCGGGCGGGGCGCTGACGCAGATACTGATCACGGCGCCGGGCTCCTACACAGTGGCGCCGACGTTCAGCTTTGCGGCGTCGGCAGGACTGGCCGGCGCCGCCGCCGCGGCGGTGCTGGGCAGGAATGTCGATGTCGGTGAGTATTTCTGGACCGAAGTTTCGACAGGTTCTTTGGGGTTGTTCAATGTTGGGGCCGGACCGGTAGCAGTTGATACGGGCGTCCGGGCGGCAACGGCGGAAATTGGCCTGATCAGCTCAAGGATCGTCGGACCCGTTCCGATCACGGGTTCCGTCGGCGGCACGGTGATTACGAACGACAGCGTCTATTTCTGGCCTGGATCGCTGTCGACGGTCGATGAATATCTGTCGACCTTGGAGCTTGGATTTGGCATCGTGCCGGGAACAGCCCACATCCTTATTGCCCACGTCGAGGGCGACGGGACGCTTAGCCTGGTTTCCGAGCAGACAATGTCCGTTCCAGCCGGCCCGTCGTCTGTTGTTTCAGGGCTTTCGATCCTGAAGCCTGCCGGCAGCGTCATGGGCGTCCAGCGCACTGGCGCTGGTAGCTGGTACTACACTGCCGGGGCAATTCCGAACGGCGAAGTCGAGTGGTTCACGGCGGCGGTTCCGGCCTCGCACACTGCCAAGACTATAGGCGCTGTAAATGGTCCGCAGTGGAAGGCGACCTTCACCGGCGAAGTCGCCGTCAAGGCGCGTGCTGCCTATACCACGGCAAACGGTCTCGTTTCCGCTGTCGGCGTTAGCCAGGAAATCGGCTGGCCGACGCTGGTCAACACGGGGTCGGACGTTCCGGGCAGCTACAGCGTCATCATGCAGACGCCAGCGCCGGCCGACGGCCATATTACAGCGGTGGACGTTGGCGCTGGCGCCGGCGCTGCGCTCATTCATGTAGTGGACTATCTCGGCGGGTTGGTGGTCAACATCCTAAGCACATATGCGGTGACGCTGGTCAACGGGGTCGTTCATATCCCGCTGGGTATCCCAATCCCAGCCGGCAAATATCCGGCGATCAGCGGTGGCGCCTACAAATTTCAAAACAACGTCAACCCGCAAGGCATCCCGGCATGGATCAAATCAGGCGCGCTGTCGAATGGCGCGACCGTAGCATCGTCCGCCCAGCATCGGTACGAGGTCCGCTTTACGATCAAGACCGGTCTGCTCGCCGATGCCGACCGGGCCTTGACCGGCGGCGCTAGCAATACCGGCATGAACCTGCTGGCTGGCGCCGATCCTAACGGCGTCGTCGATGCGACCGCGCTGTTTGCGTCCGCGGCGAGCGCTCATCCCAATCCCTATGTGCCGCCTGGAAATTTCGCCTTGACGGCCATTCCCGCATCTGGCGACGGTTTTTGGGGACCTGGCAAGCCGGCCGTCAACAGTAAGCGCTTCTTCATTCCGCGCCGGCCGTCGCTGCAAAATCTCTATGACGGCTTTCGCGCGACGATGGCCGAACACATCGCCAACAACGATGTGCTCTGCCTGATCGCCGATAGCATCGGCCATTGGGCGCTTGCCAGCGACGGGCCGAAACACTGGTTCAACCTGGTTACGCGTTTTGCCAATATCGGCATTGCCGACGATGAACCGGGCATGACTGCTTTGCGGCCAAGCTCTACCTACCTTCCGACTTTCTATGGCGTTACCGTCGCCGGGAGCGTGTCGACAGGGTCGCGCGGGCCGATCGGCGAGAGCATCATCCTCGCCGCCGGCGCTTCCTTGGCGTTTACCGGCACCTATGAACAGGTCGACGTCCACTACACTCAGGACGCCGCTCAGGGATCGCTTGCCTTTGTCTTCAACGGCGGCGCGGCGTACAAAACCGTCAACTGCGCCGGCGCCCTGGCGCTTGATAGGTATTCGGGGCCGTCGCTCACCGGGCAGGCGGCAAGCGGCAATTACACTCTTACGGCTGTCGGCTGTCCTGTCGAGATTACCGGGCTCATCAGGCTTGGCGTCAAGGCGGCCGGCTCGCGTCCGCGCCTGCGCACCTTGCGCGCGGCACACGGCAGCTATGCCTTCTCGTCATTCAACACCGCGCGTCTTACATCGGCCGCCGCTCAATGCGGCTACGCCGGCGGCAAGATCGTGCCCATCCTGGCGCTCGGCATCAATGACAGCTTTGGCACGCCGCCGGCCACGATATCGGCAAACATCGCAACAATCATCAACACGCTGGAAGCGGCCGCTGCACCGCGTATCCTTGTGATGCCGCCGACGCGGCCGTCAGCCGCATGGGATGCAAGCTACACGGGCGGTCGGAGCTATGATGCCGCCCTTGGCGCTATCCGTCAAACCTATCGATCGCGCAATGTGCTGACCATCCCGATCGACGGCTTCGACTACATCAATTCGGGAAACTATCAAGAGGGCTTGCATTTCAACGATGCCGGCCATGACGGCAATGCGCTGCGCTTCATCGAACAAGTCGCGGAAAGGGGATAAGCAATGGCATTCGCTATTCAGCATAAGGGCGAAATCATCACCGAGCTCGAGGAGGGCGAGGAATGGCTGGTGGTGGGCGCAATGATCATGGTCGCAAAGCCGAAGGATCCGGCACACAGCCGCGAAATCCCGGTTCCTGACGGCGACATTGAGGGTCTCGTTGAGGTCTGGGTAGGCGGCGTAGTCGACGCTGGACGCCATTCGCAGGCAATGGCAGGATGAGGTCGGCGGGGGCTATCCTTGGAGGATTGTCTCATGGCGCATGCCGGCAGCATCATCGACATCTATGACGACTATTACGCCGATGGAAAAGTAGCCGCAAAACGGGACATAGCTTCAAACCAGTCGGTCGGGCACATCGAAGCGGTCATTCAAGGCCAATTCTTCGACAGGATTCTTGACATCGGGGCGGGCGAAGGTGCGGTGCTGGATAAGCTGAACAGGAAGGGGCTCGGTAAGAAGCTTGGCGCCGTCGAGATTTCGAAGAGCGGCGTCGAGGCCATCAAGGCAAGAAAAATCGCCAAACTGGACAGCATCGACGTATTCGACGGCTATCACATCCCTCATCCCGACAAGTCGTTCGATCTCGGGCTTGCCATTCACGTCGTCGAACACGTCGAGCACGAACGGATGTTTCTGAGGGAGGCAGCTCGGGTCTGCAAGAAGCTCTATATTGAAGTGCCTTTGGAGCATACGCGAGATCTCAGCAAGGCCATTCGAATGTCAGGGCCGTATGGGCATATCAACTTTTACACGACCCAAACGTTTGAAAACCTTCTCAAAACGTCCGGGCTAAAGGTAGAACGGCTAAAGGTTTTTGCGCACGACCTCGCCTATGGACAGCATTTGGCTGGCGAAAAAAAAAATGGGTAAAACACAGACTGCGGACCGAATTTCTAAGGTTTGCACCCAAGACGGCGATGCGCAGCATGGCCTACATGGCCGGAGCTCTGTGCTCAAGTCAATGATCTAGCAGCAGCGCCGCCGATTTGCTTTGCAGGATTACCGCCGACCATACTAAAGGGCGGCACGTCTTTCGTGACGACAGACCCCGCACCAACGACCGATCCCTTGCCGATCGTTACGCCCTTGAGAATAATGACGTTGAAGCCGATAAAGACGCTGTCTTCAATCTTCACTGGCGCAATGGTGATCTTTGACCAGTCCTTTTTTCCCTGATGCCAGTCGGCGACATCTTCCTTGCGGTCTTGCCAACCCGTCGCGTGTGAGTTGTGATCGACGACTGTGGTACCCCAACTAATGATCACGTCATCTCCGATTTCGATCTTCTCAGCCGCCACGAGGTGGCTCTTGCCGATATAGGATCTTTTTCCAACGGTGATCTTTGCATCGGCGCGATCGAAGGAAAAGACGCCGTTGATGATGCATTCTTCGCCGATCGCATGCTTGCCTCGCCGCAAACTGCGGACGCTCCGCAAACTTAGCTTCGTTTCGGGGCCGGAGTTGATGCCGGCTAGGCGGTAGAGGAATGGTGGAACGAACGGCATATCAGTTGCGGCCGAAGCGCGACTTTCGCACCCTCTCTGCGAAAAGCTGCGATCGCTCGAAGAAATGCTTCCAATGTTGGTGTTCAGATACCCCTTCGAAGAATGTCCGCGCCGCGTCTTCGAGGTCCGAATCAATATCTTCGAGGTCCGAATCAATAATTGCACGTCGGATTGGTGGCTCGTCGGCTAACTGAGCCGACAACCGAAATTGGCTGTTCGCAATAGACAGGTCAGCCTCCATCATCCATGCGTCTCTTTACGACCTAGCTATTGCGACAAGCGGCGACGGTTTGCAAGTTGCAAACACCCGCGCCCGCCAGTCTGGACGCCGTTTGAAAATCGCCGAAAAGACGTCGGAAGAATTGCTCTGCGAGGGCCGCTCTGGATGCTGTGCGCACCAACAATGGCACACCCGGCCGACCAGAAATCCTATAGCTGGAGTTGTATTTCGGAATTCTCAGGGTTCATCGCTGACGCGGACCCGTCGCCGGCGGAGCCGCTACCGTCTGCTGTCCTGCGGCTTCTGGTGAGGTTCCTGGCGTTTCGACCACCAGACAAAATAAAGCGAACCCATCTTCATCACAGGCACGCGGCGGTCGCGTTCCCGGGCTCGCAACTCACGATAGGTCTTCATCTTCAGAGTGCCGCCAGGCAACCTGATACGCACTGCCATCGGTCCAACTCCCGTTGTGCAACGCAGCAATTTTCGTGCAATGCGGTAAGTAGAGACCTTCCGTCACGGAAGAGTCAACAGCAGCCTCATCAACTTATCTTGCGAGCTCGCCTGCGGAGGCTGAGCGGGCTTCCCAGGCGCATGCCAGGTCGGAAGAATTGGGACGTTCACCGTGGCGACTGGTCGTCAATGAGTCGCTGGCGGTTCGACCACCAGGTGAAATAAACCCGGCCGATCTTGACGACAGGTATGCGGCGGGCGCGCTCGCGATCGCGCAATTCGCGGTACACTTTCACCTTCAGCGTGCCGCCGGGCATTCTGATACGTACTGCCATCGGCCCCCGCCTGATTGTGCAATGCAGCATCAAAACCTTCCGTGGCGGAAGAGTCAACGCCTGTCCGCTGACTTTTTCTGGGATTTGTCGAGCGGTCTCGGAAGTTTGGCGCGCACGGCGGTTCCTGATCCGGCACCGAGGCATCAGTGCCGGGTCGGGATCGTCGGGTGCCCGGGCTATTTCCTGGGCGAGGACTTGTTGGGCGACGATGGGCGATCGGACATGCCGCTCGGCCACCAGATGACGAAATAATTGCCGACCTGCCAAACCGGCACCTCGCGCTTCTGCTCGCGCCGCCGCAGCTCGTCCCTTTTCTTGATCTTCAAAGTCCCGCCTGGAAGCCTGATTCTTATCGTCACGTGTCCTCCCGTACCCGCTACAGGTACGAACGATAGACGGGAACGGTTTCATCCCGGCTAAGCAATTTCATCCAGGTCGAGCAATTTCGGGCGCGGTGGACGCAGGAACCGGGACCGGAGCGAGATCGCCGGAACCGGCTTCATTTGAAGAAATCCGCAATGCCGTTGATGGCCAGCACCGCGTAGACGATCGGTCCGGCGATAAACGCACAATAGAGGCAGAGGATCGCCGCCAGCACCAGCAGCAGCGGCTTGTCGCGACCGACGGCGCGGAGTTCGGACTTCACCGTCCAGCGCGCCGCAGCGGTTTGTTCGTCATCAGACATGTGCACCATCCCGCGGCCATTTCACATGGCGGGTCGAAAACATCAACCTTGCTTGCCACATCGGCGCGCGCTGCCGCCCAATTCTGCTCTGCCGCCACGCACGTGCCGTTTCACGCTCAAAACTCTGCCCGCGAGGGCGGAAAGGAAACCTATGGACCGTTTGTTCAAGGGCGCCGCCAGGCGCCTCGATGATATGGACTTGCCGAAACTCGGCGCCCGGATCGGCGTCGGCGAGGACGAGATGCACGCGTTCCTCGATGTTGAAACGAGCGGGCACGGCTTCGACGCCCTTGGCCGGCCGGTCATCCTGTTCGAGCCGCACGTCTTCTATCGCAACCTGTCGGGTGCCAAGCGGGCAAGAGCGGTAGCCGCTGGCCTCGCCTATTCGAAGTGGGGCGAGAAGCCCTATCCCAGGGATGGCTACCCACGGCTCAAGGCAGCTTGTGCGATCGACGAAACCGCGGCGCTCAAATCCGCGTCATGGGGTCTTGGCCAGGTTCTCGGCGAAAACCACGCCGCCGCCGGGTTCGCGACAGTGCAGGCCATGGTGGAAGCCATGATGGCCGACGAGGAAGCCCAGCTTGAGGCCGCGTTCAACTTCATCAAGACGAACAAGCTCGACGACAATCTGCGCAACCATGACTGGGCAGGCTTCGCCAAGGGCTACAACGGCGCCGGCTATCGCAAGAACGCCTACGATACCAGGCTCGCAGAGGCCTATCGCAAATGGTCGCGCATCAAGGACACGCCTTGGCCGTCTGCCGGCCCGCTGTCGTCGGCGGTCGTCCCTGCAACTCCGCCAGAGCCAGCCAGCCCAATTCCCGTTCCACAAGCGGCCGCCACGCACGCGCCTCCTGGGCCTCCTGTGCCTGCCGCCAAGCCCGGCTTCTGGGCAGCGCTGATCGCCACCATCCTCAAATTATCAGCAATCCTCAAACTATTCGGAAGGAAATGACATGTGGACCCGGATCAAGAGCTTCTTCCGCGACAGCGAAACAATTGTCTGGGCGCGGCTTCAGGCGGCTATCGGCATCATCGCGAGCATCGTCACCTATGTCGACCCGCAGGTTCTTTCGCCGGTCATCCCAGGGGAATGGTTCCCCTGGTTTCTTGTGATCAACGGCGTCTTGACCGAGTTCCTGCGCCGCCGCCGCGCCGAGGATTTGTGATGACCGCGCTCCTCGCCATTCTCAGCACCATCATCGGCAACAAGGTCGTCATGACGGTATTCGCTGCTGTGGCCGGCGGCATCGGCCTTTACATTGCAGGCGGCTTCAACCGGGCGAAGAAGGAGGCGGTCAAACAGGTCGAGGCAAAAATCGCGGCCGCCGAGGACCGCCTCGAAATGAACCGCGAGGCTTCCGCCGAAGGGCGGAAGGCCGCCGGCATGATCGATGCGGCAGCAAGAGCGGAGGCTGAGAAATGGGCAAGGCGCTGATCCTCTGCCTGGTGCTGGCCGGCTGCACGACAACCGCGCCGGCCGGCAATCCGCGGCAAGTCTGGTGCGACCAAAGTCAGCCACGCCGGCCATCCGCCCCGGTCGTCGCCGCCATGACCCGGCCCGAGCTCGACGAGATGAACGCCTTCAACGGGCAGGGCGCCAGATGGTGCGGGTGGACGCCATGATGCATGAGCTGCTCGACGTTCTGGGCATCAAGGCGCCGGTATTGGTCGCCGGCCTGTCCGGCGGCATTTTGCGGGCCTTGTCACGTCACCGCTACAAGGTCCGCGAAATGGTGGCCTCGCCGATCTGCGGCGCGCTGGCGGCGGCCTATCTGACGCTGCCGGTCGTGCATTATTTCCGCGCCGCCGGCCTGCCCTTTCCTTCGCCGGACGACGACACCACGACGCTGGCCGCGGCCTTTCTGATTGGCGTATCGGCGATGTGGATCTCGGATATCGTCTTCGAAATGATCGTGCGCCGGTTCGGGCCGGTGAAGGAGGAGTAAGCCGCCCAAGCCTGACTAAGAGTGACGTTCAGTTGAAGCCCGCCGCGCCGAAAGGTGCGGCGGGCTTTTGCATTTTTCCTGGCAATCTGTACGATCTTTTCTTTGCGAGGGCGGCTCGATCCGGCGCTTGCGAAACCAAGATGCGCGTTAGGCTTCACGGGAGATGGTCTCATGCTTGGCAGAGTCCTGACACAAGCGGCAGTCCTTACAGCCGGGGCGCTTCTGTTTGCCGCGACGGCCGACGCCCGGCCGGACAGCCGCGCGATGACATGCGAACAGACGCAGCTTCTGATCCAGAGGCATCGCTCGGTGGTGCTGACCACCGGCCAGAACACCTACGACCGTTACGTCCGCCAATTCGGCAATGAATGCGACTGGCCGCAAGTGCCGCGCTCCGCGTATATCAAGACGCGTGATGGTCAATGTCTGGTCTATCGCTGCCAGGAGCCGGTCTTCGACCTCCCGAATTGAAAGCAGAGGCTCATCCGACCGTCTACCCGGATAGCGAGCGCAGTGCGAAAGGCAGTCGCTCATTCCTCGTCGAAAGGACCACCTTCGCGTGCGAGATCGCGTGAAATAACGCGTTCCTCAGTATCGTCCGGCAAGGCCTCGTCGCTGTCCTGGTAGGCGTTGTCGTCGGCCTCCTCCGGCAGTTCGCCGTCTTTCTCGATGTCGTAACGGATGTCGCCGTTTTGCGGCACGCCGTCTGGGAGGATTCTCCCACTCCGGATGGCATCCCAGTCCTGTTGCTGGATGGTCGGGCTCTCTGTCTCGTCGTCGGTTCGTTCTTTCCTGCGCGGTTCCATCGCTGGTTCTCCATAATGTCGGCAGCCCTGAACTGGCTCAGTGGTTGAACTCATAAGTCTGGCAGCCGGTTCCGGGCCGCTGCGGTCTGGGCGCATTGCCGCACGACGGAACCAATCGCGCCTGCCCGCCTTCACATTCAGAAGATACTGGCGCGAAAGGAGCTCGACATGAGACCGCTCATTTTCTTGCCGTATATGCTAGGTGCGCTGCTGGCGGCGCCGGCGGCCGCGCAGCCGGGCGAACAGGCGCAATCCGACCGCTGCAAGGTCGAGCCGCAGGATCAGAAGAACCAGCAGCAGAAGCCGGCCGGCAACAATTTGTCCGACACGCTCGAGCCATGCGGTGGGGTCCTGAAGCCGCCGCCAACGGGCGATCAGGGCATGGCGGCGCCACCGCCGGACGAGGGCAAGACCCCGGTGCTCAAGCCCGGCGAGGTGCCGCCACAACCGCCAAAGCAGTAGCCGCTTCATTTGCGGCCACAGGGGCTTGCCCATGGGCGGTAACGTCGCGCTGTACCGGCAGGTTTGTTGCCCTCTCTCAGGAACATTAGCTTGTCCTAAACGTTGTTTCAGACGCAGCCGATATCATCCCCCTCCGGTGTCGCTGCTGATCGGGAAACCGATCGGCCGGCGTCTTGCGACGCGGGCCACCGTAGCTCATTTGCAGTTCATTCGCCGCACCGCGCGGGCACTTCACCGCCATTCGATTAGCCGCCACTTACGGAACAACAAGGTGGCGTGGGCGTTTGCCTAGAGGGTTCGCCGCTTCGACCGGAAAGCCGCGTCGCAACTGTAAGGGCGAGGCCCGTAACAACAGGAGTAGACGATGAAAATCCACCTTGTTCCTGCTGCGGCGGGATTGGTGTTGCTCGCCGGCGTCGGCGTGGCCACCGCGGACCAGGTGATTGTCACGCCCGAACAGCAGACGGTCATCCGCGAATACGTCCATAAGCACCCGTTGGCGTCGATCAATCTTCTGGGCGTGGAGCTCAATATCGGTTCCACGGTGCCAGATACGGTCGAGCTGCAACCGATCGATGTTCCCGACGTGAAGTACAGATACGTCGTCGTCGGCAATCGCACCGTGCTCGTCGACCCAGGCACCCGCAAGATCGTGCACGTCATCGAGTGATCGGCGTTCCAAACCGCGAACCGGATTTGGAAAGGTCACGGTCTAAATTATCGAATAAGAGCTCCATCCCGAGCGATCGGGATGGAGCCGCTGTCGTCGCGAAACAAGGAAAGGAGCCATTCCCATGCTGCCGCATGTCGAGCGGGCCAACGTGGCCGCCGCCGTCGACAAACTGCTTGCTGAACGAGGCGATGGGCTGCTGTCGATGAAGGCGGCGATTGCACTGTTGCGCGAACGCACCGGAACCGAGCGCTCGGACGCCGACCTTGAAGGGCTGATCATCAAGAAGGCGGCGCTCCTCGGCGTCGCCGTCCTGTGTGACAGAGAGGTTCAATGACGGTGTTGCCTGGGGATCAAGACGCCGGTCGAAATTTCAGCTAGAACAAAGTTGCTTACGCATAAACCGACGGAGGCAACGGTGAGGGACAGACAGGAACGGATTCGCCAGCGTGCACACGCGATCTGGGAACGGGCAGGCAGGCCCGACGGGGCGCATCAGCAACATTGGGATCAGGCTACCGCCGAAATCGACGCAGAAATCGCCACGAAAGAGAAGACCGCCAGCCGGCCGAAGCCATCACCACGTCAGCCTAAGACGGCGCCCGCCGCCAAGGAGGAAACCAAATCCAAGGCGTGACCACGCAAAGCGTGAACTCGAGCGGATTTGATTCCATCGCTGGATCTCGCGGTTCGGCGCTTTGTACTTTCGTCCGCGGTCGGCAGCAGAGACAGTCCAGACAGGTCAAAAATGACGCAGCACGGTGAAGCAAACCCGCGCAGAGCGGATCTTATCGGCCCATTGTTCTATTGCCGAGGGGTCGGTTTGATGTTGTGGTTTGCAGATTAGGAATTCGCCTTTTCGGCCGCCGACCCGTTGCGATGTTCGTCTGTTGCGGCGCCGACCAGCTGACTCTCGCATCGCTTCAAACTTTCGGAAAATTTCAATATAAATTTCACGCGGCTGTTCTTTGAAAATACACCATGGGACCAGCAAGTTGATCGGCAAAGAAACCGATCTTCTTCCTTGCACTTAGGGCGTAATGCAACCGGCGAGTTCGCGGGTTGCTCAGCGAAACTACAGCAGGGAGAATGTTATGACCATCAACATCAAAACAATCACCGGTGCAGTGGCAGGCAGCGTAGCGCTTTTCATGCTCTCGATGCCCGTGAATGCAGCGGACGGAATTGCCGTTGGTGTTGGAACATCCATCGGCGGCAACGGCGGCATCAAAGCCGGCCTCGGCGCGACGGTTGGCGGTCGCGGCGGCATCAACGCCGGTGCCGGCGCAACGGTCGGGGGCAGCGGCGGCATCAAGGCAGGCCTCGGTGCCTTGGTGGGCGGCAGCGGCATTAACACCGGTGCCGGCGCAACGGTTGGGGGTTCGAGCGGCATTGCCGCGGGCGCCGGCGCGTCGGTCGGGGGCAGAAGCGGCATCAACGCTGGTGCCGGCGCAACGGTTGGCGGTTCGAGCGGCATTGCCGCCGCCGCGGGGGTAGGTATCGGCAGCGGCGTTGGGGCTGGCGCGGGGGTCGGGGTCGGCAGCGGCATCAATGTCGGCGCCGGTGTCGGGATCGGTGGTACCAATCCGAGCAATCCGTCCAACCCGGGCAGCCCGCCCAATCCCAGCAATCCCAACTTGCCCCAGGTCGTTGCCGACATGTCGGGCGACAAGTTGGCCAGGATGAAGAAGCGCTGCGTCGACGTGCTGAGTAGCGAAGGCACTTACGATAGCGATCTGCGCCAATTGTGCCTGCTTATCGCGCGCCGCTAAGGCGAATACATCGGATGAAATGTCGGACCGGGCCGAAAGGCCTTCGTCCACCAGACCTCCAGCAGTCCAAAGCCCGCCATTGCGGCGGGCTTTTTTGCCGAGCACGTGGCGGCAGCATGGCTGGGCTCACAAGAGCACGCGCTTCAATGTGTTTGACGGCCAAGATCCGGCGAAACGGCCACCCCGCCTTCCAGGGCGTCCCAGCCCAATGCGGGGCTGCTTTGCATCAGCTGAGTGCACGCAAACTCCGCCAGATCGGCTTCCGCGAAGCCGTCGAACTCGATAGCTGCGCCTTGGAGCTGGGCTGCCTGCATGACGAGCCATTCGATGTCTTCGCGCGCAATATTCTCGGCGAGGTTTTGCAGTCGCACGGCTTCGGCGACAGCAGTCAGATTGATGGCAATCCCGGACCGCAATGTAGCTCGAATTCGGGAACCGACGTCTTCGTGCAGGCGAACCGAAAATCCGTAGCGCATGGAAAACCTTCCTTTCAGGGGCGGTTTGTCCCTCGTGTTCTACCATGCGCCCAGGGCTCGTGATTGGCAAGCGAAGACCCTTGAAAAATCGCTTCGTGTCAAATAGTTAGCGTATTTTGTTGATTGCCCATTTGATGCTTGATCTGCTTCATCGGACTTCTGCATGAGTCACACATCTGAAGGTCTTGACGTACTCTGCTCACGTACCTAATTCTACACAAAATCAGGAACATACTAACTCAGCTGCGCTTAGGCTGGTATGACTGGAGGCCGAGATGTCCGAACTGGAACGCCCGGAACGACTGCAGATCATGCTGACTGTCGATGAACTGGCGGCGTTGGAGAACTGGCGCTTCGAAAAGCACATGCCGAGCCGGTCGGCCGCGGTACGTGAGCTTTTGAGGCGAGGTCTCACAGCCGATGGTTTCCTGACGGCGGCGCATGGGACCAAGTCGCGCGACTTCGGCATCCTGCCGCATTCTGCAGATGGCGACCGCAGCACGGCCGACCGACCGTCGCAGAAGGAATAGCGCCGTTTCCGCCGTGGATCGCCCGCTCTCCGACCGTGCTTCGCGTCTCTCTCGCTTTGCGATGAGCTGTGAACGTCTGGTCTGCTGATCGCCGCGAAGTAGAAGAGATCCGAAGCTCTGTCTTGCCAGACGCTCCGCAATCAGGGAGTGCTTGATCGGCATAGTGCGGGCTCGGGAATTTGCCGATGACGCTGGAATTGACGGCCGGCGACCAGTCGATGCTGCATGGCGAGCAAGGCTCGGCAGCGGCTGCCGCCATGAAGATCCTGGTCGCCTTCGCGAAGGCGGTCGGCGCGCGCAAGTTGTTGAATATTGCCGGTGCCCATATCGACGGCTGCCTCTATCACGGCCAGGCTAGCCTCGATTTCGTCGAAAGGCTGATCGAGGGCGGCGGCCGCGTTCGGGTGCCGACGACGCTGAATGTCGGTTCGTTCGACCTCATCCATCCCGGATTGGTGAAGATGCCGATGTCGCAAGAAGCGCCGGCGCGTCGCTTGATGATGGCGCATCTGGACCTCGGCTGCCAGGCGACCTTCACCTGCGCACCCTATCAGACTCGATTCCGGCCAAGGTTCGGCGAGCAGATCGCCTGGGGTGAGTCCAACGCCATCGTCTTTGCCAATTCGGTGATCGGGGCGCGAACCAACCGTTATGGCGATTTCATCGATTTATGCTGCGCAATGACCGGACGCGCGCCGGCCTGGGGGCTGCATCTGAGTGAAAATCGACGAGGCCAGATCCTGTTCGAGCTGACTGGCGGTCTCGAGCCCAGCGACGCCCTGTTCGTGGGTGTCGGACTACTTGTCGGGCAAAAGAGCGGCGACCGCATTCCTGTCATATCAGGCCTGCCGCAGCCGCGCGACGAGGACCAACTGAAGGCGCTGGGGGCGGCGGCGGCAACGACGGGCGCTGTGGCGCTGTTTCATGCGGTCGGCATTACGCCGGAGGCGACGACGCTGGATGAGGCGTTGCACGGCCTGGTGCCGGAGGAAAAAATCCGGATCTCTAGCGCTGATGTCCGCCATGCGCTGGCCAGGCTGTCGAGCGTCCCCGACGGCGTGCAGCTTGCAGCCGTGTCGTTAGGCACGCCGCATTTCTCCCATGAAGAGTGGATGCGCCTGTTGCCGCTGCTGCGCGAAGTTGCGCCGGGCAGGGGCGTCCCGATCTATGTCAACACAGGGCGTGCCACGCTGACGCGACTGGAGGACGAAGGCGCACTGGCCGGCATGGAAGCCTTCGGCCTTGTCCCGGTCACCGACACCTGCACCTATGTCACGTCGATCCTCGAGCGTCTCGACGGCGTGGTGATGACCAATTCCGGCAAATGGGCGCATTACGCACCTGGCAATATCGGTGTCTCGGTGGCCTTCGGTGACATGGAAGACTGCGTCCGCTCGGCCGCGGCCGGCCGCGTCGTGCGAGGCGCGCCATGAAGGCGCCGGCCAGAACCGGTACATTCCACCTTGCCGGCTCCGCACAGGGCCCGGCGCTGGTGCTTTCGCAGGCGCTCAGCTTCTGGGGCGGGATCGATGTCGAAACGGGCGACATCATCGACCATTCGCATCCGGACCTGGGCGGCAATATCGCCGGCAGGATCCTGGTGATGCCGAGCGGGCGGGGGTCGTCGTCCTCGTCTTCGGTTCTGGCCGAAGCGATTCGCAGAGGGACGGGGCCGGCCGGCATTATCCTGGAGCGGCCGGACCCGATCCTTGCCATCGGCGCCATCGTTGCCGAATTCCTCTACGAAATCAGCATGCCGCTGGTCGTCTGCGACATATCAGGCATTGCCTCCGGCGACCGGATCGCTATCGGTCTGGGCGAAGATGCGCAAGCGATGGTGAGCAAGCTCTAGCCGGCCATCGTCCCGCCGCGCCCCGCCGCCAGGTCGACGCTGAAATCGAGATTGGCGTGGCCGTTGATGCGCCAGTTGGCAAAGACGTTGACCAGATCGAAGCCGTCATCGACGAGCGTCGGTTCGTCCGGTTTGCTGCGGTTGGTGCGCGTGATCTTGCCAACGCTGAGATATTGCGCGCCAACGGTAAGCTGGTCTTCCAGCATCCAGAAGCCGACGGTCGCCGCGAGCGGTCGAGCGGCGTGTTGTTCAGCGGCTGGCCGGAATAGAGCGCGCCCGCAAGATTCACGAAACCCCAGCCACTCACCTGGGTTCAGATCTCCGGGATGCTCTCCCTGAAGATCACTTGCAGCCTCGGCTGGTGCAGTTCGTAAGGCAAGCCCTTGACCGCGTGGATCAAGGTGTTGAGCGCCTCGCGGGCCTCGACGCGCGGGTTCTGGTCGATGACCGCGTCGAGCGTGCCGTCGAGCAAGAGCTCCTTGGTGCCTTCCGTCACCTCATGGCCGAGAAAGACCGTCGACAGCGCGCGCCCGCGTTCCTTCAGCGCGCGGGCGATGCCGGTGTTGCCAGCGCCGACATTGTAGACGGCGGCCAGGTCCGGGTGCCGGTCCAGCAGGGCGGAGGCCTCAGAGTAGGCTTTTTCCCGATCGTCGAGCATTTCGCGCATCTCGACGATCTGCAGATTGGGCGATTCTTCCGTCAGTATGTGGCGGAAGCCCATCTCGCGCTCTTCGTGGCCGCGGTAGGAGAGCGAACCGGCGAACAGCGCGACCTTGCCCGGACGCTCTGCGCCCATGAAGCGGTTGAGCAGGTAGCCGGCGAGCCGGCCGGCGGCGCGGTTGTCGATGCCGATATAGGCAACCCTCGGCACATGCAGGATGTCGGAAGCGAGGGTAACCACCTTGACGCCGCTGGCCGAAAGCGAGCGGATCGCCTCGCGCACCGTCGGATGGTCGAGCGCGATCACACCAACGCCTTGCGTCTGCCCGTGCAGTTCCTGCAGCAGACGGGCGAGCCGATCCGGATTGAAGCCTTCGATAGTGGCGACGCGGACGTCGAGGTCAGGCCGCGACTGCGCCTGCGCCTCGATCTGGCGGTGCAGCATCTTGATGAAGGAATTGGTGCCGGCGGGCAGGGCGAAATCGAGCCGTATGATCTCACCGCGCAGCGCGTTGAGCGAGCTCGGATTATTTGAATTTTCAGCGATATAGCCAAGCCGCTGTGCCGTTTCGAGCACGACCTCGCGAGTGCGCGCCCTGACCCCGGCGCGGTTGTTGAGCACACGGTCGACCGTAGCGGCGGAAACGCCGGCTTCCCGAGCTATGTCTGTCAGGGTGGACCGCACTGTCGATCACCTCATTCCAAAATGTGCCAAAGGCGCATCGAGATTACGCATTTCATAGGTCCGATGTCGAAGAGCGGCCGCATGGCCGCTCGCGATTCTGATGGGAAATGATGTAACCGGCCTTGGCCGATCCGCAAGTCGCTGCGCTAGATCAATTCCGAAGCGGACCAAAGCGGCGAGGTGGGCAGGCCTGGTTCCCTCAAATTCAAGCACCGGCTTCGGTGTGAGAGCCTTGATGAACGCCATTTTCCTCTCCCTTGAGATATTATGATGTGTCTTGATTATTTATGATGTTGACAGCCTTCGTGTGGTGCCGTCAATATCCATCATAAGGGCCGTGGAGGAACAAGGCCCTGAGGGAGGAGTTCCAATGTCGAATTTGATCCGCGTGTCGCGGCGCCGTTTGCTGGCGTCCGGTGGAAAGGCGGCAGTGCTTGTTGCCGCCGCAGGTATCGCGCCGAAATTCATTCGCCCAAGCCGTGCCTATGCGGCCGATGCCCTGGCGCCCGGCATGATCGGTGGCCCGACCGGCTTCGACGGCTCGGAGCGCTATCAGTATGGCGCCGACACACCCGAGGGCCGCGCCATCGAGGCAGCCAAGGCGATGAAGGGCGCCGGCAAGGCGCCGACGAAGATCGTGCTCGGCCTGTCCGACGGTTCGATCGGCCAACTGACGCAGCCGTTTCCGGCGGGCGCGCCGTCGATCAAGGATCTATGGGAGAAGGAAACCGGTATTCCGCTCGAGATCGTCGGTGTGCCCAACGGCCAGGAATTCACCAAGACGATGCAGGACATCTCCACCAAGGGTGGAGCCTACGACATCTACGCGGTCGAATGGAACCGTCTTGGCGACCTCGCCGAAACCGGCGGCATCCTCAAGCTCGACGACTTCGTTGCACAATATAAGCCGGAATGGGACGATCCCGAGCGTGGCTACGTCAACGGCGCCAAGGGCGTCTCGCTGCTCAACCAGTATCGCGGCTCGACCTACGGCGTGTCGCTGGATGGCGATTTCCAGACCTGGGTCTACCGCACCGATCTGTTCGGCGACGCAGCCGAGAAGAAGGCCTTCTCCGACAAATACGGGTATGAACTGGCGGCGCCGAAGACGTGGAAGCAGCATGACGAGATCGCAGCCTTCTTCCAGCGCCCGGACAAGGGCCTGTTCGGCTCGACCGATCTGCGCAACCAGGGCTGGGGCTACACCAACTGGTATCAGCGTTATGTCTCAATGGCTTCGCCCAATCAGTTTTTGTTCGACGATGCCGGCAAGCCGCTGATCAATTCGGAGCAAGGTATCGCGGCGACCAACGAGTACATTGCTTCGCTTTCGCACCATTCGCCGGATGCGATCTCCTGGGGTTGGCCGGAGCAGTACGGCAATTTCGCCAAGGGCGGTGCGGCCATGACCTGTGCCTTCTCCAACCTGCCGAAATTCCTCGACAATGCCGGCAACAAGGATTCAGCTGTCACTGGAAAGATCGGCTCGATGCTGCCGCCCGGCCGCGAGATCGACGGAAAACTGGTCAGCCGTTCGGTGCTGTGGCTCAATCTGTCGGCGTCGGTGTCCTCGCAAGCCAAGAATCCGGAAGCCTGCTACCTGTTCCTGCAGTGGCTGGGTTCAAGTCGCATCTACGCCTGGATGACCGCTAATCCGGGCGGCTATTTCGATCCGTTCCGGCTGTCGGATTTCTCCGATCCGCTGGTTCGCCAGACCTATCACGCCTATCACATGGACGTGGTGCGCGAGACGGTCGCCCGCACCGTGCCCACCATCAACTATCCCGGCGCCACCGCCTTCCACAACGCGCTGGACGAGAACCTCGTCGCCGCGTTGACCAAGGCCAAGACAGCCGAGCAGGCGATGGCCGACACCGAGGCCGAGTGGAAGAAGATTGCCCGCCGGACCGGCGAGGAGAAGCTTCTCGAGGCCATCAAGACCAACAAGGAGGCCTGGCCGACCGTCCTCGATCCGATCGCCTGATCCTCGCAGGATCTTACCAAGGAGGGGAGGAGCGGCCGCTCTTCCCCTCGCCAACGAAGGACCCAGCAAAGCCGCAAGATGAAGCGTTCAGTTCCTTTCGAGATATTCCGCTATGCCGCGATCTTTGCGGCGATGGCGGTGACGCTGGTGCCGATCCTGTGGATGGTGTCGATGGCGCTCAAGCCGATCGCCGAATGGTCGGCGACCGGCGCCGACCTGACCTGGTGGCCGAAGAACCCGACGCTCAGCAATTTCCGCTTCGTCTTCGGGGAATCGACCAACAATCTGATCGTCGCGCTCGACCGCACCGCCCTCAAGCCGATCCTGTCGTCGCTGCTGTCGGCCACGTTCGGCACGGCAATCGCCATGTCGGCGGGCACCGCGGCGGCCTACGGGCTGTCGCGCTTCGGCTCTGGCCAGAACCTGCCGCTGGCGCTGATCCAGCTTCGCCTGTTTCCGCCGATGGCGGTCATGACCCCGGTGATGATCATGTGGGCTTTCCTCAACTTCACCGACAGCTGGTGGGGGCTGTCGCTGATCTATGGCATCGTCACGCTGCCTTTCGCCTTCTGGCTGATGAAGACCTTCTTCGACGACATGCCGCGCGAGATCGAGGAGGCGGCATTGGTCGAGGGCTGTTCGCGGTGGCGCGTCTTCACCCGCATCACGCTGCCGATGATGCGCGCGCCGCTGGCCAGTGCGGCGCTGTTCGTCTTCATCCTCAACTGGTCGGACTATCTGATCGCGTTGCTTTTGACGACGCGCGAATGGGTGACGGTCCCTGTCTACATGGCCTCGCTGTCCTCCTCGATGACCGGACAGCTCTACGGCGCCAAGGCTGCTCTCGGCCTGATCGCCGCGGTGCCGCCGGTGATCATGGGCATCGCCATCCAGCGCCATCTGGTGCGCGGGCTGACCTTCGGGGCGCTCAAGCAATGAGCGCGGTGGCAGCGACGATTTCGGAGGGCGACATGCTTGCCTCCAAAGCGGCGTCGGTGTTGCCGGACGAGGGCGCACGGCTCGGCTTCCAGCTGACCCTGCCGGCGCAGATCCTGGTGCTGTTCATCGCCGTCTTCCCGCTCCTGATGCAGCTCTATATCAGCCTCACCGACTGGTCGCCGCTGTCGGGCACCGGTTGGTGGAATGCCTGGTCGATGTGGAACAGTTTCGCCAATTACACCGACCTTGCCGTCGACGCACGCTTCTGGAGCGCGCTGAAGCGCACGGCCATCGTCATGATCGTCTGCGTGCCGACGGAGGTCCTGCTCGGGCTGGCGCTCGCGACGCTGTTTGCCGACGAGTTTCCGGGCAAACGGATCTTCTACTCGATCCTCTTGATGCCGATGATGGTGGTGCCGGCGGTGGCCGGCTACATGTTCTTCATGTTGTTTCAATCAGGCGGCCCGGTCAACGACATCCTGTCGGCGATCTCAGGCTTTCCCGTCACCATCGCCTGGCTGTCGGACCCGACGCTGGCACTCATCGCCGTCATGGTCGCCGACATCTGGCAGTGGACGCCGCTGATGTTCCTGATCCTGCTTGCCGGCCTGGTCGGCGTGCCTGAGGACCAGATCAAGGCGGCGACGCTGCTCGGCGCCAACCCGTGGCAGCGCTTCGTCACCATCGTGCTGCCGAAGATGAAGACGATCATCGTCATCGCGCTGGCGATCAGGGTGATCGAGAACTTCAAGATCTTCGACACGCTTTACATCATGACCGGCGGCGGTCCCGGCGTCGCTACCGAAACCATCTCCGTCTACATCTACAAGCTCACCACCCAGGACTTGATCTGGGGCTATGTGGCGGCAATCGCGCTGGCCATACTGATCGTGCTGTCCATTGCCGCGGTGTTTGCCATGAAACGCATGGCCCAGGTACGCGAGGTGACGGCATGAGCACCATCCATCTGCAGAACCTGGTCAAGAAATTCGGCGACTTCACCGCACTGAAGACGATGGACCTGGCCATTGCCGACGGCGAGTTCATGGCGCTGCTCGGGCCGTCCGGCTGCGGCAAGTCGACGACGATGAACATGATTGCCGGCATGGAAGAGCCGACCAGCGGCAAGATCCTGTTCGGCGAGCGCGACATGGCCGGCGTGCCGATGGGGCGGCGCGGCGTCGGCTTCGTCTTCCAGAACTATGCGATCTTCACTCATATGAGCGTGCGGCAGAACCTCGCCTACGGGCCGAAAATGCGCGGCGCAGCAAAGGCCGATATCGACCGCCGTGTCGGCGCCATTGCCGAGATGCTGCAACTGACGCCGCTGCTCGACCGCAAGGCCGACAGGCTGTCGGTCAACATATTGCAGCGGGTCGCGATCGGCCGTTCGGCGATCATGGAGCCGGCGATCTTCCTGCTCGACGAACCGCTTTCCAATGTCGATGCCGCCTTCCGGGCGGTGATGCGGACCGAACTGAAGCAGCTGCAGCGGCAGTTCCGGCAGACCATGGTCTATGTCACCCACGATCAGCTCGAAGCGATGACCATGGCCGATCGCATCGCGGTGATGGACCATGGCGTGCTGCAGCAGGTCGGCACGCCACTGGAAGTCTACAACAACCCGGCCAATGTCTTCGTCGCCCGCTTCATCGGCGCGCCGGGCATGAACCTGCTCAAGGGCAGGCCGGCGGAAAGCGACGGTGGCCTAGTCATCGATCTTGGCCCACTGGGGGCGACGCCGCCGCTGCCGGTCGAGATCGCCGATGCCGCACGCCGGATGCGCGGCGAGGTGTTTTATGGCTTTCGACCGGAGCAGGTGACGCTGACTGAAGGCGGCCGTGGCCTGTCCATGCCGGTGAGTTTCGTCGAGCGGATCGGCGCGCGCACCATCATCCATCTTGGCGAGGGCGAGACTGCGGTGAAGGCGGTGTTCGACAATGATGTCGGGCTGGCGATCGGGCAGACAGCCGTCGTCGCGCCTGCGGCGGAGGCGGTGCGCGTCTTCGACGCCGCCACTGGCGTTGCGTTGAGAGCAGCTTGAGATGGCCGATATCGTCTTTCGCAATGTCACAAAGCGCTACGGCAACACGCTGGCCGTCGACGATGCGTCGTTTGCGGTGAACGACAACGAGTTCTTCTGCTTCTTCGGGCCGCCGCTGTCTGGCAAGTCGACGATACTACGCCTGGTACTCGGCCTGGAAACGCCCGACATGGGCGAGGTCCTGATTGGCGGCAAGCCGGTCAACACGGTGTCGCCGGCGGAGCGCAATGTCGCCATGGTGTTCCAGAACCTGGCGCTGTTTCCGCATATGAGCGCGCGCGACAACATCCGCTTTCCGCTGGTCGAACGCCGGGTCGCCGAAGCCGAGATCGAAAAACGCGTCGCCGACGTCGCGGCTAAGCTGCATATCGGCCATATCCTGCACAAGCCGCCGGCGCAGCTTTCAGGCGGCGAGCGGCAGCGTGTCGCGATCGCCCGTGCGCTGGTGCGTGATCCCGTCGCGTATCTGATGGATGATCCAATCTCGGCGCTCGACGCCAGGCTGCGCGAGGAGACGCGCGTCGAGCTGAAGCGCATCCAGCGCGAGCTCGGCAAGACGCTGATCTATGTCACGCACGACCAGGAAGAGGCGATGTCGGTCGCCGACCGCATGGCCATACTGGAGAGCGGCAAGATCAGGCAGATCGGCGCGCCTGCCGAGATCTATGACCGGCCGGCCAGCACCTATGTGGCGCGGCTGCTTGGCTCGCCGATGATGAACATATTGAAGTCGGTGCACGGCGCTGAAGGCGTCGAGGCGGCGGAAGGCACGATCCGCATCGCGGACAAGACGGCGCCGGCCGATGCCGTCGAAATCGGACTCAGGCCGGAAGACATCAAGGTCAAGGCCTGGTCGGAGGGGGGCGCGGGCCGCCCGGCGCGAGTGTTCGAGGTCGAGCCGCTCGGCGGCTACACCGTAGTGACGCTCGCCGCCGGGCAGGCGCGTCTGCGGGCGCTGTTGCGCGGCCAGCCGGACATCAGGCCGGACGCGATGGTGGCGATATCCTGCGAGCCGGGCAGGGTGCATTATTTCGGGCAAAGCGGGGGAGCGCTGGCAAGGTGACGGCGGCTGTAAGAAACGAGCTTCGGGAGGAACATATGGCAAGCCAAGAAATGGTCGGCAACGGCTTCGAGCCGGACGTTAAAGTCCGCACCAGGGAATACAAGATCGGCTGCGTCGGCGCCGGCATGATCATGGCCGAATGTCACCTTGCCGCCTACAAGGAAGCCGGTTTCCCCGTGGTGGCGATTGCCTCGCGGACCAAGGCCAGCGCCGAGAAGGTCGCCAAACGCTGGGATATCCCGGCCGTCCACGACACGCCGGAACAGCTCATCGAGGACAAAAACGTCGAGATCATCGACCTTGCCTTTCCGCCCGACCAGCAGCCGGCGCTGATCCGCCATGCGCTGAAGCAGGCACATATCAAGGCGATCCTGGCGCAGAAGCCATTGGCGCTGTCCCTTGAAGAGGCCGTCAAACTGCGCGACGAGGCGGCCAAGGCAGGCAAGATTCTCTCGGTCAACCAGAACATGCGCTACGACCAGTCGATGCGCGTCTTGAAGCAGGTGATCGACAGCGGCGCGCTCGGCGACATCGTCTTCGCCCAGATCGACATGCATGCGATCCCGCACTGGCAGAGCTTCCTCGAGGACTATGACCGATTGACGCTCGCCAATATGAGCGTCCACCATCTCGACGTACTACGCTTCCTGTTCGGCGATCCCCTAGAGATCACCACCCTGACCCGCAAGGACCCGCGCACCCGCTTCGACCATTCGGACGGCATCACAGTGTCGACGATCAAGTTCCCATCCGGTGTGCTTGCCGTATCGCTGGAGGATGTCTGGTCCGGGCCGCGCCAGGAGGGCTACAAGGACGACCAGCACATCAACTGGCGCGTCGACGGCACCAAGGGCGTCGCCAAGGGCACCATCGGCTGGCCGACTGGCGCTGCCTCGACGCTGACCTATGCCTCGACCGAGACCACCGGTGGGGAATGGGTGACACCCAGCTGGGACACGAAGTGGTTCCCGCATGCTTTTATCGGCGTCATGGAGCAGCTCCAGCACGCGGTCAAGACTGGCGAGCCGCCGGCGCTGTCCGTCGCCGACAACGTCAAGACCATGGCGCTGGTCGAAGCCGGCTACCGCTCCATCGACAAGGGCCGGACGGTCAAACTTTCCGAAATATCAACTGACTGAGCCACTTACAGGGAGGACTTCACACCATGATGCAGGCAGGTATTTTCACGGGTTATTTTCCGTATGGCCTCAAGGAAACCGCGCAGAAGATCCGTGCGCTCGATTTCAACACCGTGCAGCTCGACCTGCATTTTAGGGACATCGACCTGTCGGCCGGACAGATCACCAGGGACAAAGCCAAGACCGTCCGCGATACGTTTCGCGACCACAATCTGCCGATCTGCTGCGTATCGGGTTACACCAACATCATCCATCCGGACCTGGGCGAGCGCGAGCGGCGCGTCGGCTATTTGAAGGAGATCATCCGCAACGCGCGCCATTTCGGCACCCCTTACGTGATCTCGGAAACGGGTACCTACAACACCGAATCCGACTGGGTGCATCACCCGAAGAACAAGACCGAGGAAGGGTTCGAGGAATGCCGCAAGGTCATCGCCGACCTTGCCCAGACCGCCTATGACCACGGCGCGGTCTTCCTGCTCGAAACCTATGTCAACAATGTCGTCGGCTCGGTCGAGGAGACGGTGAGGATGTTCGCGCAGGTCGACCACCCAGGCCTCGGCCTGTTGATGGACCCGACCAACTATTTCGAAACCCACAACATCGACCGGATGGATCAGATCCTGAACCAGGTGTTCGACACGCTGACCGACAAGATCAAGATCGCCCACGCCAAGGACGTCAAGCGTTCCGGCGGCGACAAGTCGGAGAAGCACGCAGACATTGGCGACGAGGACGCGCTGGAGAGCCACACTTTCCGCGGCGTCGGCGAGATCGAGCTGCCGGCGCCCGGCCTCGGTTCGCTGAACTACGACCTTTATCTCAAGCGGCTGGCCGAAAAGCACCCGAACATCCCGGTCATCATCGAGCATCTTTCGGAAGACGACGTGCCGCGCGCCAAGAAATTCCTCGACGGGAAATTCCGCGCCAACGGACTGTGATGGCGCGGTTCGGCTACGAAACAAGGGAGGAAGAGAAATGTTGAAATTCGCGTTGAAAATCGCTGCTGCGGCGACCTTTCTTGCCAGTGTGGCGCTGGCTACGCCGGCGCTGGCACAGGATGCCCAGAAGACGTTCTACCTGTTGTCGCATGGCGGCCCGTCGGACGCCTTCTGGATCGACTGGAATGCCGGTGCCACCAAGGCGTGCGACCAGCTCAAGGTGACCTGCAAGATCTCGTTCAGCGGCGGCGACATGGCGGCGCAGAAGGAAGCCTTCAACTCGGCACTGGCAGCCAAGCCGGACGGCATCGCCACCACCTCAGCGCAGCCCGGCCTGTGGACCGAAGAGGTCAAGGCGGCGAAGGCCTCCGGTATCCCTATCGTGTTCTTCAACACCGACGATCCGGCGACCGGCCGGCAAGCCTACGTCGGCGCCGATCTCAAGGAAGCCGGTGTCATCTGGGCGAAGTATCTGGTCGACCACAAGATGGTGAAGCAAGGCGACAAAGTGTTCCTGCCGGTCGAAGTGCCGGGCGCCAGCTACCAGCAGCTCGAGACCGAAGGCATTGCCAGCGTCTTCGATCCGCTCGGCATCAAATATGACGTGGTCGATTGCGGCACCGATCCGGCCGGCATCATCGCCAAGATGACCGACTACATGGTGGCCAACAACCCGCCGGCGATCATCGCGCTCGGCGATTCCGTTGCGGCCAGCGTCAAGCGGGTGTTCGACGGTGCCGGCGTGCCGGCCGGCAAGGTCCCGGTCGTCGGCTGGGGCAATTCGAAGGAAACGGCCGAGTCAGTCAAGTCTGGGTTCATCAACGCGGCTGCCTGGCAGTTTCCCTCGGCGCAAGGGTTCATGCCGGTGGCGCTGCTCGGGCTGGCCGCTGCTGGCGAACCGATCGGCTACGACATCCACACGTTCAGCCTCTACGACGCGTCGAGCGTCGAACCGATCCTGAAACTCTACAACAAGTGATTGAAATTGACGCTCGCCGCGCAGGCGGCGGGCGTCACCTTGAAATATGGTCGAAACAGTCATGACAATTGCCGCAGAAGAGGAAATGCCGCGTGCCAAACGCAGGTCGAGCCTGATGCGCTCGCCGCAGTTCTCTTCGCTCGTCATCCTGATTGTCCTGCTGGCGGTGTTCGGGATCGCCGACGCCAATTTCCTGTCGCCGCTCAACATCTCCAACATGATGGCGTTCCTGCCCGAGCTCGGCATCATCGCGCTCGGCATGACGCTGCTTCTGACGGCGGGCGAGTTCGACCTTTCGGTCGGTGCCGTGTTCGGGCTAGCGCCGGTCGTGGTCATGCTGCTGGTGCAGAACGGCGGGTTTGATATTGGCGTCGCGCTGTTGGCCGGCCTGCTGCTCTGCATAGCGATCGGTGCGATCAACGGCCTGATCGTCACCAAGATCGGCATCTCCTCCTTCCTGGTGACACTGTCGATGTTGCTCGTCGTGCGTGGGGCAGCGCTTTACATCACCCAAGGATTTCCGCTGAAATCCTGGGACCAGCCAGGCTTCTTCGTGACGCTGCTGGCCGGCAGCTTCAATATCGGAACGTTCCGTTTCTATACCTCGCTGTGGTGGTTCATCGGCCTGTCGCTACTGGCGATCTATGTGCTGCACTACGCCAAGCTCGGCAACTGGATCAGCGCTATCGGCTCGAACCGTAACGCCGCCGTAGCGCGCGGCGTGCCGGCCGATGCGGTCAAGATCTGGCTGTTCATCCTCACCTCGGTGCTGGCCGGTCTCGCCGGCATGATCAGCGCCTTCCGCATCTCTGCCGCCTCGCCGGTGGCCGGCACCGGCTACGAGCTCGAAGTGATCGCCATGGTGGTGGTTGGCGGCACCGCGCTGACCGGTGGACGCGGCACCATTTTAGGCACCATCGTCGGCGCGCTGATGCTGCGCAGCATCCGCAACGGCATCGTGCTGATCGGCGTGCCTGGGCTCGCCTACAACATCTTCGTCGGCGTCATCATCCTTGCCATGCTCATCCTGCACGCTTTGCTGCAGAAGAACGCCGCCAGGAGCTGATCATGGAAGTGCTTCGGCTGCAGAATTTGCAAAAATCCTTCGGCAGCGTCCGCGCCCTGAAGAACGCGTCCTTCGCGCTCAACGAGGGCGAAGTGGTGGCCTTGCTCGGTGACAACGGCGCCGGCAAATCGACGCTGATCAAGGCGATCTCGGGCGTGTTTCCGGTCGATCGCGGCGAGATCTATGTGCGCGGCCAGAAGGTCTCCATCCGCTCGACGCGCGACGCGATGGATCTCGGCATCGAGACCATCCACCAGGACACCTCGCTGGCGCCCGACCTCAGCATCGCGCGCAATCTTTTCCTCGGCCGCGAGCCGGTCAATCTCAAATGGCTGGGCGTGTTCGCGCCGCTCGACCTTGCCAAATTGCGCGATGCCGCCTCGGCGCTTTTGAAGCGCGTCGGCATCTCGAAGAAACTCGACGCCGATGCACTGGTCAGCACATTGTCGGGCGGCGAGCGCCAATCGATCGCCATTTCGCGTGCCATGCAATTTGCCGCCAAGGTCATCATCCTCGACGAGCCGACCAACAATCTCGGCGTCGAGGAAACGCACGGCGTGCTGCGCTTCGTCAAGGAAGTGCGTGACGCCGGTCACTCGGTGCTTTTGATCACCCACAACATCCATCACGTCTTCCAGGTCGCCGATCGCATCATCGTCATGCGCCGCGGCGAGATCGTCGCCGAGCAGACGGTCGCCGATACCGATCTGCTGACCGTGGAAAGCATCATCACCGGTGCCGACATGTCGGCCCTGCTCAAGGAGACGAGAGCGAAGTGAAGGACGGGAGCAAAGTGAAAGAACTGGCCGTCACATGGTAGAGCTTTACGGCAAGACGCTGTCGCGCCGGCAGGTCTCGGAACGCTCGGGCATGCTGTCGCAGTTCGCCGGCGTGCGGCTGATGACGCTTGGCGACGGCGTCGAGCGCGGCATCCGCATGCTCGAATTCCGCACCGGCTCCGGCCTGCGCTTCACCGCGCTGGTCGACCGGGCGCTCGATATCGCCGATTGCGACTTCAGGGGCCAGGCGATCGGCTGGCACTCGCCGAGCGGTTTTCGCCATCCCGGCCTGCACGAATATGAAGGCGAGGAGGGATTGGCGTGGGCGCGGTCGTTTTCCGGCCTTCTGCTGACCTGCGGCCTCGACCATATATTGTTCATGAACGAGGTACCCGCCGACACCTACAACTACCCGCCGAAGAAGACGGTACGCCATTCGCTGCACGGCCGTGTCAGCACCATTCCAGCGCGGCTGACCGGCTATGGCGAGACCTGGGACGGCGACCGCTGCGTGTTGTGGGCCGAAGGCATCGTCCAGCAATCGACTGTATTCGGCGAGGATCTGCACCTGCTGCGGCGGATCGAGGCCGATGTCGGCGGCAACGAGATCCGGCTTTCGGACCGTGTCGTCAATCACGGTTTCAACCGTACGCCGCATATGTATTTCTACCACATCAATGTCAGTCATCCGGTGCTCGACGAGGGATCGCGCTACCTGGCGCCGATCCGCGACGTCGTCTGGGCCGGGCATGCCGGCGAGCGCTATGAAGCGCAGAAGGTCGGCTACCGCACGGTGCCGGCGCCGCAACCGGGATTCAAGGAACAGGTCTGGCAGCATGAACTCGGCGCCGACAGCACCGGCGAAGTCCCGGTGGCGGTGGTCAACGACAGGCTCGGCCTTGGCTTCGAGGTGGTCACGCGCAAGGACCAGTTGCCTTGCGCCTATGAATGGCAGAATTTCCAGGCCGGGCAGTACGCGCTGGGCATCGAGCCGTCGACGCATCATGTGCTGGGCAATCTGGCGGCGCGCGAACGCGGCGAGATGATCTGGCTGGAGCATGGCGAGAGCCGCTCCTACGATGCGGTGTTCCGGGTCCTCGACGGCGCCGGCGAGATCGCCGCCGCCGAAAGCCGGATCGCTGCAATCGCCAGGCAGCCGCAGCAGGATTATCCCCAGCCGTCGGGCCGTTTTCCTGTTCTTGGAGGCAGGTCGTGATAATGGCGAACAGGATACGGGACACCAGTTGGGAGGCTGGTTCCGGCCGGAGCGGGGAGGGTTCGCGGCCGATCGGGAATTGGAGGTCACAATGGCTGGCACGGTAAAGCGCGATTACAGCCTGGTCGGCGAAAGCACGCGCAGGGCGATCGAGACGGGACTGGCCTCGGCGGAGTGGTACCACACGGATGTCCCCCGCAAGGCGATCAAGGAGTTGATGCAGCGCTCAGACGGCCCGGCGATCCGCGACACGATCATCTGGATCGTCGCCATCCTCGGCTCGGCCGCCGGCGCCATCTATTTCTGGGGTACCTGGTGGTGCGTGCCGTTCTTCTTCGTCTACGGCGTGCTCTATGGCTCGTCCAGCGACTCGCGCTGGCACGAATGCGGCCATGGCACTGCCTTCCGCACGCGCTGGATGAACGATGTCGTCTACCAGATCGCCAGCTTCATGCTGATGCGCAACCCGGTGACCTGGCGCTGGAGCCATGCCCGTCACCACACCGATACCATCATCGTCGGCCGCGACGCCGAGATCGCCGTGATGCGCCCGCCGGACCTTTTGCGTGCGGCGCTGGCTTTCACCGGCATCCTCGATTTTCGCTATTCGCTTCCGGCACTGGTACGCCAGGCGTTCGGCAAGCTGACGCTCGACGAGAAAAGCTACGTTCCCGAGATGGAACAGCACAAGGCCGTCATCGCGGCGCGCTGGCATATTGCCATCTACATCGCCACAATAGCACTCGCCCTTTTCATGCAGTCGTGGGTGCCGGTGGTGCTCATCGGCGTGCCGCGCCTCTACGGCACCTGGCACATGGTGATGACCGGCCTGCTGCAGCACATCGGTCTGGCCGACAACGTCGTCGATCACCGGCTCAACACCCGTACCGTGTACATGAACCCGATCAGCCGGTTCATCTACTGGAACATGAACTACCACGTCGAGCACCACATGTTTCCGATGGTGCCCTATCACGCGCTGCCCAGGCTGCATGAATTGATCAAGCACGATCTGCCGGAGCCGAACCCGTCGATATGGCATGCCTATCGCGAGGTCTGGCCTGTCCTGCTCAGGCAGCTCAAATACGAGGATTATTTCCTCAAGCGCGAACTGCCGCCAACCGCACGGCCCTATCGTGGCGAATTCCACGAAGTGAACATGTCGGCAGCGGCTGAGTAGGTACTGCGCACAAGCGCAACGCAGAAATTTCAGGAGAGATAGAGATGGCCGATTGGGTCGAAGCGTGCGCCGTGGACGATGTCGAAGAGGAAGATGTCATCCGCTTCGACCATGGCGGCCGCACCTTCGCGATCTACCGTTCGCCGGACGATGAATTCTTCGCCACCGATGGGTTTTGTACGCATGAGAAGGCGCATCTGGCCGAAGGGCTTGTGATGGACGACATCATCGAATGCCCCAAGCACAATGGCCGCTTCAATTACAAGACCGGGCAGGCGAAGGGCGCTCCCGTTTGCGTCAATCTCGCGACCTATCCAGTCAAGGTCGAAGCTGGCAAGGTGATGATCCAGATCGCTGACCGGCCTTCTGTCACGTAGCAAAGGGAACCAAAATCCATGAGCCGGAAAAGACCGACCGTCGCAGACCTGCGTGCCATGAAGGGCAAGCGGCAGCTGACGATGCTGCGCGTGCTGACGATGGACGAGGCCGAGGCCGCCGAACGCGCCGGCGTCGATATCGTCTCGGTGCCGCCGGAGCTGGTGCTCAATCCGCAATACCGCGATGCGGCACCCAGCCTGTTCACCATGCCGGGCGAGAATTTCTTCGAAATCGGCACCGCCGATGATTTCGTCCGCTGGGGGTTCCGGCTCTACAAGGCCAGCGCCGATGCCGTCTATTGCAGCGCCGGCTATGCCACCATCAAGCGAATGGCCGACGATGCCATTCCGGTGATCGGCCATGTCGGCCTCATCCCGTCACGCGCCACCTGGACCGGCGGCTTCAAGGCTGTCGGCAAGACCGCCGACACCGCCATGCAGGTGTTCGAGGCGGTGAAGCAACTGGAGGCCGCCGGCGCGATCGGCGCCGAGATCGAAGTGGTGCCGGTCGAAGTGGCCAAGGCGATCTCGGAACGGACGTCGCTGATCATGCTGTCGATGGGAGCGGGCACCGGCTGTGACGCGCAGTATCTGTTCGCCGACGACATCCTCGGCCAGAACCGTGGCCACATGCCGCGCCATTCCAAGGTCTATCGCAATTTCGCCGCCGAATACGATCGCCTGCAGGCCGAACGCATCGCCGCCTTTTCCGAATATGTCGCCGATGTGAACAGCCTGGCGTATCCCGAAGACAGGCACGTCGTGCACATGGACCCGGACCAGCTCAGCCTGTTCCTGGAGAAGATCGAAGCCGCATAAGACGCCCCGGCAGCGGCACAAAGCGTCATCGCGGATCGTAAAAGGCCGGTTCGGCGCCAGCGCCAGGTCATCGCATGGCCGGCTGCGATGCCACACGAACGTTTGTTGGTCCCTGTCTGGACGGCACCGGCCAGATGCTGTTGAAACCGGTGCGTCATCGGTTTGCCGGACAATTGTGCGGTTGCCGATGGAGCGGGTGAAAATTCCCCTTCGGACAGTTCTGCGCATGACCGCCATTCCCGAAAACAAAGCCTTGCCGGAAACCGCGACGGCGCGGCAAGCCCGGCGGGTGGCGCTGATCGTCGCCGTCGCCTTTGGCGGCAGCGCGGGCCAAGGGCATGACCGATGCGCAGCATGGCGAGCTGGTCTCGATCATCGGGCTGGCCGGCCAGACCAACCAGATGGTCACCGCGATGCAGATCTCGCTCGATCCGCAGTTCGAGGTGAACTGAGGTGGCTTGCCTTATGGATGTTCACACCTCGTCAATTTCACTGCGCATCAACGTGCGTCGACTCAGAAGTCGGAGTATACGTCACTTTTTTGCAAGAGTTCTTGTGAAGGGGTAACTGATGGCAATGAAGCCATGGCTGCGCGCCGAGTGGAAACAAGCCGGATACGGAACCCAAATGGGGAGTAGTGCGGTGGTCCCCCCTCCGTCGCCGGCATTACTGCGTCTCTATCATATCACCTCGGCTGAATATGGACTTAGCAATATTGGTCTGAAGCGCTTGAAAGTGGCTCGATTTTCGGCCCTCAACGATCCTTTTGAGCTATTGGCAGCTGACTGTAAAGACTCTTCAATAAGATCTGCGGCGGAGAGCTACAAAAAGAACTACGATTTAAAACACGGATTGCTTTGTTTTAGCGCGAATTGGTCGAACCCTCTGCTTTGGAGTCACTATGCTGGAAAACATACTGGAATTTGTCTGGGATTTGACGTCCCGAGAAATGTGGTTACGAAGGTCATCTATGAAGGTAAGCGTCGACGAGGCATCACCTTAGACGGGACATCCCCCGATGGTCTCTCCGATATGGTGAAGGAATTACTGATAAAAACAAAGTTTGAGCACTGGGCTTATGAAGCCGAGCATCGAATGATACTCAATCTGAAGAAAATGAATGAAGAAGGCTCGCTTCATTTCAAGGATTTTGAATCGGATCTAGATCTCTCAGAAGTGATTTTAGGCCCGCTATGCCCAATCAGCTTGCCGAGAATCCGCGAGCTAGTTCGTTCGCGGTTTAGTGACGACGTTAGAGTTTACAAAACGCGGCCAGCTTACGGCGGATATGTTGTAGTTCCGGACGAAAAATCAGTGGATTGGTGAAGTGAGCCGTATCGAGGTTGTTCCCCATATGTTCGACCCATGGTATATGCTAAGCATGGATAATCGGGGACTCGCATGTTGGAACAGAAAATCGCTCATCTTGGAATGATCCAAGGTGTCATTGGCCGGATGGCATCTGACAGCCAGATTTTGAAAACTCTGGCCATTACGATCGCGGCAGCAATCATAGCGCTTGGCCAGACACAGGGCGCAACGTCACCCGGCTCGACGCCATCCTACCTTCCACTGATCGCGGTTTTTCCGATTCTAATCTTTTGGGGACTGACGGCCAAACAGCTGCATGTAGAGCGGGCCTACAGACGCCTATACGATGCGGTCCGGTTGGACGAGGAAGTCTCTCCATTTTCCATGGACTGGCGGGAATTCCGACATCGGGTTGCGGGCCCTTTCCGTCTGGCGTTTTCGTGGACGGTCGCGTTGCCGTACATCGGGGTCGTAATTATCTTAGTGGCTGTTTGGCGCTACGGAGGTCATCCATGACGGACGAAAACGGAGACCTTCTCAAGGCTATCATCAACGCTCTGACAAGGAGCGATCCCGCACCTAACTCGCTTGGTCATCTTATTGGAGGTTCGACCCCTCGGCGTGAAAACCCGTTCAATAGCTTGTTGGGATCAATATCTCCGCAACCGGCACCTAACTCGCTTGGTGAATTTCTTAGAGGTTTGGCACCTCGCCGCGAAAATCCGCTCAATAGCTTGTTCGGTTTGCTATCTCCAGCGGCAGATGAAAGGCCGATAGGCCCTATCGGTCTCGGCTTTAGGGGATTGAGCTCGCCGACGATTCCGCAACATCTTCTGAGCGCCGAGCCGAGGAGGCGTGGGATTTTCTTCTCATTCCACTACGCGGACATCCATCGAGTGAACAACGTTCGCAATGCGATGCAATTCCAGAAGGAAATCAAAGAAGCCAGTTGCTTCGTGGACAAGAGCGTATGGGAAAAGGCGCGGCTCATTAATCCTGAATCGCTTAAAGGCATGATCCAGCGAGAGATGCGGTACAGTTCGGTCGTTTGCGTTCTGTTTGGTTCTGAGACATGGGGCCGACGCTGGGTTCGCTATGAGATCGCAAGGAGTGTCATCGAGCAGAAAGGCCTCATGGCCGCCAGCATCAATAGTTTGACCCACATTGAGGATCGAGTCCCTCACGCTAGAGGTCCAGACCCTCTCGAATACATGGGCGTTGGGAAGATCGAGGACGGGACATATCGACTTTTCGAATTGGCTACCGACGGTCTTTGGCATCGCTATGAAGACTATCTCGGGCCTGTGCCATCATTCCCGAAGTACCTTGCCACTCCAGCGCCCGGCCATCTGTCTCCGCTCAATCACGGAGCGATGACATACGACTTCAAGCAACAAAACGGTTGGAAGAACCTGGGCGGGTGGGCTGATCTCGCGGCCAAAGCCGCAGGACGCGCATAGTCGACCCGCAATCGCGCCCGATCTGGGAGCTCGACTGCATTCAGCCTTACGCTGGCCGATAAACCTTCTCCGCCGTTTTCCAGAAAATATCCGCCGCGGCCGCCGCGCCGTGCTTGCCCACCGCATCTCTGTGCGCCCTGATCAGCTCGGCGTGGCTGGTCCACAGTTTCTCGATCGGGAAGTTCGAGCCGAACGTCAGATGATCGCTGCCGAGGATGTCGATGGCATTGTCGACGATATAGCCGATGAGCGCCGGATCGTTACGGTGGACGAAGGTGCCGAGGCCGGACAGCTTTGCATAGAGGTTGGGCGCCGCTGACAGCGTGCGCAGCCCTGCCTTCCAGGCCTCGGTGGTTTCGGGCTCCATGCCGGTCAGCATGCCGGCGTGCGTGAGAATGAAATTGGTCTCGGGGTTCTCGCCGACGAGCGTCAGCCCATCCTTCATCTGGGCGGGGAAAAGCTGCAGGTCGAAGGACAGGCCGTAATCCTTGAGCCGCGCGACATTGGCCCGCACCTTCGGGTCGATGACCTGATCGGCCGAGGCGGCGAAGCGGAAGGCCGGCGTTTCGTGCCAGTGCAGCTGCATGCGCACGCCGCGCAGCAGCGGGTATTTGATCAGCCGGTCGATCTGGGAACGCACGTCGTCCACGGTCATGTCGGCATAGCCGACGATGGCGTGCGGCCAGCCGGTTTCTTCCGCGGTCTTCTGCAGGAAGGCGACCTCGTTCTCGAAATCCTCCTTGGCCCAGTTGGTCTGGACATAGACCGCCTTCTCGACGCCCGAGCCTTGCTGGTCGGCAAGGAATTCCTCGATCGGATAGTCGCGGCGGATCGGCTCGTAGGGGCCAAAGATGCGCGGCACCATCGGCCCGACCAGCCACGGCTGGTCCTTTTGGCGCCAGATGTGGAAATGCGCGTCGATCGCCTTCTGCATCACGAAACCCTCTTCCAGATTGCCGCGGCCACGGGGGCGGGGCGGGCGAGCGACAGGATGAAATCGGTGAGGCCCGCGATGGACGAGCCGTCGACCAGGTCGTCGAGCATCGGCAGGATGGCGCGAAGTGCTGCCGTTGCCGGCTGGAAACGCGGATCGCCGGCCAACGGCGTCGCCAGGGAGAGTCGGAAGGCGCGGGCAAGCAGCCGGCGCATCGCCATTTCCAGCTCGGCATGATCGCCGCGCTCGAGCGCATCCGACAGGATGACGATTGCCGCTCCGCGTGCAAAGGCGGAGAAGCGCGGCACCGAGAGGAAGGCTAGCAGCGTTGGACCCATGCGGGTGCCGCCGTCCCAGTCGTCGACCTGGGCAGCGGCGCGGGCCAGCGCCTGGTCGCGGTCGCGAATACGCAGCGCCGAGGTGATGCGGGTCAGCCGTGTGCCGAAAGTGAATACCTCCGCCCGGTCGGCGCCTTGCACCGCCGCGTGTGCCAGCTTGAGATAGTCCGATGTGTAGTGCTTCATCGAGCCCGACACGTCGATCAGGATGAGAAGCTTGCGCGGCACTGTCTGCCGCCGGCGCAGCAGCGGCGAGGGGATATCGCCGTCGGCACTGACGATTTCGCGCAGCGAGCGGCGCAGGTCGAGCTTGCCGCGCGCATGCGTGCGTACGGTGCGGAAGGACCGGCGGGCGGGCAAAGCGGTGGCGAGCTTGCGGCGGAAGGCGGCAAGCCCGTCGCGATCGCGCTGGAACTCGCGGACGTTCAACTGTTCGCTGGCCGAAGCCAGTTCGCCGCCTTGCTCCTGGCGGACCACCTCGATTTCTTGTTTGCTGGTTTTGCCATCGTCCTTGATGCGGGCTTCCTCGTCGGCGTCGCCTTCGACCAGCGCCGCGGCATCCCCATAGAAATGGCTCCGGAAATGCGCCTCGAATTCGTCGCGGCGGTCGGGCGGCGGCGCCAGCGTGGCGAGGGCTGCTTCGCGGATGTCGTTCATCGAGCGCGGGCCGAGCAACGTAACCGCCTGCATGAAACCGGAGACCTGCTCGGGGGCGATGGCGAAGGCGTGGCTGCGAAGCAACCGGGCGAAGCCGAGGAACGGCGTGGTCGCACGGGGCAAGCTTTCCGGACGCATCATTCCTTCGCGCCCCCCTCTGTCCTGCCGGACATCTCCCCCTCATGGGGGGAGATCAGACATCTCGCCGGCTTTCGCCAATCTTCAACGTTGCAGAATTGATCGGAGCGCCCAAGCTGCCAATCTCCCCCCTTGAGGGGGAGATGTCCGGCAGGACAGAGGGGGGCGCTGTCCCGCCCGCGTCGCGCACTAGCCCTGGGGTATCGCGCTAGCGCGCTTCGGTTGCTCGTCACGCTAGCGCCTCCTCGATAATCTTGCCGAGCTCGGGCGCGATGCAGGAAAAGTCCTCCTCGTCCTTGATCAGCACGCCGATGGCGCGGCGGAAGGCTTCCGGCCAGGGGCTGCCGCCCTTTTCGAGGATGGTGGCGGCATTGGCCCATTCGACCGCCTCGGCGATGCCTGGCGGCTTGGCCAGCGGACGCGCGCGGATGTCGCGCACGGCGGAAGCCACGGCGCGCGCCGTGGCCTCGGCGACGTCGCCGGCGCGCAGCATGATGATCTCGGCCTCGCGAATGGCGTCGGGATAGGTGATCCAGTGATAGACGCAGCGCCGCCGCAGCGCTTCGGCCAGTTCACGCGTGCGGTTCGAGGTCAGGATGACGATCGGCTGCGCCGTCGCGCGAATGGTGCCGCGCTCGGGAATGCTGATCTGGAAATCGGACAGGAACTCCAGCAGCAGCGCTTCGAATTCATGATCGGAACGGTCGATTTCGTCGACCAGCAGCACGCGCTTTTCCGGCGCCTTCAGCACCTGCAGCAGCGGCCGCGCGATCAGGAAACGGTCGTCGTAGATGTCGACCTCGTGCTCGCCGGCATGGCGGATGGCGAGCAGCTGGCGCTGGTAGTTCCACTCGTATAGCGCATGGGCGGCGTCGATGCCTTCATAGCATTGCAGCCGCACCAGATCGCGCCCGAGCAGTTCGGCTATCGCCTTCGCCGCTTCGGTCTTGCCGACGCCGGGCGCGCCTTCGAGCAGCAGCGGCTTACCCAGCCTGATCGCCAGGAAGATTGCGGTGGCCAGGCTTTCATCGGCGAGATAGCGCGAGGCGGCGAGGCGGGACGCCACCGCCTCCGGCGAGGTCGCGACTGTCTCTGCGCTTGAAGTCCGGGCGCTTCTCTTGGGCATTTCCAGCACTCAGTTTGATGCTTGCGCCTTCAGCGCCCGCAGGATGCGCTCCGGCGTGATCGGCAGCGTGTCGATGCGCACACCGACGGCGGCGAAGACGGCGTTGGCCACCGCCGGGATTTGCGGGTTGGCGCACATTTCGCCCGGCCCCTTGGCGCCGTACGGCCCGTCGGCCGAGGGCCTCTCCAGCACGATGATCTCGGTTTGCGCGAGATCGCCAGGACCCGGCATCAGATATTGGTTGAAGTCGGTGCCGCCATGGTCGCGGTTGGGATAATAGGGCTCGGTCGTTTCGTAGAGAGCATGGCTGATGCCCATCCACGAACCGCCGACGAGCTGCTGCTCGACCATTTTCGGGTTCAGCGCGCGGCCGATCTCAAAGACGTTCTTCACCGTCAGCACGGTGACTTCGCCGGTCTCGTCATCGACCTCGACCTCGGCAACCGTGCAGGCGTGGGCGTAGCAGGTCGACGGCTTCATCGCGCCGGTTTCCTTTTCGGGATAGGAGCGGGGGATCAAAAACATGCCGCGGCCGGAAATCGAGCGTCCGCGCTTGAAATGCGCCGACAGCGCGACATCGAAGATCGAGATCGATTTTTGTGGCGCGCCCTTGACCAGGATGTTGCCCTGGCCATCAGTCTCGAGGTCCGACGCATTCACCTCCAGCTCCTCGGCCGCTACTTCCAACATCACCTGGCGGGCTTCCCTGGCCGCCTGGATAACCGCATTGCCGGCGCGGTGCGTGCCACGCGAGGCGAAGGTGCCCATGCAGTGCGGACCGGTGTCGGTGTCGGCGGTGTCTACGACGACACGGTCGGTCGGCACGCCGATCGTCTCGGCGCAGATCTGCGCCATGATCTGCTTCATGCCCTGGCCAAGGTCGACACTCGACAGCGTCACCATGAAATTGCCGGTCGGCGTCGAATGCACCAGCGCCTGGGTCGGGTCGCCGCCGAGATTCATGCCGGTCGGATAGTTGATCGCGGCAACGCCGCGTCCGCGCCTGATCGCCATCTCAAGCTCCCTTCGCGTAAGACGACATCGCCATGAACTTCTCCGCCACCGGCCAGTTGGCGGCGCGTGAGGCTTCCTGCATGCATTCGATCAGCGCCGCTCCCTCGGTCGGCTGGCGATGCGCCTTCATGTCGCCGTCGCGGTAGGCGTTGATGAAGCGGAATTCGAGCGGGTCCATGCCGATCAGCCGTGCGAGCTTGTCCATCTGCACCTCCAGCGCAAAATCGCCGATGGTGACGCCGAAACCGCGCATCGCCGAGGACGGGGTGCGGTTGGTGTAGACGCAATAAGTGTCGATCCAGACGTTCGGGATCGTATACGGGCCGGGATAATGCCCGGCGCCCTTCTGCGCGCCGTAGGGCGAATGGCGCGAATAGGCGCCGGCGTCGGTGTAGCCGGTCACTTTGCGCGCGACGATGCGGCCGTCGTTCATGACGCCGTCCTTGATGACGACTTTCTCGGCGGCGCGCGGCGAGGAAATCTGCATCTCTTCCTCGCGGCTGTAGATAAAACAGACCGGTCGTCCTGTTATTTTGGCGCCAAGGATGGCGATCGGCTCGACGATGACGTCGACCTTGCCGCCAAAGCCGCCGCCGACAGTGCCGCCGACGAAATGCAGCTTGTTGCCGGGCATCTGCAGGATGATCGAGGCGTTATCGAGGGTGAAGAACATCGCCTGCGTGTTGGTGTAGCAGGTGAAGCGGTCGTTACCCTCGGGTGCGACGATGCAGCCAGTCGTCTCGGTCGGCGCATGCTCGATCGGTGAAGACTGGTAGGTCTGTTCGAGCACGTGGTCGGCTCCGGCAAAGCCTGCCTCGACATCGCCGAAGCGCACCTTGCGGCATTCGCCGCTGTCGTAGAGGTAATAATTGCGGCCGTGATATTCGTTGACGATCGGCGCGCCGGGCTTCAGCGCTTCGTCCATGTCGAAGACGGCCGGCAGCACCTCGTAATCAACCTTGACCTTGGCGGCGGCTTCCTGGGCGGCACGCTCGGTATCGGCCAGCACCGCCACCACCGCCTCGCCCTTCCAGCGCACCTTGCCGTCGGCCAGCACCGTCTCGTCCTCCGGCCCGATCTGGATCAGGATCAGGATGGTGTAGACATTGTGTGGCACATCCTTGGCGGTCAGCACCTTGACGACGCCTGGGTGCTTTTCCGCTTCGGATATGTCGATGCTGCGGATGCGGGCGTGGTGGTGCGGGCTGCGCACCATCTTCAAATGCAGCATGCCGGGAAAATTGCGGTCGGCGAAATAGGTGGTCTTGCCGGTGACATGGCCGGGTGAATCCGAACGCGGCCGCGGCTGGCCGATCTCGTGCAGATCGTCCTTGCGCTGCTCGGCGAAATAGCTCTTGCGGAGTTCCATTTTCTTAACCCCCTCAAGCCGCGTTCTGCGAATTGGACCGCGCGGCGGTCAGCACCGCCTGGATGATCGGCTCGTAGCCGGTACAGCGGCAGATATTGCCCGACAGCGCCTCGACCACGTCCTCGCGGCTGGGGTTCGGTATGTGATCGAGCAGCACCTTGGCTGCCATGATCATGCCCGGTGTGCAGAAACCGCATTGCGTGGCGAAAGCGTCGAGGAAAGCGCGTTGCAGCGGATGCAGCACGCCGCCTTCCGAAAGCCCTGATGTTGTGGTGATAGTCGCACCATTGCAGGCCTCTGCCAGCGTCAGGCAGGAGAGCCGGAGTTCGCCATCAATGATGACCGAGCACGCACCGCAGGTGCCCTGATGGCAGCCGCCCTTCGGCGAGGTGTCACCGATCTTGTCGCGCAGCGCATGAAGCAGCGTCGTGCCGCTGTCGATGAATTCGGCCTTTTCGGCACCATTGAGCGTGAACTGAACCGGGACCTTTGCCATCTTTTTTACTCCTTGCGCCGCAGCCAGGCGGACATACGCGCCACGGCCTCTCAGGCGAGCAGCAGCCGGCCGAGATGGACCGGCAGGACTTCGTTGCGATACCAGGCACTGGCGATTGGATCGGTTGGGGGCGAAGTGCCGTCGCGGGCGACAGCCAGCGCCGGCGCGATGCCTTCGGCGGTAAGATTCCGGCCAATCAGGGCTTTCTCCGCCGCCCTGGCACGGATCGGCCGATCGGCCATGCAGCCGAACGCGATCCGCGCTGACGACACGGTTCCGTCCGGCGCCTGTTCCAGCACGGTGGCGATGCTCAGCACCGAGACGCCCTTTGGCTTGACCCTCGACACTTTCAGGAAGCGAAAGCCGCCTTCCTTCGGAAGCTTGAAGCCGACCGCGGTGACGATGGCGTCATTGCTCTCGCGCCTTGCGAGGAATGTCTCAATCGGCAGCTCGCTGTCACCGGTGCTGACGGTTGCGTCCAGAGCCAGCAGCGCAACGGTGAAATCACCGTAAGGTGTCGGCGCGAAGAGATTGCCGCCGACGCTCGCCATGTTGCGGATCGCCGGTCCGCCGACGACGCGCGCGGCGTGGGCCAGGGGGGCGAGATCCGGATGGCGGGCGATCGCCGCCATGGTCACCGAAGCGCCAATGCGGACCTCGTTATCGGAAACGGCGACGGCCGACAGCGCCGGTTCGGTCGACCTGACGAAACCGGAGATCGACACATCGCCTTCATTGGCGGCGCGCACGACCAGCGTGCCGCCACCGAGATAGCGGGCGCCAGCGGCTTTCAGCGCCGCGCCGGCGTCCTTCACCGTCGGGAAAGTCTGCAGTGCAAGCGTCATGGAACGCTCCTGTTTGTCAGCTCAGTCCAGTTCAACCTTGGCCGGCAAAATGGGCCTTCAGAGCGTTGAAGCCGCCCTGGAAGACGTTTGCGCCCATGCCTTCGGCCAGCTTGTCGGCTTCCTCTGGGGGCGCGTCGAAGCTGGCGGTCCATTCGGCATAGGTGCGGTCGCTGTCGGTCACCCGTCGCAACTGCAGCGTCGCCTTGTGGTTGGTCAGCGGCTGCGGCGTCTCCAGGATGGAGTAGCTGACGAGGAAATTCTCGTCGGAGAAATCGAGCAGCTTTTCGCGGAGGCGGGCGCCGCTGGCGAGCTGGAAATTGCGCACGCAGCCGATCGTGCCGGCATCCTTGCCGTCCTCGATATGACTTTCGACCATGCGCGGGTGCCAGGTCGGCAGGCCGTTGAAGTCGCGTATGCGCGCCCAGACCTTTTCGACCGGCGCGTCGATGACGCTGGAGATAGTGACTTTCGCCATTTGATCGTTCCCTCGCAAATCAGCTGCCTGGGAGGGTAGGGCGGCGGACTTGGCGGCGCTTATCAATGCGTCTTGAACGCCTATCAAATAGTCTGAAAAACGGGCGCTCAGCCGATCGCCCGTGCCGCCTCGCGGTAAAGCGTCGGCGGGACGCCGACATGGTCGCGGAAGAAGCGCGAGAAATTGCCCTGGGTGGTGAAGCCGAGATTGCAGGCGACCGAGATCAGCGGCTCCTGCGACCGTTGCAATTGCCGCACCGCTTCCTCCATGCGCAGCGTGTTCCAATAGACGTTGGGCGTCAGATTGGTCTGTTCCTTGAACAGTGCGAAGAAATGCGGCCGCGACAGGCCGACGCTGCGCGCCACGTCGTCGAAGCAGATGCGCTCGCAGACATTGGCTTTCATCAGCTGGATCGCCTTGCGGACGCGGAAGTCCTGCATGGTGTTGACGCGGGCACGCACGGTCTGCGGTGCGGACGCGTCGGCGGCATCGAGCACGCTGTCGATGAAGCGCTCGATCTCGTAATTGGCGATGTCGTCGATGCTCTCATTGTCGCTGAGATGGTCGAGGAGGTTAGCCGCTGCCTTGTGCAGCCAAGGCTCGAGCGTGATTGCCGGGGCGGAGAACAGCGGCGCGGCGGAAGGCAGCTCGCGGCGTTTTCGAGCCCAGTCCGGATCGATGTAAAAGGCGAGGAACAGGCCGGGCGTGCCGTCGCGGGACAGAGCGTGGCTGTGCGGTTGGAAGGAATTGATGCCGGCGGCGGTGCCCGGTCCAAGCCGCACCGTCTCGCGGCCGATGGTCATCTCGCCGGCGGTGCCTTCCAGCCAGATGATGATATGCGCCTCGACATGGGCATGGGTGACGAAGTCGCTGGCGACGTTCAGGACAGAAACATGTCCGAACCGGCCCCAGTAGAGCCTGATCGCTTCCGTCATGGGTACATCCTCCCGCAGGCGACTGGCCTCCCTTCGCCTGCTGCGGGCGATTGTGCGGCTCAGTTTGGGCTTGCGTCAAGACGCATGTTCACGCCCCGGCGCCGGCCATGCGCCGCACCGGCGGATTTTCAGACTCGGCGATAGGAGGACGGCGAGCGTTTCCAGGCCGCTATGGCAAGACCGATGCGGTAGGCCGGCGACCAGCGCCAGCGAGGCCTCGAGGCCGGCAATTCAACCGGCGAACGATCTATGATTCAGCGTCGGGATCCGGCCGAGATTTAGTCGTTGCGCCTGAAATTGCGGATGCGGTCGAACAGGACCGCCAGTAGGATGGCGCCGCCGATGAACACGCCTTGCCAGAAGGCATTGATGCCGAGCAGGCCGAGGCTGTTGCGGATGACTTCGATCAGCGCCGCGCCAACGACCGCACCGAAGGCTGTGCCCATGCCGCCGGCAAGGTTGGCGCCGCCGATGACGGTGGCGGCGATCACCTGAAGCTCCATGCCGTTGCCGAGATTGGTGGTGACCGCGCCCAGCCAGCCGGTCTGGATGATGCCGGCAAGGCCAGCCGCCATTGCCGAGATCATGTAGACGACGACCTTGATCTGGCGCACCGGAACGCCGGTCAGCGTTGCCGCATGCTCGTTGCCGCCGATGGCGAAGATGTGCCGGCCGAATTTCGTCCAGCGCAGCACAAAGCCGGTGATCAACGCCAGCACGATCATGTAAAGCACCGGATTGGCGATGCCGAACACCCAGGCGCCGCCGCCCAGCGCCAGCAGCTTGTCGTGATCCGGCCCGAACTGGAAGACGACGGTGTTGTTGGAGGCGACCATGGCTAGGCTGCGTGCGATCGACAGCATGCCGAGCGTCACCACGAAGGGCGGGAAGCCGAGGTAGGCGATCAGAACCCCGTTGAAGGCGCCGATGATCAGCGCTGTGGCGATCGCAGCGGCAATGCCCATCTCGATGCCGTAGCCGGCATGCATGGTCACGGCCAGCACCATCGAGCACAGGCAAAGCACCGAGCCGACCGACAGGTCGATACCGCCGGTGATGATGACGAAGGTCATGCCGAGCGCCACGATGGCGACGAAGGTGACGTTGCGGGTGATGTTGTAGAGGTTCTTGGTCGTGGCAAAGGAATCCGTTGCCACCGACAGGAACAGGCAGGCGAGGATGACCGCGATCACCACCCAGAAGGTCTGGCTGGCAAACACCTTGCTCAGCAAGGTGTGCTGCTTGTGCGCGATCGTCTGATCAAGGGTGACTGCCATTATCGACCTTTTTTACTCATGGTTGAGGCGTCAATCATACCTGTTCGATGGCGCCGGTGATGAGCCCGGTGACTTCTTCCGGCGAACTCGATGCGATCGTCTTGTCGGCGACCTTGCGGCCGCGCCGCATGACGATGACGCGGTCGGCGACGTCAAAGACGTCGGGCATGCGGTGGCTGATCAGCACGACGGCGATGCCCTGGTCGCGCAAATGGCGGATCAGGTTCAGCACCTCGGCGACCTGGCGCACCGAGATCGCCGCCGTCGGCTCGTCCATCAGCACGATCTTGGCCTGCGAAAGCATGGTGCGGGCGATCGCCACCGCCTGCCGCTGGCCGCCCGACATTTGTTTGACCAGGTCGCGCGGGCGCGTTTCGGATTTCAGCTCGGCGAAGATCTGGCCGGCACGCTTGTACATCGCGGCATAGTCGAGGATGCGAAGCGGCCCGAGGCCGCGGCGCAATTCGCGGCCGAGATAGACGTTGGCGGCGGCCGTCAGATTGTTGCACAGTGCCAGGTCCTGATGGACGATTTCGATGCCGTGCTGGCGCGCCTCGACCGGCTTGTGCAGGATCAGCTCCTTGCCGTCCATTTGCATCGTGCCATGGCTCGGCGGGAAATTGCCGGCGATCATCTTGACCAGCGTCGACTTGCCGGCGCCGTTGTCGCCCATCAGGCCGACAACCTGTCCGGCCTCGATCGACAACGAAACGTCGTTGACCGCCTGGATGGCGCCAAAATGCTTCGAGATGTTGGTGAGTTCGAGAACCGCCACCAGCCTTCTTGCCTCCCCGTGCTTTGCGGCCTGCGGTTCTGCCGCGGCCATTCGCTCTCCCCAGTTCCTCCCGGAAGCAGCGATTTTGCCCATTTACGCATAAGCCTCCTTGGCGTCAACCACGGCTTCTTTCGAAAAATCAGTTTTGTAGGACAAATAGCATTGACGTCGGTGACAAGGCGATATTAGCTAAGTGTCGGAGGAGCTTGCGCCGAGCCCCCGGGTTGCCGGAAGGAATCGGTGAGGGTTTGTCGGTCAGGGATTTGGTAACCAGCGATATCTGTCGGTGCCGGTCTGAGACTGAATATGAAAATGCTTATCGACCTGGCTTGGCGACACGAGTGCGACGTCCTCTGTCATCTTGCTCCGGGTCGGTCTGTGTGTGGCGGGCACGCCGTGTCCGTTTGTTTCAAAGGGAGGACTGACATGAGGAAATCACTATTGCTCGCTGCCGCCGCCGTCATGGCGCTGGGTGCCGGGCCGGCTATGGCCAAGAAACAGCTCGTCATCGTGGTGAAGGGTCTGGACAATCCATTCTTCGAGGCCATCCACCAGGGTTGCGAGAAGTGGAACAAGGAAAACGCCAGCTCGGAATATGAGTGCTTCTACACCGGACCGGCATCGACCTCGGATGAGGCCGGTGAAGCCCAGATCGTCCAGGACATGCTGAGCAAGCCCGATACGGTGGCAATGGCGATTTCGCCATCGAACGCGCCGCTGATCGCGCAGACGATCAAAAGCGCCAATCCGTCGATCCCGATCATGACCCTCGACGCCGACCTCAGCAAGGAAGATGCGGCGCTGCGCAAGACCTATCTCGGCACCGACAATTACCTGATGGGTCACAAGATCGGCGAATACATCAAGAAGGCCAAGCCGAATGGCGGCAAGATCTGCACCATCGAAGGCAATCCGGCCGCCGACAACATCCTGCGCCGCGCGCAGGGCATGCGTGACGCGCTGTCGGGCAAGGACGGCCTCGCGGCGCTGGCGGGCGAAGGCGGCTGGACGGAAGTTGCCGGCTGCCCGGTGTTCACCAATGACGACGGCGCCAAGGGCGTGCAGGCGATGACCGACATCCTCGCCGCCAATCCCGATCTCGACGCCTTCGGCATCATGGGCGGCTGGCCGCTGTTCGGCGCTCCGCAGCCCTACCGCGACCTGTTCAAGCCGATGGCCGACAAGATCGCCAGCAACGCCTTCGTCATCGGCGCCGCCGACACGATCGGCGACGAGGTGGCGATTGCCCGTGACGGGCTGGTGACTGCGCTGGTTGGCCAGCGGCCGTTCGAGATGGGCTACAAGGCACCCTCGGTGATGATCGACCTGGTCGACGGCAAGCCGGTCGCCGATCCGGTGTTCACCGGCCTCGACGAATGCACCAAGGACACCGTCGACACCTGCATCCAGAAGTAGGTTCGCAGTTTCGGGGCGCCCGTCGGGCGCCCCATTACGCATCGTCCATACAAACGCACGAGGCGACGCTGCTTTGGAGCGTAGGCCGCTGCTTTGCCGTGCCCTGAGTTCAGGCTTTCGACAAGCAGTTGCCGGGGAATACCAATGCCGGACGCGACATCAAAAAAGCGACCCGCCAAATTCAAGGCAGAGCCTGGGCGGCCGGCCGTCGTTCGGCGTGCCGATGCCGCACACTTTCCCGGCTCGAGTGTGCACGCCTCGCTCGCCAACGAAATCGGGCTGAGGATCGTGCGCGGCGACTATCCGCCGGGAACCATCCTGCCCAACGAAGCCAAATGGTCCGAGACCTTCGACGTCAGCCGCTCGGCGGTGCGCGAAGCCATAAAAATGCTGATGGCGAAGAGCCTATTGGCGTCACGCCCGAAGATCGGCAGCTGGGTCGAGCCGAAGGAGCGCTGGAACCTGCTCGATCGCGACGTGCTGGCCTGGTATGCGACCTCGCCGGACCGCGAGGTGTTCCTCAGGACCGTGCAGGAATTCCGCCACATCATCGAGCCGGAGGCCAGCGCCTTTGCCGCGATGCGACGCACCGACGAGCAGATGGCCGAGATCAGCCAGGCCTGCCGCGAGATGGGCGAGGCGACCAACCTGCAGGAGCGAACGCGCGCCGACACGCGGTTTCACCTCGCCATCCTGCGCGCCTCGGGCAACGATCTGCTGGTGCCGCTCGGCGTGCTGATCGAATCGGCCCTCGACCATTTGTTCCAGTTCGTCACCCGCGAGACCAGCGATCAGCGGCGGGCGCAGGCACTGCACGAGGCGATCGAGAAGAACATCCGCCTGCAGCGACCGGCTGCAGCCCGTGCCGCGGTGCACAGACTTCTCGCCAACACCGACGACGTTATCGGCCGGTCGCGGCGGTGATGGTTGCACAGGGCTGGCGAACTCGGGTGGGACAGGAATTCGGTTTTTATCGTCGCAATGTATTTGTTCTTGATTTGTGCCGGCAGCTATGCTACTAATTTGGGTATGGTGCGAATTGGCGCCGACGACCCGCCCACCGAGGCGGGTTTTTGTTTTTGGCTTCTTCCGATCGAAAGTGCGCGTGCTTTGGTGCACGGACTTCTCGCCAATACCGACGACGTTATCGGCCGGTTTCGGCGCTGATTCGATCGTTTCTCGGCCAACTGCGTGTAAGTCGGGCCAACCAGCAACGAAGGTCGATCGTTCCCGTCAGTCGCAAATCGCAAATTTAGGAGATTAGCCGAAACCCTCCCTTCGTCATCCCCTCCCTTCGTCATCCCTGGGCGGAGCAAGGAGCGAAGCGACGCGGCGCAGGCCCTGGGATCCATGCCGTTACCTTGCGGCAGTGCTCCAGCGGGCCAGAACCAAACGCTGCCACCCCCGTCCTGCGAAAAAGCTCGAAGCACTCTGGGACTGGTCGTCTCGATCAATTCGGTCGTCCATTGGCGGAGCCAGCGCTTCAGCAGCTTCTGGCTCGCGGTCATGGTGGAAGGGCAACGAGCGCAATGGGATACAAGCGCCGTTCTGAGCCGCTGCATTCTTCGGCTGATATCACGGCATGGATCCCAGGGTCTGCGCGACGTCGCTTCGCTCCTGCTCCGCCCTGGGATGACGAGGTGTGGTGTCATGTGGCTAATCGCCAGCGTTGGAGATTGGCGGCTGTAGCTGGTCGGCAGCGAACGTCTACAGTTACGACACTCCCAGGCGTTAATCTCAACGTTCTCAGATCGTCTGCTTCTTGCCGTCCCTGGTCGGCATCAGGTCGACGCCGTTGACCTTGCCGATATGCGTGGCCAGCATCGGCACGTACTGATCGGCGGGGCCGGTGGCAAAGGCGCCGGCGAAGGCGTTCTTGGTGGCGTTGCCGAGCGGGTTGGCGATGCCGGCGGCACCCGCCATCGATTCGAGATAGGTGAGGTCCTTGAAGGCGTTGGCGATGGTGAATTTGTGCGCGTCGCGGTCGCCTTCCAGCGTCCAGCGCATGAAGGTCTGGTAGAAACCGCAATCCATGCGGCCGTTGCGGATGACGCTGTCGAAGCGCGGCGGCGAGATGCCGACCTTCTGCGCCAGCGCCAGCGCTTCGGAATAGATCGCGGCGTAGCCGAGCGAAATGAAGTTGTTGAGCAGCTTCATGCGGTGGCCGTCGCCGGTGTCGCCGATATGGACGATGCGCCCGGCCCAGGTTTCGAGCACCGGCTTCAGCCGGGCAAAGACCGCGTCGGGCGCGCCGACCATGGCGTCGAGCGTGCCTTCCCAGGCCTCCTTCGGCGTGCGGCTGAGCGGGGCATCGACATAATCGACGCCTAGCCCCTTGAGCTCGGCGGCCAGCGCCACCGTCGAGACAGGATCCGAGGTCGAGCAGTCGACGACAACCGATCCCTGCTTCAGGCCTTCCTTGAGGCCGCCTGGGCCGCGGATGATGGCTTCCACCTCGCGCGAGCCGGTGACACAGATGAAGACGATATCGGATGCCGCCGCGACGTCGCGCGAGGTCGTCGCCTCCTTGGCGCCGCGGCCGAGCAGGTCTTGCGCCGGCGCACGGTTCTTGCGGCCGAGAAACGTCAGCGGATAGCCCTTGTCGACGATGTTCTTTGCTATCCCGTGCCCCATCAGGCCAAGCCCGATGAAGCCAATCTTTTCGCTCGCGGCGGTCGTGTTCATGTCGTTTCGTCCTATTTTGCAGTGATGGATGACGGCGCTGCACATTGCCGGCGAATTGTTGAAGCGGGTTTTTGCCGCATGCCATGGCAGGCGATTGCAGAGTTCGATATTGTCTGACAATACACATGAATTCCAGGGAGAGCAAAATGACGAAGCGGATTATGTTCACCGGCGGCAGCGGCAAAGCCGGGCGCCACGTCGTGCAGTATCTCGTCGAGCAGGGCTGCCAGGTACTCAACATCGACACCAAGCCGCTCGACAATCCCAAGGTGCGCACGCTGATCACCGACATCACCGACAGCGGGCAGGTGTTCAACGCGCTGTCGAGCTATATGGGCCTGCATGAATTCGACCCGTCGCTGCGCACGCAGCCGGTCGATGCCGTGGTGCATTTCGCGGCGATCCCGCGCATCATGATCACGCCCGACAACGAGGTGTTCCGCATCAACGCGCTCGGCACCTACAACGTCATCGAGGCCGCCGTGAAGCTCGGTATCCGCAAGGTAGTGATCGCCTCCAGCGAGACGACCTACGGCCTGGTCTTCGCCAACGAACCGCGCGATCCGACGTATTTCCCGCTCGACGAGGAATACGACGTCGATCCGATGGACAGCTATGCGCTGTCCAAGGTCGTCAACGAGAAGACCGCGCGGGCGTTTGCACAACGCGATGGCAGCGACATCTATGCCTTGCGCATCGGCAACGTCATCGAGCCGCATGAATATTCGCTGTTTCCGAAATGGTTCGCCGATCCGGGTTTCCGCAAGCGCATCGCCTGGAGCTATATCGACGCGCGCGACCTCGGCCAGATCACGCTGCGCGCCATCGAGAAGGACGGGCTCGGCTATCAGGTGTTCAACGCCGCCAATGACGACACCTCGTCCGACCTGCCGACAGCCGAACTTTTGAAGCGGTTTTACCCCGACGTGCCGGTCATGGGCGACCTTGGCGAATACGAGACGCTGCTCTCCAACCACAAGGCGCGCGACATGCTCGGCTTCCGGCCGGAACACAGCTGGCGGAAATACGTCAAGACAACCTGACCGGCGCACCTGACGCGGAGCCGCCACTGGGCCAGCCCCGATTTTTTCGTCACGAGGCTAGGCTCACGCGTTTGCCGCGGCAATCGAGCTACTTGTCTTTCCAGAATTCGGCCTGGAGTTGCGCCGCTTCATCGGCAAGCAGCGGACCGACGACTTCAGTCGGACGCTGCCCAGCTTCGAAGACGATCCTGCAGGGCAGGTCGAGTGTAGGATTCTCGACATGTGCACCCGTCGATGCCTTGAGGTCATGTTCGCTCTGGCCAAAGACGACCCGTCCGATGCCCGCCCAATAGATTGTGCCGGAGCACATCGCGCAAGGTTCGGCCGAAGTGTAGAGTGTGCAGGAGGCCAGCTTTTCGAGACTGAAATTCATCCCCGCCCATGAGGCCAGCAGCCTTTCGGCATGAGCGGTGCGGTCGCCCCCGCCGGCTTTGTAAGCGTTGGGCTGCTCGCGCAAAACATTGCCGTCCTTGTCAGCGAGGAGCGAACCAAAGGGATGTTCGCCAGCATCGCGGGCTCTGCGCGCGACTTCGAACGCCTGACGGAGCAGACGCTCATCATAGGGGCGTTGTGGCATCGGCAGATCCTCCGCCGCTTGACCATAGTGCCGAATAATCCGCCGACACAAGTCAGCAGCCTGTAATGTCTCCGTTTGAATTTAGCGAACGGCACCAACGCTAAGCGCGGTCTCATCGATATTCGGCGCCCATACCGTAGAAGAAACGTACGCCGTCGTTTGCGAGTCTCTTTGAGATTTCGGACAAAACCAGATCTGCAGTGGGAGTGGGGTCGTAGCGGTATCGGAGTGCGATAGACACCGAGGCTCCAGGATACCGCTGTCGAAAATGATCGCTTTTCGCAATCTGCAAGTAGGAGTCAGCTCTCGTCGTTATGATCTGTAAGTGTGCGTCTGTTGCCTCGCCATCTGTCCAAGGTAACGTATCAGTGATGACGAACCGAATATGGTTGTTTGTGTAAGGAACTTCCAAATCGTTCGAGAAATCATCCTTGATAGCAAAAGTCTTGTTATCCATTATCCCTCAATCGCTTTGTGTAAGGACCGCGCTTGCCCGGCTTCGATGCAACGGCGTCCATCTCTCGCAAGATCGTCCTTCGACCAAAGCGTTTGCGACACCAGCGGCCATAGCCGGCGACATTTTCAGCGTCCTGTGAACGCGGATGAAAGTTGTACCAGACTGTGCACAGCGCGACCATGCCGACGTGATTGTCGAACGTCTTTGAGAACGCATTGGTGATCGACACGTCGGCAACGCGCGAGATCGAGCGCATCAAAGACCCTTCGCAAAGCATGGTGAGGATTTGGATGCAGGTTTTCAGGAGCAGCCTGTTCATGCTCGTATCATCTGGACTTACGCTTAGTGTGCGCATTTCCGTCATCTTAAAATCTGTGCTTGCAGAATCACACGTGCAAGCATTATGCTTGCATGAATTATATGCAAGCAGAAGGATTTCAAACGTGCCCGACAAAGACCCTACGAAAGCGAAAGCCGCCAGAGCGCGCGCCAACTCTCTGACACCTACTGAGAGAAGCGAGATTGCGAAGCGCGCAGCCGATAATCGATGGAACAAAGACCTCCCAGCGGCCATCTACACCGGGGAAATCGAGGTAGGCGATGCCCGGCTGTCATGCGCCGTTCTTGAAAATGGCATCCGGGTTCTCACTCAAAGCGACATGATGCGAGCGCTTGGCAGGTCGAGGCAGGCTAAGGGACGTGGCTTCTATGACGCAGACGTCAACTTGCCAGCGTTTTTGACCGCCAAGAACCTGAAGCCGTTTATTTCCAATGACTTGTATGTGACCTCCAGTCAGATCGAATTTCGGCTTCCGTCTGGTCAAAAGGCGTTTGGCTACCGGGCAGAGATGCTGCCGCAAGTCTGTGAGGTCTATCTGAAAGCCAGAGATGCGGACGAATTGACCCGCAACCAGAAGCATATCGCTACCCAAGCCGACATTCTGATGCGTGGTCTCGCCACGATCGGCATCGTCGCACTCGTTGATGAGGCAACCGGATATCAGAGAGATCGCGCTGCCGACGCCCTCGCAAAAATTCTGGAAAAGTTCATTGCGAAGGAGTTGCAGCCTTGGGTTCCCACGTTCCCCAACGTCTTTTATGAGCAGCTGTTCCGCCTTCGCAATTTGGATTTCCCGCGCGAGACGGTTAAGCGTCCACAGTACTTCGGCCACCTCACAAATGACATTATCTATGACCGTCTGGCGCCGGGCATCAGGGAAGAACTGCGCAATACGACTCCTAAGCTGCCCTCCGGTCGCCGCAAGCACCAGATGCACAGGAAGCTGACCCCGGATATGGGCCACCCGAAGTTGCGCGAGCATTTGGCATCAGTGACGACGATCATGCGCCTAAGCTCGACTTACGATGAGTTCAAAAAGAACTTGGATAAAATCCATCCTCGCTATGGCGAGACGATTGCCATGGATTTTGACAGCGAGGGACTTTAGCCGATACTCCAACGCTTTTCTGCCGCCTTCTAGGCGATCTCGGCGCGCCGCTCTGGCGTCATGGTGGCGGGGCGCTTCTTGCCGCCCTTCGCGTCAAGTGCCTTTGCAGCAGGGTCTTTGCCGTCGTCAATCACGTCGTCAGTTTCCTCACCGGTAGCAATGCGCGTGACCTTCACGGCGTTGCCGATCACGTCGGCGGCGCTTCTGGCCTTTAGGTCCGGTTGACATAAGCTGGCTTCCCAAGTGTCCGGGCATCATTCATGCAGTCGGCCTTTATAGCCTCATAGTCCGGGCCCTGCCGTTCAACCGAGCGTCCGTCATAATGGCGACCGCTAAATCGGTACACGCCAACTGAGACCTCGCCAGAGGTAAACGTCCAACCTTCCAATGCGTCTTGATTGTGATCGCTCACGGCTGCTCCATGCTTTCCGGTAAGCATATAGGAGGTCAGCCCGATATGGGAAATTTCAACTGACCCACTCCCGCCCAGGCTCAGGACTCGTTCCGGCTCGGCCGTTGAGCCAGCCAGATGCTGCCGATGACGAAAATGACGCCGGCGATTTGAGGCAAGGTCAGCGTCTGATCCAGGAATACCCATCCAAGCAGCACGGCGGTCACCGGGCTGAGGAAAAGCAGCGATGACACCACTGCGGATTCCAGTCGCGCAATGCCCCGGAACCAGAGGACATAGGTCAGCGCCGCGCCGATCAGGCCGAGCCACGCCAGTCCAAGCAGGTTGGTGCCGGTCGGGAGCGGGATGGAAGGCTCGAAAAGCAGCGTCACCGGAACGAGAAGCAGACCGCCGGCAGTCAGCTGCCATGCCGTAAAGGTAAGCAGCGATACTGGCGGTTGCCACTTACGGGCCAATACGCTTCCGAAGGCCATGGAGGCCGCCCCGGCGAGGCCGGCGGCAACGCCGACCGCATCGAGCGTCGCGTTCGGGGTCAGCACCAGCAATGCAACACCGGCGATCCCGACAAGGGCAGCGACGATCGCTAACGGTCGGACAGGGCTGGCAAGCAGGGCAGCGGCAAGGAAAATCACGATCAACGGCTGGACCGACAGCACCGTCGCGGCGACCCCGCCCGGAAGCCGGTAGGCGGCGACAAACAACATGCTCAGGAAGATCGAGATGTTGAGGGCTCCGAGGACGAAACTGCGCAGCCACCAGATGCCCGTTGGCAGTTGCCGAACGATCGCCAGCAGCAGCAATCCGGCGGGCAAGGCACGCAGCATTGCGACCGTCATCGGCGAAAAGTTGGGCAGGAACTGCAAGGTGACGATATAGGTGCTGCCCCATATCGCCGGCGCAATGGCTGTAAGCAACAGATCGGAACGGCGCGTTTTCATAAGATTTCCAGTACTTCGGCAAGAGGGCGGCGCGGCTTTTGCGGCCAGTTTCCGGGCGCGGCGCGGCCGACCGCGATGAGCATCACCGGCACTTCATTGCGCGCAAGGCCAAACTCGCGCGCCACGCCGTCGGCATCGAAGCCTGCCATCGGACCGGAGACGAGCCCCAGCGCTTCGGCCGCGAAAATCAGCGTTGCGGCGCCAAGCGTTGCCGAGCGCACCGCTTCGTCGCGGGCTGCCCGAGGATCGGCATATTGGGCGCGGGCGCCTTCCTGCCAGCCCGAAGCCATATCCGCCGGCATGAAGCCGGCTTCGACGAAAGGACGCAGCCTTGCATCGAGGGCAGCGTGGTCGGGCATTACGCCGCAGATTATGAAGGTGACGGCTGCCTCCTGCACCTTGGCCTGGCCATGGGCCAGGCTGCGCAACCGCGCCTTTGCTTCCGGCGTCCGCACGGCGATGAACCGCCAATTCTGAAGGTTGTAGGCGCTTGGTGCGCGCGTTGCGAGACGTGCCAGTTCCGCGATCTCGGTATCCGTCAATTCGTGCGAGGCATCGAACCGATTGGCCGACATGCGCCGCTCGATAAGGGAAATTGCGGGGTTGGTCATCATGTCATTCGAAACTGAGAAAGTCGTTCGGGAAGCAGATAGACAATTTACCAAGGAGCGATAATATGCAACAATTGCAAGACATTATTTACTAGAAGAGAATGGTGCGATGGATCGCCTGACTGCGTTGCAGGTTTTCCGCCATGTGACGGAACTGAACAGCTTTGCCGAAGCCGGACGGCGGCTCGGTCTCTCGGCTCCCGCGGTCAGCAAGAACATCGCCGAACTGGAGGCGCATCTGGGAGTGCGGCTCATCAACCGGACAACGCGGCGCATGGCGCTGACCGAAGAGGGCAGGATCTACCTGGAGCATGTCACGCAGGGGCTCGATGCACTGGCCAGGGCCGACCAGGTGCTCGGCCCGATCAAGACGGCGCCGAGCGGCACGTTGCGGGTCAGCGCGCCGATGACTGTCACGTTGACGCGGCTTTCGGCTGCCATCCCCGCGTTTCTATCGCGCTATCCCGATTTGAAGCTCGATCTGCACCTTGACGACAGGCGCGTCGATATCGTGCGGGAGGGATTTGACCTGGCCATTCGCGGCAGCGACAATCTCGAGGATTCCAGCCTGGTCGCGAGAAAGCTTGCGGTCATGCCGCACGTGCTTTGCGCAGCTCCGTCCTATTTCGAGGAGCATGGCCGGCCCAAGACGCCTGCCGATTTGAAGGCGGCCAATTGCATCCGGTTCAGCCTCTCGGGACACGCGGACATATGGGAATTCCGCAAGGACGGCCGCGTCGAGCGGATCGCCATCGACGGACGATACACGGTCTCGTCAAGCCTTGCCGTGCGCGATGCGCTGCGCGCCGGCTTCGGCGTCAGCCTGATCCCTTATCCCTATATCGAGAGCGACCTGAAAGCAGGCCGGCTGCAATCGGCCCTGGACGACTGGGAAAAGGTCGAAACCACGCTCTACGCGGTCTATCCGGCACGGCAGCATCTTGCCCCGAAAATCCGCGTCTTCCTTGATTTCCTGATCGAGGAATTCAATCGGAACAAAGAGAAGCTGTTTGTGCCGCTCCGGCGTGAGCGCTCGGCAAAGCGCGGTGTCGGGGAGGGGACTGAGGCGGAAAACCAAACTGAGATATTGCCGTCGATTTCATCTCCTTGACACGCCTCCAAATCCGGACTTTGTGGAGCTATGCAGGACGCGAAGCCGAACAAGGGAAAGACAGCGGCCGAGGCGTTCGCCGAACGCACGAGCGGTATTCGCCGAGCCGATGCGGCGCGCATACCCGGGTCGAGCGTTCACGCGTCGCTGGCCAACGAGATCGGGCTGAGGATCGTGCGCGGCGACTATCCGCCGGGAACCATCCTGCCCAACGAGGCCAAATGGTCCGAGACCTTCGACGTCAGCCGCTCGGCGGTGCGCGAAGCCATCAAAATGCTGATGGCGAAGAGCCTGCTGTCGTCACGTCCCAAAATCGGCAGCTGGGTCGAGCCGAAGGAACGCTGGAACCTGCTCGATCGCGATGTGCTGGCCTGGTACGCGACCTCGCCGGATCGTGAGGTGTTCCTCAGGACCGTGCAGGAATTCCGCCACATCATCGAGCCGGAGGCCAGCGCCTTTGCCGCCATGCGGCGCACCGACGAGCAGATGGCCGAGATCAGCCAGGCCTGCCGCGAGATGGGCGAGGCGACCAACCTGCAGGAGCGCACGCGCGCCGACACGCGGTTTCACCTCGCCATCCTGCGCGCCTCGGGCAACGATCTGCTGGTGCCGCTCGGCGTGCTGATCGAATCGGCGTTCGATCATCTGTTCGCTTTTACGACGCGGGAACTCGACGATTTGCAGCATGCCCAGAGGCTGCACGAGGCAATCGAGAAGAGCATCCGCCTGCAGCGGCCAGACGCGGCGCGCAATGCGGTGCGCAAGCTGCTGGCCAATACCGACAGCGTCATCAAGTCCAGGTAGCGGCCGTTCGGCTACAGGTTGAGCGCTCAGTCGAAGGGTGCGGTCGCCAGATGCTGCCATGTCAGGCCGAGCAGCAGCTCCTGGTCGCGGGCGGCGTGTTCGGGCGGGTTGACGACGGGGTCGCCATTGACGATGGCCGCCCAGAAGCCACGCATCTCCTCGACGAAGGCTTCTGCGTAGCCGGCCCGCAAATCACGCTTCGACAGTATGTGACCGTCCGAGGTCGTCACCGTTAGCCGGGTCGGATGATGGTTGAGCCAGGGCGAGGGGAATTCGAGCTCGAGGCTGGCATCGTCGAAGAACAGCGTGATCCGCTCCTTGTAGTCGGCAAGCTTGGGCACGGTGAGATGGGTCATGGTCCACAGCGCCTGCCCGTCCAGCAACTTGACGGCGCCCTGGCCGCCGTCGCCATTGGCAAAGATCTGCGCGCCGACGACCTCGCCGTCCGGCACGCCGAGCGCGTCGAGCAGGCCGTGGACGGCGTTGACGTCGTGAATCAAGGCCGAGCTGTAAGCGCCGATAAATCCACGGAAAGCGAGCTTCGTCACAGGGATACCGATGGCGTATTCGACCTGGCGCTTCTGCTTGGCGGCGACAGCGGCGATCAGGTCGTTGGGGATATCGGTGCCGCGCCTGTAAGGCTGGTGGGTGATGAACGGCCAGGCGTCGGGATCGTTCACTTCCACCGAGACCGCGCGCAGCGTGCTTGATGTTCCAGGCAGCGAAGCGAGCGCCAGCCGGTAGCTCGGATCGAAGCGCTTCATATAGCCGACCTGAACGATTTTCCTGGCGGCGTCGCGCGCGGCGATGATCTCGGCGATTTCCGCCAGCGAATAGCAAAGCGGCTTTTCGCAAAAGACATGCAGGCCAACCGCCAGCGCCGCCAGCACCTGTTCGTGATGTAGCGGGTCCGGCGAGCCGATCACCACCGCGTCGAGGCTTTGGTCGAAGAGCTGGTCGATCGTTTCGAAATTGGCAATGCCATGCGTGTCGGTGACGAACTGCCGCGAGATCCTGGAGGGATCGGCGACCCCGACCAGCTCGAACAATTCACTGAGGCGCAGCAGATTGGGAATATGCTCGAGCTGCGAGATCATGCCGGCGCCGACGACCCCGACGCGTATCCTGCTCATTGGATCATTCCCCGCAATGTCCGATTGTCAGCTCAAGGCGCCGCAGGCGGCCGGTTGCCGATCTGGGCGAGCAGGCCGGCAATCTCCGCCTCGACCGCCTTCAGATCCTCGCCGCCCGACATGATCGAGATGACCTCGTCGCGCGAGATCTCCGACTTGGCGTAGGTACCGCGATTGCGGCCGCGGTTGAGCAGGGTGAAGGTGTCGCCGACCGGATAGGCATGGTGGATGTTGTGGCTGATGAAAATGACGGCCAGGCCCCGCATGCGCGCTTCGATGATGAATTTCAGCACCATCGCCGCCTGGTGGACGCCGAGTGCGGAGGTCGGCTCGTCGAGGATCAGCACGCGCGCACCAAAATGCACGGCGCGGGCGATCGCCACTGACTGGCGCTCGCCGCCCGACAGCGTGCCGACGGCTTGCGTCGGATCGCGCACGTCGATGCCGATATCGGCCATCGCCTGCCTGGCGATGGTGTTGGCGCGCTCCTTGTCGATGCGCGAGAAGGGCAGGCTGCTTTTGGTCGGCTCGCGGCCGAGGAAGAAGTTACGGGTGATCGACATCAGCGAGATCATGCCGAGATCCTGGAACACCGTTGCCACGCCGAGCTCCTGCGCGTCGCGCGGGCTGCGGAAGGTGACCGGCTTGCCGTCGACCAGGATTTCGCCCTTGGTCGGCCGGTAGACGCCGGACAGAACCTTGATCAGTGTCGACTTGCCGGCGCCGTTATCGCCAAGCAGGCAGTGGACCTCGCCCGGATAGACCTTGATGTCGATGTCCTGGAGGGCGCGCACCGAACCGAAATTGACGCTGACGCCGCGCAGTTCCATTGCTGGCGCGGTCATTTGGGCCGGCTCGGTCATTTGCCACCTCCGCGGCCGAGCGCCTTCAGCCTGATGTAGTTGTTGACCAGCACGGCCATCAGGATGACGATGCCGAGGAAGACCTTGAACCAGTCAGTGTCGATGCCGGTGTAGAAGATGCCCATCTGCACCAGCCCGAAGATCAGCGCGCCGAACAGCACGCCATAGACGGTGCCGTAGCCGCCGGTGAGCAGCACGCCGCCGATGACGGCGGCGATGATCGCCTCGAATTCCTTGAGCAGGCCGCGCGTGGTGTCGGCGGAGCCCGCCTCCATCACCTGGATGGTGGCAAGCAGCGTCGCCGCGCAGGCGGTGTAGATGAACAGGCTGATCTTGACGCGATCGACCGGCACGCCAACGTTGCGGGCTGCGATCAGGTCGCCGCCAGTGGCGAAGATCCAGTTGCCGTATTTCGTCTGGGTCAGCACGTAGCCGGCCAGCGCCGTCAGGCCAAGCCACCAGACGATCGACATCGGAATGCCGGCGACGAACGGGATGCCGTCGCTGCGGGTGGCGATCCAGCCTTGCGCGCCCATCCAGTGGAACAGGCCGGTGAGCAGATGGCCGTTGAAAATGCCGGCCGTCGCCGGATCCGGTGCGCCTTCGAGTATGTAAGGGATCTGGGTGCGGCCCGTGACGGCGCGGGTGATGCCGATCGACAGTCCGCGCAGGATATAGAGCGTGGCGAGCGTGACGATGAAGGAGGGCAACCGCGTCTTCACCACGATCAGGCCATTGAGATAGCCGGTGAGGATGGCAACGGCGAAGGCGCAGGCGATGCCGCCCCATAGCGGCAGTCCCCAGTACTTCACCGTCAGCCCGATGACAACACCGGCGAAGCCGACCATGGAGCCGACCGAAAGATCGAACTCGCCGGCGATGATGAGGAGTGCTGCCGCGGTGGCGACGATGCCGAGCTCCGCCGACAGCGTCAGGAAGGTCATTGACCCCTGCAGCGAATAGAGGTTCGCCGCGCCCGGCAGCAGCGCAAAGATGATGATCGTCGCAAGCAGCCCACCGGCGGCACCGGCTTCCGGCCGGCGCAGCCACTGGGTCAGCTTGCCGGTGCTGGCCAACCGTTCGTCGGCGCCGGCGGCCCGCTTCGACGTCATGCCGAAGCGGTCGGTCGCCTTCAGTTCGCCCGGAGATATAGCCTTGTCTTCCACGACCGCCATTAGGCTCTCCAATCGCTCAAATCGCAATCTTCGAAGGAACGGGAGAGCGCTTGGCGCATTCTCCCGTTCCGTCGGAGCGCTGGCCTAAATTTTGATGCATGTCGTTACCGCAAAACCGCTGCACACTTTTGCGCGACATGCATTAGCGGATGCCTTCTTTGGCGAGCGCCAGGATCGCCTTGGCTTTTTCCGGCGAGTCTATGAACAGCGGTCCGGTATAGGCGTTGTTCTGCGGCCAAAAGCCGTGCGTCGCTTGCTCGACCAGATAGATCACCGGCAGATAGCCCATCAGATATTGCTGGGCGTCCATGCCGAAGCCCATTTCGCCGGCCACGACCGAATCGAGGACCTCCGGGCTGATGTCGAATGTGTAGAGCTTGAGCTTGCCGAACAGTTCCTTGTCGCGAAACATCGGGATCAGCGGGTTGGCGGCGGTGGCGCCGAGCGCAAAGACGGCCTGCGTGTCGGGATGCGCGGACAGATAGGCTTCCGTGCGGCGCTGGATGTCTGCGGGATCGGGCGCCACGGCCAGAACCTCGGTGCCGCCGCCGGAGGGCTTCAGCCCGTCATTGAGGCCCTGGCAGCGCTGGTCGAGGCTGACATTGCCGACCTCGTGGTTGATACAGACGACCTTGAGCGTGCCTTCCTTGGCCAGCCGCTCGCCGGCCTTCTTGCCGGAATCATATTCGGAAACGGTGCCGACATAGAGCGTCGTGCCGAGCTCGGCGCCTTCCTTTTCGCCGGAATCCAGAACCACCATGGGAATATTAGCGGCAAGCCCGGATTTGACCGATTTGCCGAGCGCATTGGCGTCGGCGATGGAGACGGCGATACCGTCCGGCTTGGTGGCGATAGCGGCGTCGAGAAGCCGGGCCTGCTCGACCACGTCGAAGACCTGCGGCGCGTAATATTCGACCTTGGCACCGGTAAGGGCGGCCGCGTCATCGACGCCGCGCTTGACCACCGACCAATAGGGATCGGATGCCGACCCATGCACTACGAAGGTGATGCGGACGTCCTTCGGATCCTTGAGGCCCGCGGCATGCGCGATACCCGTCATCAGGCCCGCCGAAACGAAGGCGCCCAATGCCACTTTCAGAAGCGTTTTCATCTTATTCTCCCATTTGTCGTTGCAGTTCCAATCCCTCTGGCTCCGTTTTCCGGCCCCCACGATCGGCTCACGTTGCGGATCGGGTGGCCGCTTTGCGGGCCTTTGCCGACGCCGATCGCTGTTCGCCCACGGTGTTGCCGCGGGCTGTTGTTGATGATCGCCCGGCCGAGAGCGCTGCGCGAAGCTCCTCGCGCAACGGCTTCATGCCGATGACATCGATCGGCTGTGCGGCGAGCCAGTCGCGAAAGCCCTGGTCGCGGAACAGCTCGTACTCTTCGGTGCGAATATAGGCGGAGCGCGGCTCGATCAGCTCGAGTTCACCGGGCGCGTTGCAATGCAGGCAAAAGAAGGTCAGGCCCTCGCGCACACCCTCGATGAGCGCTTTGTAAGCGGGCTCGATCGACCTGGAACGCGGCCGGCCCCAGGTTGTCTGGATCGCGGCGTCGAAAATGGCAAAGCCGCCGGCGCGGGCCAGCGCCACGCCGCGCTGGAACGCCTCCTCGGTAACGCCGACCAGATTGTCGTTGGGGGAATAGGCGGACAGCGTCTTGGTCAGCAGCACCGGCAGCTGATATTCGAGCCCGAGCTTGATGTAGATGTTGCAGAATTCCGGCGACAATGCCGCTCCCATATGCGCGTCGAGGTGGGTGACGTCGATGCCGGCGCGATAGGCGGTGTCGATCTGGGCGCGAAGCTCGGCCTCGACCGCCTGCGGCACCGCCTTGCGGCGCGTGGTCGCCACATCGGGCCAGAAGAAGCCGAACTCGTCGGTCAAGCCGGCCGCCCGCGACGGCGCGGTCAACGGCCGCCATTTGTAGTGCTGCTTCTCGCTGTTCAGCGTCAGGTGGACGCCAAGGTCGAGGGCAGGGTTGGCGGCGGCGCTTTCGGCCATTTCGAGGAACCACGGGCACGGCACCATCACCGCGCCGGAACTGCAGACACCCAGCCCGCTCAATTCGAGGAAGGCGCTGTTGGCGCCGTGGCACATGCCGACATCGTCCTCGTGGAGCACGATCCGTTTGCTGGAGCCGGCGGCGTTCACGAACGGCCGCCTTTCCGCCGGCACGCCGGTTTCGAGGGTCTTCCAAAGTGTGTCCCGTATTTCATGGAACCAACCGTTTGCCCAACTGGCCGGAATGGAACGCCGAAACCTGCCTTTCCGACAGGGCCACTTTGGCGAATTCGGATGGGTACGATTTGTCTGCCGGCTGAGACACTTAGCTGCCGATTTCCCCAATCACGGTTCAAAACCAGTCATAGGAACCGTCTTCCGGGCGCAGATGGCTTGGTCGAATAGCGGCGGAGTGGTTCTTTCAAACCGTGCCGACAAGCCTACAGCTGTCCACACCATCAAGCGACCACATTATCAAGTGACCCACACTATCAAGTGACTGGAGGCCTGTCATGTACACCGCCGGCGAAGAGGAAATCGAAGCCATTGCCAGGGTGATCCGCTCGGGCGCGCTGTTTCGTTACGGCAGGGACAGCGAATGCGACCGTTTCGAGGCCCGCTATGCGCAGCATCTTGGCGTCGAGCATTTCGCGCTGGCCGCCAGCGGCACCTATGGGCTCGCGGCCGGCCTGATCGGCCTAGGCATCGGCCCGGGGGACGAAGTGCTGGTGCCGGCGCACACCTATATGGCGACGGCGACCGCGGTGCTTTCGGTCGGCGCCATTCCAGTCATCGTCGACATCGACGAGAGCCTGACCATCGATCCCATCGCCCTGCGGGACGCCATCGGGCCGCGCACCAGGGCGGTCATCCCGGTGCATATGTGGGGCGCGGCCTGCAACATGAATGCGATCATGGACATTGCTGCCAAGCGCGGTCTGCTGGTGCTGGAGGATGTCTGCCAAGGCATCGGCGGCGGCTATGAGGGCCGCAAGCTCGGCTCGATCGGCCATGCCGGCGCCTATTCCTTCAACTACTTCAAGAACATGACCTCGGGCGAGGGCGGCGGCATCGCCACCAGCGACCCGAAAGTGGCGGAACGGGCGCGCTGCGCAATCGACCCTTGCCATTTCTACTGGCAGGGCAGAAGCGACAGCATCAAACCCTTCGCCGGCATCGGCGCGCGTGCTTCCGAACTGATGGGGGCGATGCTCAACGTCCAACTCGACCGGCTGGACGGCATCATCGAGGCGATGCGAGCCGAGAAGAAGACGGTGCTGGCCGGTACCCGCCACCTTAGCAATCTTGGGCTGACGACGTCGCCGATGAACAGCGCGGACGACGATTGTGCCGCACAGGTGATGTACCTGCTGCCGAGCGAGCAGGCGGCGCAGACTTTTTCGAAAACCATTCCGAGCGTCATCGCCGGCAAGACCGGCCGTCACAATTTTACTCAGTGGGACCAGGTGCTGATGCATGAAGGCGCGCATCATCCGGCGCTCAATCCTTACGCACTGCCCGAGAACCAAGGCCTGCGGCTGGATTATTCCGACGACCTCGGCAAGCGCTCGCTCGACATCCTCAACCGCACCGTGATGGTCGCCATGAACCCGGCGCACAGCGATACCGACATTCAGGACATGATCCACAACATCGACGCGGCGGCGCGGGTGGCGCTGGAGAATGCTTCGCTCGATGATATCGAATTGCGCAAGGCGGCACCGGTTGACCTGCAGAAGTTCGACAGTGTGAACTAGACCAGTTCCGGCGCGGTTTGCTCCCCTGCGGTCGAGTTCCTTGTCCGGTGGCCGGCCGAGGATTCCGGCCGGCATAACCAGCCGCCAAAAAATCCGCAGGCCCGTGTCGGATAGGCCGGGCTCCGCTCGTCCTAGGGGGCATCGATCACCAACACGGAGGATTAACGATATGCCCGGCACCGTACGGCTGCACCGCGTTCTGACAACCAGCCCGGAGAAAGTCTACCGCGCGTTCCTCGAAGCGGATGCACTTGCGAAATGGCTTCCGCCGAACGGCTTCACCTGCACGGTTCATCACTTCGAGGCGAAAGTCCGCGGTACGTTCAAAATGTCGTTCCGCAACTTCACCACCGGCGACAGCCACTCGTTCGGCGGCGAATATGTCGAGCTCGTGCCCAATGAGCAACTGCGCTACACCGACCGGTTCGACGACCCCAACCTGGCCGGCGAGATCGAGGTGACCGTGACATTGAAGAAAGTGTCGGTCGGCACCGAAGTGAATATCACGCAGGCAGGTATTCCAGACGCCATCCCGGTTGAGGCCTGCTATCTCGGCTGGCAGGAGTCGCTGCGAAATCTGGCGAAGCTCGTTGAACCCGAGATCAACCAGTAAGATAAAGCGCTGCCCTGGCGGGTCGGCGTCGCTAACCGGAAACCCAGGGATGACGCCGTTCTTCCCACCCAACATGTGCCGGGGCCGGAAAGGCGGGATCGGCGAAGCAGCCGACCGCGACGGCGATCCATTCAGGCTTTCGCTCGGGCTCCCAGAAGACGCTCGAGCCGCAGCCCGGGCAGAAATGGAAAGTGACGTGGTGGCCGCTCCCAGCTGACCGCCTGTAGGTCCTGGCGTCGCCTCCGGCTTCTACCTTGTCGCGCGCAAAGAAGGCGGCGACGCCGTATGTGCTGCCGGTCCGTTTCTGGCAGTCGAGGCAGTGGCACTGTGCGACCAGCTGTGGCTCTCCGTTACAGGAGATCCTCAGTTGCCCGCAGGCACAGGATGCGGTTCTCATGGCAATCCTCATGGTTCAGATGAATGCGTTGCCCGCCTATACCGGCGGTGGGCATGCTTCTGGTTTTCGGGGAGGTTCGGCCTTGGGAAGCGCGCTTTGCGCGGACGCCGAAAAACAAGGACCGGCGTCCCATATTCCTAATCACTGCGGACGACCGATTCAACCCCGCGGTGAACGAGATGGAGAGCCGGCTCTAGCTTCTATCCAATCTTAGGAACGCGGCGCGCAGCGCCAGCACGGCGCGCAGGATCTGGCGTTCGTCCATCGCCGCATAGCCGAGCAGCAGCCCGTGCTCGGGTTCAGTGGAATGATAGTTGATCGAGATGCCCTGGACATCGAGCCCCTCCTTGACGGCGGCGGCGACCACGTCGCTGTCCTTATAGGGCTTGACGAAGCTCGCCAGCAGCTGCATGCCGGAATCGTTTTCCGTGACGGTCAGCCATTCGGCCAGATGCTCCTGGCACAGCTTGACGAAGTTCACCTGCCGGCGCGCATAGAGCCGGCGCATGCGCTTGAGGTGCGTGGCGAAATAGCCCTGCCTGATGAAGTCGTTGACCGTTGCCTGCAGGATCAGCGGCGCGAACTGGCCGGTGATGCTCACCGCCCGGTCGAACGGAACCGACAATTCGCGCGGCACGATCAGATAGCCGATGCGCAGCGCCGGAATCAGCGTCTTGCCGAAGCTGCCGATATAGACGACGCGGTCGGCATGGTCGAGCCCGCGCAGCGCCGGCACCGGCCGGCCGCGGAACCGGTATTCGCCGTCATAGTCATCCTCGACGATCCAGGCGCCGTTGCGTTCGGCGATGTCGAGCAGTTGCAGCCGCTCCTCGATGCGCATGATGGTGCCGAACGGCCATTGGCAGGATGGCGTCACATAGATTAGCCGCGGCGGCGGCAGCTCCGGATCAGCAAGATGCCAGCCGCGCCGGTCGACCTTCAACGGTGCCAGCTTGGCGCCGCTGGCGAGAAAGGCGCTTTTGGCGCCGAGATAGCCGGGCTCTTCCATCCAGACATGGTCGCCTTCGTCCATCAGCACGCGCGAGACCAGATCGAGCGCTGCCTGCGCACCGGTGACGATGATCACCTGGTCGGCGGTGCAACTGATGCCGCGCGACAGGCCGATGGTCGAGGCAATGGCCTGGCGCAGGCCGGGGTGACCGGCAAAGGAGAGATAACCAAGCAGACTATCGTCGCGGCTGCGTGCATTGCGCACCAGAAGGCTTGACCAGATGGTGAACGGAAACGATGCCGTTTCAGGCACGCCGGGATGGAAATTGATGACACCGGCATTGCGTGGCGGTTGCGGGCCGTTGACGATGGTCTGGCCACGCCGCGACAGCTTTTGCGGCACCGCCAGTCCGGCGCGCAGGGAAGCCATTGGGCGGTTCTGCTGGATCGGCGCCACCCAGGTGCCCGATCCGGCACGCGCCTCGATAAAACCTTCGGCAAGGAGCTGGTCATAGGCGGCGATGACGGTGTTGCGCCCGACCTTCAGATCTTCGGCCAGCGAGCGCGTCGACGGCAGCAGAGTGTTCTGCGGGATCTGGCCGTCAAGGATGAAGCGTCGCAAGGCGCCGTAGATCTGCCGATGCATCGGTTCTTCCGAGGCGCGGTCGACCGACATGATGTCGAGGGAGAGGCGCATGTGGTCGGGCAAGGCACTATCCCCCGACGAACCGGGCGGCGCGGGCGATCTTTTCCTCGTTGAGCCGGCAGACGGTGTCGAGCACCAGCCGCCTGGTTTCGGGACGGATCTCGCGGCTGTTCTTCAGCGCGCGATGCACGGTGGCGGCGCCAAGTTCCGCCTTCTCGGCAATCTCGCGGATGGTGCAAAGCCGTTCTATGCCAAGCGCAGCTTCGAAAGCCATGTCGCTCCTCCTCGGTTGCATCAAGGCACGGCTTCCGGCCGGCCTCAAGCTTGAAAGTCGTGGCTTGAAATCCAGAGCCGGGTTTCTGCGATCCGCACCGCGTAGGGAGCAAGGCGGCGCGGATCGCCGGGCGCTTTCGCGTCGCTAACCCCATCGAGGCGCGCGCCCATTATGTTCCTCCGGCTCGCAATGCGGGCCGGTCAGTTTACCTGCCGCGTCGCCACTTCGAAGCCGGCCTCGCGGGCGGTGGCGAGCAGCGAGAAATGGCCTTTGCTGGCATAGGTCAGCGGATGCGCCTTGGCCGGATCCTGCTCGGCTTCGACAACGAGCCAGCCTTCATAGCCGCGCGCGGCGAGGGGTTTCAGCAATGACAGGAAATCGACCGAGCCGTCGCCGGGCACGGTAAAAATGCCGTCCATTACCGCCGCCATGAAGCTCATGTCCTCGCGGCGTGCCCGTTCCAGCACCGCCCTGCGAACGTCCTTGCAATGGAAATGCACGATACGGTCGAGATGCCGTTGCAGCAGCGATTGCGGGTCGCCGCCCGAAAACAGGCAGTGGCCGGTATCGAACAACAGGCCGACGCTTCGGCCCGTCGCCGCCATCAGCCTGTCGACTTCATCGTCCGTCTCGACGATGGTGCCCATGTGGTGGTGGAAGGCCATGCCGACCCCGAATGCGGCCATGCGGTCGCCGAGGGCGGTCAGTTTCTCGCCATAGGACGGCCAGTCGCCGTCGGCGAGGCGCGGACGCTCGGAGATCGGTGCGAAAATGCCGTCATGGCGACCGCGCGAGGTGTCGGCGTAGACGACGATCCTGGCGCCAAGGTCGCGCAACAGCTGAAGATGTGGGGTGATCGCCGCGAATTCCTCGTCGACCGTGCGGTCGAGAATGCGGCCATCATACCAGCCGGAGACGAGTTCCAGGCCATAGGAAGACAGGAGCGGCCCAAGCACTTCGGCCTGGCGCGGAAATTTGCCGCCGAGTTCGGTGCCGCGGTAGCCGGCCAGCGCGGTTTCCGACAGGCAGGTGTCCAAGGACGTATCCCCGCCAAGCGCCGGAACGTCGTCATTGCTCCAGGTGATGGGATTGATGCCGATCTTGACCGTCATGACGCCAGGCTTTTGCGGGCTTGGGAATACAAGCCGAGCCTGCAAACTGGCGACAAAGAGGCCCTGTCACTAGGTCCAGTTCAGCCGAATCTGGCAGAACCAATTAATGGTGACCGATTCTAGTCTTCCTTTGGGCGGCCAAAAAGGGCGCGCAGTTCGTCCTTTGCGTCCTCCAGCACTTTCTTCTGCGCCGCCGGCAGGTTCTTGCCGGCGCGGTTGATGTAGAAATTCAGCATCGACATGGCGGATTGAAACGGCCCTGCCTTGCGCCGGTCGCTGTGCTCGGCCGAGCGCTTCAACGAGGCGGCGATCTTCTTGGGATCGTGGGATTCGAAGATGTGTTCCTCGAGGTCCAGCGCGTCGCTATGCCCGGTGACGTCGGCGGACCATTTCCGTTGCGCGGTCATGGCAAACTCCTTCACTAGGTCGTTGCCGGGAAAACGCCTTATGGCGCACCCCTGTTCCACTTCGGCCCGAATCCCTGGAGCCACGGATTTGCCTGTCGTGGCGCTGCTCGGCGACGCGAATGCGCCGATAGTGGTCTGAACCGCCGATTCAAGAACTGCGGACAGGAAACGCTCTTGACCCCAATCGTCTCAAGCCAGGCAGAAAGTTCCGGCATCGACAGTGCCTATGCCTGGATACGGCTGGGCATCTCGATGCTGCTGGCAACGATCGGCGGGGTCGGCATGTGGGCTGTGGTCGTGGTGCTGCCCGCCGTGCAGGCAGAATTCGGCGTCGGTCGCGCCGCTGCCTCGATGCCCTACACGGCGACGATGGTAGGCTTTGCCGCCGGCAATGTGCTGGTCGGCCGCGCCATCGACCGCATGGGGTATTGGGTGCCGGCGCTGATTGCCGCGATTACACTTGGCGCCGGTTTCCTGCTGGCGTCGCTGACCAGTTCGATCCTGCAGTTCACCCTCGTCCAGGGCGTGTTGATCGGCGTCGGCTCGTCGGCAATCTTCGGGCCGCTGATTGCCGACATCTCGCACTGGTTCAACCGGCGCCGCGGCGTTGCGGTGACTGCTGCCGCGTCCGGCAACTATCTCGCCGGAGCGATCTGGCCGACGGCGATGCCCTATGTCATGCAGGCGCAAGGCTGGCGCTTCACCTATGCCGCGATCGGCGCCGTCTGCCTGGTTACCATGGTGCCGCTGATCCTGCTGCTCCGGCGCGGCGCACCGCCCCAGGCGGCTCCGGGATCGCCGGGGAGCCGCGTGGTGCAGCCGATCTCACTGTCGCCGGCGGCCTTGCAGGCATTGCTCATCGTCGCCGGGCTCGGCTGCTGCGTGGCGATGTCGATGCCGCAAGTCCATATCGTCGCCTATTGCATGGACCTCGGCTACGGCGTGGCACATGGCGCCGATATGCTGTCGATCATGCTGGCGGCGGGCGTCGTCAGCCGGCTAGGCTCGGGCTTCCTTGCCGATCGCATCGGTGGCGTGAAAACCCTGCTGATCGGCTCGGTGCTGCAATGCCTGTCGCTGTTGTTCTATATCCCGTTCGACGGGCTTGCCTCGCTCTATGTCGTCTCGCTGGTCTTCGGCCTGTCGCAGGGCGGCATCGTGCCCTGTTATGCGATCATCGTGCGCGAATATATGCCAGCCAAAGAGGCTGGCCAGCGCGTCGGCATCGTCATGATGGCGACCATTTTCGGCATGGCGATCGGCGGCTGGATGTCGGGCTGGATCTACGATTTGACCGGTTCCTATGCCGCCGCGTTCCTCAACGGCATTGCCTGGAACCTGCTGAACATTTTGGCCATGGCGCTGCTGCTGTGGAAGGCCCGGCGCAGCGCTGCTGTGACGGCCTGAAGCACAGCGGTACGGGTACAGCCTCTCCGTCCGTCGCTTGACAATAGCCGAAGGCTGCGCGACGCCAGACAGGTGTGGCAACGGGCCAGGTTGGCAGGCAGCAGTGGCAAAGACGCTGAACATCGTCTCACGGTCGCATCTGGGCGGTTGCCCGGCCTCGGGACCAATGCGGTGATCAAGCCGCGCTCGCGCCGCGGCGGCGGCCGCCCGACCATCGCCGACGTCGCGCGCAAGGCCGGGGTCGGCGCCATTACCGTATCGCGCGCCTTGCGTGAGCCGGGGCGTGTCTCGGAAGATCTGCGCCGCCAGATCGAGTCCGCCGTGAATGAGCTCGGCTATGTGCCCGACCCGAATGCGCGGGCGCTGGCTTCGGCGCGCGCCGAGGTCTTTGGCGTTCTGGTGCCGTCGCTTACCAACAACGTCTTTGCCGAAGTGGTTCGCGGCATCTACGACAGCCTGTCGGACGGCCCTTTCCGGATCCAGCTTGGCAACACTCACTATTCCGGCCTCGAGGAAGAGCGGCTGCTGCAGGTGTTTGGCCCGCAACGCCCGGCGGCGCTGATCGTGGCCGGCATCGACCAGACGCCGGCATCGCGAAAATTGCTGGAAACGGCAGGCTGTCCGGTGGTGCAGGTGATGGAGACCGGGCCCGATCCGGTCGACATGATGGTCGGTTTCTCACATTTCGAGGGCGGCAAGGCGGCAGCCGAACATCTGATCGAGGCAGGCTATCGGCGGATTGGCTTCATCGGGGCGCGCATGGATCCGCGTTCGCAGCGGCGCTTGGCCGGCTATCGCGCGGCGATGGAGGCGGCCGGCCTGTTCGATGCGCGGCTAACCACCACCACGCCGGTGCCCTCCAGCGTCACCGTCGGCCGAGAATTGTTCCGCGACGCGCTGGCCAAGGTGCCGAGCCTCGACGGCGTGTTCTGCAACAATGACGACATAGCCCTCGGGGTGCTGTTCGAATGCCATCGGGCTTCGATCGCCGTGCCGAAGACGATCGGCATCGTCGGCTTCAACGATCTCGACATGATGGAAGTGGCGTTTCCGTCGGTCACCAGCGTTCGGACCTATCGTTACGAGATCGGCCGGCGGGCTGTCGCCATGGCGCTTGCGGCGATCGAGGGCAACAGGCCGGAGTCGCGCGTTGTCGATCTCGGCTTCGAACTCAAGCGACGTGAGAGCACGGCGCGCTGAACCGAGCTTCAACGCAATGGCGCTTTACACTACGTCATGGTAGCGCTACCAGTTACCGCCGGTTGGTACATCGCTCAGAAGATGGGAGGCTGTTTATTATACATAAGCGACAGCTCATGCTTGTTTATTATGTATAATATGATAGTTTTTGCGGGACTAGCCGGGCAACAAAGGAGGGGATCGGGTCGGCATTCGGCCACCTGAACGCACAGCGGATACGGCGGGAGGTGCCGGACCGGAAAAGCGCAATTTCATCGACGTAAGAACAAACAAAACTGCAAATGGGAGGAATATCGATGATCAAGTCACTCGTTGGCGGTATCGTTGCCGCCACTGCTTTTGTCATGCTGAGCTCGTCGGCGATCGCCGAGCCTGAAATCGTCAAGGGGCCATCGGCCGAGCCTGACTGCTTCGCGCCCTGGTCGGCCGATACGCAGTTCTTCAAGTTCCCCAAGAAAGACGGCCCGTACCGCATCGCTCTGGCCAACGGCTATATCGCCAACACGTGGCGCATCCAGATGGTGCAGACGGCAAAAGCCTATGCAGCGCAGCCGGAGGTCGCGGCCAAGCTCAAGGAATTCAAGGTGGTCTCGACCGGCGAAGACGTGCCGGCCCAGATTTCGGCAATCAATAATTTCATCGATTCCGGCTATGATGCGATCGTCGTCAACGCCCAGAACCCGACCGCATTCGGCCCTGTCATCAAGCGGGCCAAGGAAGCCGGCGTGGTGCTGGTCGCTTTCGACAACATCCTCGACACCAAGGATGCCATCAACGTCAATGTGGACCAGAAGGGCCTTGGCGAATTGTGGGGCAATTGGCTGGTCAAGCACGTGCCGAACGGCGGCAAGGTGCTGGAAGTGCGTGGCGTAGCCGGCACATCCGTCGATACCGACCGCCATAACGGCATCCACGAGGTTCTCGACGCCTCCGGCAAGAAATGGGATGTCACCGAGGTCGTCGGCAAGTGGGATGACGGCGTTGCGCAAAAGGCTACGGCCGATGCCATTGCCACCAACGGCCCCTTCGACGGCATTACCGGACAGGGCGGCGATACCGGCATCGTGCAGGCGATGATCGATGCCAAGCATCCGTTCGTGCCGTTCGGCGGCGAGACGGAGAACGGCTTCCGCAAATTCTGCGCCAAGTTCGCCGCTGATGGCCTGAAATGCTCGTCGGCCGGCACCGGCCCGGCTCAGGTGGCGGTTGCCATCAAGACGGCGATTGCAGCACTTGAAGGGCAGGTCGTGCCGCAAGCGATCAAGCTGCCGCTGGCGATCGTCGAGGATCCGAACTTCAAGGAAGGCCAGGACTACTTCCCCGACCAGTCCGACAATTTCTTCGTCGGCAATTCCTTCCCGACCTGCGGCATCAATTTCACGGCGCAGGAAATCATGGGCCAGAGCAAGGAAAACCAGTAAACTCCGAGAGCCCGGGGGCCGCGGAGCTCGCCCCGCCCCCCCCGGCACTCGACATCCTGATTGCCAAGCGCCTGGGGAGGGCCGATGGACGGTGCGGTTCCGCTCTTCCGCATGGAAGGCATATCCAAGCGCTATGGCGGCGTGCGCGCGCTGGAGAAGGCCGAACTGTCGGTCACTCCAGGCAGCATCCACGCCATCCTCGGCGAGAACGGCGCCGGCAAATCGACGCTGATCAAGGTCATGGCGGGGGTCGTCGCGCCCGACGAGGGCCGCATGATGCTGGACGGGAACGAAGTGAGCTTCGCTTCGCCGGCCGCTGCCAACCAGGCCGGCATCGTCTGCATCTTCCAGGAACTGTCGCTCGTCCCCGAACTCAGCGTCGCCGACAACATCGTCATTTCCGATCCGCCGAAGCGTTTCGGCATGATCGACCGTAAGGCGCAGCGCCGCGTTGCCGAAGAAGCCCTGGCTCGCGCCGGCGCGTCCGATATCCATCCGCTGGCGCTGGTCAAGGATCTTCCTCTTTCAAGAAGGCAGATGGTCGAGATCGCCAAGGCACTGGCGCGCAAGCCGCGCATCCTGATCCTCGACGAGGCGACCTCGGCGCTGACCGCGGCCGACGTCGCCAGGGTTTTCGCCGTGTTGAAGCGGCTGCGTTCGGAAGGGCTGGCGCTGCTCTACATCTCGCACCGTATGAACGAGATCGCCGAGCTGGCCGACCAGTGCACGGTGTTCCGCAATGGCCGCAATGTCGCCAGCTACGCGGCCGGCACCAAGAGCGACAACGAGGTCGTCGAACTGATGATCGGGCGCGAATACAGCCACATCTTTCCGCCCAAACCCGTGCGGGCGGCTGCCGCAGCCACGCCGGTTCTAGAGGCGCGCAGCCTGTCCTGGACGGATCGGCTGCACGATGTCTCGCTATCGGTCGGGGCGGGCGAGGTGGTCGGGCTCGGCGGCCTCGACGGCCAGGGCCAGCGCGAATTGCTGCTCGCCTTCTTCGGTGTGCTGCGTGGCCTGTCGGGCCAGATCCTGATCGACGGCAGGCCGGTGGCGATCGCCAGTCCGGCCGCGGCGCGTGACGACCGGATCGGCATGGCGCTGATCCCGGAGGATCGCAAGACGGAAGGGTTGATGCTGCCGATGACGGTGCGCGAAAATCTCTCCTTCGCCGCCCTCGACCGGCTGTCCAGGGCCGGCATCATCGATCGCGCCGCCGAGCAGCGGCTGATCGACGACATGGTCGGTCTCCTGGCGATCAAGACGGCCGGCCTCGATATTCCGGTCGGCGCGCTATCCGGCGGCAACCAGCAGAAGGTCGTCATCGCCAAATGGCTGATGCGGCAGCCGCGCATCATCCTGCTCAACGACCCGACGCGCGGCATCGATGTCGGCACCAAGCAGGAGCTGTACCAGTTGATGCGCAAGCTTGCCGATCAGGGTGCGGCGATCCTGTTCTATTCGACCGACTATGACGAGCTGATCGGCTGCTGCGACCGAGTGTTGGTGCTCTATGACGGCGCGGTCAAGCGCGAACTGGTCGGCGCCGAAGTCACCGAGAGGGCGCTGATTGCCAGCGCGCTCAACATTCACGAAGAGATGCCAAGGCAAGGAGCGAACGCGTGAAGGATTGGCGCTATTGGCTCGCCGAACAGCGCGGAACGCTGCTGGCGTTCGGCATCTTCGTTGTCATGTTCATCATTTACACCTCGAACCATCCGGCGGGCTTCACCGCCAATGTCGTGCAGACGGCGTCGAACAAGGGCGTGCTGCTCGCCTTCGTTGCGATGGCGCAGACGCTGGTGGTGATCACCGCCGGCATCGACCTCTCCGTCGGCATGATCTTCACCCTGACCAATTGCCTGGCCTCGTGGCTGGTCGTCGGCACCGGCCTCGAGACCGCCTTCGGCGTCATCGCCGTGCTCGGCACCGGGCTGCTGTGCGGGGCAATCAACGGCGCCATCGTCATCTATGGACGCCTGCAGCCGATCGTCGCCACCATTGCCACCGGTGCGGTCTATTTCGGCATCGCCCTGCTGCTTCGGCCGTTTCCGGGCGGCTCGGTCAATGAAGGGCTCGCCGATGCACTGACCGGGCGCCTGTTTGGTATTGTGCCGGCGAGCCTGGTGACGCTGCTGGCGGTCGTGCTCGTTGTCTGGGTGCCGTTCAGCCAGTCGGTGCTCGGCCGCGCCGCTTATGCGGCCGGCTCCTCGGAGATGGCGGCCTACATGTCCGGCGTGCCGATCCGGCGTGGAAAGTTCGCCGCCTATGCGCTTGCCGGTCTGCTTGCCGCGATCGGCGGGCTGTTCCTGACGTTCTTCACCTATACCGGTGATGCGGCCTATGCCAGCGGCAACGCCTATACGCTGTTTTCGATTGCCGCGGTCGTGCTTGGCGGCGTGTCGCTGTTCGGCGGCAAGGGCAGCGCCATCGGCGCGATCTTCGGCGCGCTTGCCTTCCGCACCATCGGCGACCTGCTGTTCGTCTTCGATTTCGATCCGCTCTGGCAGCCCCTGTTCCAGGGCGTCATTCTGCTGATCGCGGTCAGCCTCGGCGCGTTCGCCCTGTTTCGGGTCCGCAACCGGCTGGAGTGGTTCCTGTGAGCGAAACGACTGTGAGTGGTCTCGCCGGCCGCATGCCGAAATTCCTCCGCCGCGCCGACCCGGCGGTGCTGACGGCGTTCGCCTGTATCGTGCTGCTGCTGTTCCTCGGCAGCCTCTATTCGCGCAGCTTCCTGTCGCCTGAATACCTTTTGCAGCAGCTCAAGGTGGCGTCGTTTCTCGGCGTCATCGCGACCGGCATGATGCTGGTCATCCTGCTCGGCCAGATCGACCTGTCGGTGCCCTGGTCGGTGGCGGCCGGCGCCATGATGGCCTGCGCCGCGGCCGCATACGGTACCGTCGGCGTGGCGCTTGCCATTCCGTTCGGCATCTTCTGCGGTGTTCTGATCGGCATCGTCAACGGCATCGGCGTCGCCTATCTGCGCATTCCCTCGATGATCATCACGCTTGCCACCAACGCCGTCGCGCAGGGGCTGATGGTGGTCTACACGGGCGGTTTCTCGCCGCAGGATTCGGCGACCGGTGCGATGCGCTATCTGGCGACCGGCTTTGCCGTTCCTGCCGTGCCTAACGCAGTTCTCATATGGGCGCTGATCGGCGCCGCAATGGTGTTCGTGCTGAGCCGCACCGGCTTCGGCCGCACCGTTTACGGCATCGGCAATCGCGAGCGTGCCGCCTATCTTTCCGGCATCGATACAAGGCGCGTGGTGATGATCGCCTTTGCGGTTTCGGGCGGGCTCTCCGCCTTCGGCGGCGTGCTGTTGGCCGGCTATGCCTCCAAGGCGGCACAGTCGATGGGCGATGCCTATCTGCTGCCGTCGATCGCCGCGGTGGTGCTCGGCGGCACCTCGATCCTCGGCGGGCGCGGCTCCTATCTCGGCACCGTCGCCGGGGTAATCCTGATCACCCTCTTGCAGTCCATTCTCTCTGTCATGCAGATGCCGGAGGCGGGACGGCAGATCATCTACGGCGTCGTCATCGTCGCCATGCTGCTGCTCTATGGCCGCGCGCCGGCAAGCCGCTGACCTGCATGACCGGTAAAGACGTGGCATATAAGCCGGCGAGCACTGTTCGAACGATACCCGTCATCGTGGTGATGGGCGTTGCCGGCTGCGGCAAGTCGGTTGTCGGCGAAGCGCTTGCAGCGGCATTGGGCGCCGTCTTTATCGAAGGCGACAGGCTGCATCCGCCCGAAAACGTCGCGCGCATGGCGAGCGGGCAGCCGCTTACCGACGCGCTGCGCGAGGGCTGGCTCGACGCGATCGGCCAGCGGATGGCCGCGTCGGTCGCAAGCGGGCAAGGTGTGGTCGCCGCCTGCTCGGCGCTGAAGCGCAGTTATCGTGATCGCCTGCGCGGCTTTTGCCCGGATATCGTTTTCGTTTACCTGGAGATCGACCCGGCAACGGCAAAACAGCGCGTCGGCAATCGCAAGGGTCATTTCATGCCGGCAAGCCTGGTCGACAGCCAGTTCACCACGCTCGAGGCGCCAGCGGCGGACGAGGCGGCGATAACCTTGGATGGCACGCGTCCGGTCGCCGACACCGTCGCGACTGCCTTGAGCCTGCTCGCGCGCTAGATTTGCGACGTCAGTTCGACTGGGAAATCGTCATTGTCGGCGTCGCGCATGGCCGCGAGGCTGCGGTTGTCCAGCACCTCGGCGATCGCCTGCCGGACCTCCAGCATCATGTGCCGAACCTGGCAGGTCGCCTCGTCGCAATCCTCGCAGCGCTGGTATTGCGTGCGACTGGCGCAGGGGATCGGCGCCAGCGGCCCGTCGAGGACACGCACGACATGGCCGATCTTGATCTCGGAAGCCGGCCGGGCAAGGCGGTAACCGCCTTCCTTGCCCTTGCGGCTCTGGACGAAGCCGGCGTTACGCAACTCGCCCAGGATGGCATCCAGGAATTTCTTGGGGATGTTATTGGCGACCGCAATGTCGTTGACGAATGCGAGCTGGCCGACCGGCAGGCCCGACAGATGCACGAGGGCCTTGAGGCCGTATTTGCCTTTTTTGGTAAGCATGCCCCGAGTCAACCCATGAAGCCCCAACCACCCGCGTCTGGCGGCTGTTTGTGTGCAAATCATGACGGTTTGATCACGCGAAGCCGTTCGCGAAAACAAGCCGTCCGTTCTCACGGTAGGCACAAACGCGTTGATTCTTTGTAACGTTTTGGACGGAATGCGCCCGGAAAGTGCCAGAGATCACCGTTCGCGGCGCGAAAGCAAAGAAGCCGGCAAAGCCGGCTTCTGTCAAAGTTGGAAGATCGCCTCAGCGGCTGTCATAAGTCTGGTCGAGCAGGCCGCCCGCTGCAAAGTGCTCGGCCTGGACCTTGGCCCAGCCGCCGAAGACGTCCTCCACCGTCAGGAGGCGGACGTCGGGAAACTCAGCCTTGTATTTGGCGGCGACCGCCGCGTCCCGGGCCCGCAGGCCGTTGCGGGCGGCGATGTCCTGGCCCTCCGGCGTATAGAGGAAGTCGAGATAGGTCTTGGCGAGATCGCGCGTGCCATGCTCGTCTGCAACGGTGTCGACGATCGCCACCGGAAATTCCGCCAACAGGCTGACCGAAGGCGTCACCTGCTCGAACTTGTCCTCGCCATACTCCTTGCGGACGCCGCGCGTTTCCGACTCGAAGGTGATGAGTACGTCGCCGATTTCGCGCTGCACGAACGTGGTGGTCGCGGCGCGCCCGCCGCTGTCGAACACCGGCACGTTCTTGAACAGCTTTGTCACAAACTCCTTCACCTTGGCATCATCGCGCTTGAAGGCTTCCTTGGCGTAGGCGGTGGCCGCAAGATAGGTGTAGCGCGCATTGCCGGAGGTTTTCGGATTGGGGAAGATCACCTGGACGTCGTCGCGGACGAGATCGTTCCAATCCTTGATGTGCTTCGGATTGCCGGCGCGCACCAGGAAGGACGGCAGCGAATAGAAAGGCGAGGCGTTGTCGGGAAAGTCCTTCTGCCAGTCGGCGGAGATGAGGCCCTTCTTGACCAGGAAGTCGATGTCGATGACCTGGTTGAAGGTGACGACGTCGGCGCCGAGGCCTTCGGCGATGGCACGCGCCTGCGCCGACGTTCCGGCATGCGACTGATCGATGGTCACACCGGGGTGCCCGGCGACGAACGCTTTGTTGACCTGCGCAAACAGTTCGCGGCCGACATCGTAAGAGGCGTTCAGCAATCTGTCGGCCGACCAGGCTTGGGAGGATGCGAGGACCAGGCCGGCCAATGTGGCGACGCCAAGCAAAAATCGCTTCATGAAAACAGGCTCCAATGCCATGAGCTTAATGCCGGACCATAGCGGCAAGGCATCGTGCGCGACGAGGCACGCAGAGCGGCCGCTCCACGTTGTCGATAGAAGAAATATTCCCGCTGTGGGCGATTTCTAGTTTTTTCTTTCAAGCAGAGTCTCAGGACAGCTTGGCAGCGGCGCCGATGCCGTCGGCGTTGCGTCAAGAAAAGATCAGCCAAGTTGCACAAGAAGGTCGAGGAATTGCTGGCTGAGATTCCCGTCTTGCCGCTCGATGTGCCGGTGGATGCCGAGTACGGCGCGATTCGCGCAGAACTGGAAGGCAGGGGCCAGACCATCGGCCAAAATGACCTTTTTATTGCTGCCCACGCCCGTGCGCTTGGAACTACCCTGGTGACCGCCAACACCGGGGAGTTCAACCGGATCAAAGGCCTGAAGGTCGAGAACTGGCTGGTGTAGCGCCTGATAGAGGATCAAGCAGCCGGAAAAAGCTTCCAGCGCCGCGGCCTAAAAGCCACTCGACTTTTCTGCGCCGCCGGATGATCGACGGGCAATTCGATCTCGACCCGCTGACGTTCGCCGCCGATTTCGAGCTCGACCCGCCTGGTGCCGGCGACGCGGCGGCTGGCGGCGACCGTGCCGGCGATGCAGCCGTTGCATTCTTCCACCAGATCGACGTCGTGCGGGCGAAAGAACAGCGTCGCTTCGCCTTGCGGTGCGTGCGGCGCGGAAAGCCCGATCGGCCGGTCGGCGATCCAGACCTGGCCGTCCTCGACCTTGACCGGAATCGAACTCGATTCGCCGATGAAGCCGTAGACGAAGGGCGAGTTCGGAGTGTCGTAGATTTCGTCGGCGGTGCCGACCTGCTCGATGCGGCCCTGGCTCATCACTACGACGCGGTCGGCAAGCTCCAGCGCCTCTTCCTGGTCATGGGTGACGAAGACCGTGGTGTGGCCGGTGGCGTCGTGGATCTCGCGCAGCCAGCGGCGCAGTTCGCGGCGCACCTGCGCATCGAGCGCGCCGAACGGCTCGTCGAGCAAGAGCACGGCCGGTTCGATCGCCATGGCGCGGGCCAGCGCCACGCGCTGGCGCTGGCCGCCCGAAAGCTGTGCCGGATAGCGTTTTTCCAGACCGGAAAGCTGAACGAGGTTGAGGAGTTCCGAGGCGCGGCGGCGGATTTCCTTCGCCGACGGGCGTGACGGCCCGTGCCGGACCTTGAGTCCGAAGCCGATATTGTCGGCGACCGTCATATGGCGAAACAGCGCGTAGTGCTGGAAGACGAAGCCGACATTGCGCTCCTGAATCGACTTTTGAGAGGCATCCTCTTCGCCGAAGAAGATCTTTCCGCGGGTCGGCCGCTCCAAGCCGGCAATCAGCCTGAGCAGCGTCGTCTTGCCGGAACCGGAAGGTCCCAGCAGGGCGATCAGTTCTCCCGACTTGATGTCGAGCGAAACGTCGCGGAGGGCCGGAAACCGCTCAAACTCCTTGCGCACGTTGGCAACGCGAACTTCCATGCAAATCCCTTTTGTAGTTGATGCATGCCGTTATCCCAAAACAGGTTCCCACTTTTGGGCGACATCAAATCTTTGTTTTATGCATGTCGTTGTCCAAAAACCGCTACACACTTTTGGGCGACATGCATTTGTCAGTGTCCGCGCGTCGCGGCGATCTCGGCGCCGTAGCGCATCTCGAGAAGTGTTTTCAAGACCAGCGTGACGAGCGCCAGGCCGGCAAGCAGCGAAGCGACGGCAAAGGCGGCGGCGGCATTGTACTCGTTATAAAGGATTTCGACATGCAGCGGCATGGTGTTGGTCAGCCCGCGTATGTGGCCGGACACCACCGAAACCGCGCCGAACTCACCCATGGCGCGGGCATTGCACAGCAACACGCCGTAGAGCAATCCCCACTTGACGTTGGGCAACGTCACGTACCAGAACGCCTGCCAGCCATTGGCCCCGAGCGACAGGGCAGCCTCCTCGTCGCCATTGCCCTGTTCCTGCATCAGCGGGATCAATTCTCGGGCGACGAAGGGGAAGGTGACGAAGATCGTGGCCAGCACGATGCCCGGCACCGCAAACAGGATGACGATGCCATGCGCCTTGAGCCAGGCGCCGAGCAGGCCTTGCGCGCCGAACAAGAGCACGTAGACAAGCCCCGAAATGACCGGCGAGACGGAAAAGGGCAGGTCGATCAGCGTGGTCAGGAACGCCTTGCCCTTGAATTCGAACTTGGCGATGGCCCAGGCGGCGGAAATGCCGAAGACGATGTTGAGCGGCACCGAGATCGCCGCGACCAGAAGCGTCAGGCGGATCGCCGAGCGCGTATCCGGTTCGCCTAGCGCCTGTGTGTAGGCCTCGATGCCCTTGGCGAAAGCTTCCTTGAAGACGATGATCAGCGGCAAGAGCAGGAAGATGGCAAGGAACGCAAACGTTACGGCCATCAGCACGGTTCTCGCCGTGCGGCTTTCGGTCACCGCCGGCGACTGGCTTTCATGGTGCGGCGCGTAGGATTTGATCTCCGGGTCAGCCATAGCGCTTGCGGCTCCAGGTCTGCACCAGGTTGATGACCAGCAGCATGACGAAGGACAGTGCCAGCATGATCGCCGCGATCGCGGTCGCCGCCGCGTAATTATATTCCTCCAGCCGGATGACGATCAGAAGCGGTGCGATTTCAGATTTATAGGGCAGATTGCCGGCGATGAAGATGACGGAACCGTACTCGCCGACGCCGCGCGCGAAGGCCAGCGCGAAACCGGTGA
>NZ_JAMYOC010000029.1:0-88621 GCF_040319475.1 Mesorhizobium sp. M0904 | reverse complement strand
CCCGGCATACGAGATCGTCAGAGAAAGAACGGCGTAGGGCCATGCCTGCCTTAGAATGGGCCAGAGGAACGACTCGCGTATCCAAGGAAATTGCGGAAACAGCGAACCCAGTCCGTAGTAGAGCAGCCAGAGCTGGAGCAGCAGCGGCGTGCCGCGAATAATCGTGCAGAACATTTTGGCCGGCACACTCAAGATCGGCGGGCCGATCACCTGCGCAAGGCCGAGGGGAATGGCCAGCGCGATGCCCAGCACCGACGTTACCACAAGCAGCCAGATGGTCCGCCATATGCCTTGCAAAGCCAGCGGCAGATAGGCGGGCAGCCAATCCCAGCGCATGAGGAAAATCGATGCCACTACGACAACCAGCGCGATCAGGATCAGCGCTATGCGGTGCGGCTGCATCCACAGCGAGGCCCGTGCGGCGGCGTCAATGACCGGAGTTTCGGCGGCCATCAATGCGATCCCGCGATCGAAGGCATGCCGCGTCGTGCCCAGCGCTCAACGCGCCCGATAGCGATGTTGGAGACGAGCGTCAGGACGAGATAGAGCGCGCCCGCCGCCATGAAGAAGGTGAAATAAGCCTTCGTCGCGCCGGCTGCCGTCCGTGTGGTTTGGGTCAGTTCATTAACGCCGACGATCGCGAGAAGCGCGGTGTCCTTGGTGGCGATCAGCCACAGATTTGCCAAGCCCGGAATGGCGAAGGGCAGCATCGCCGGCAGCGTAATGCGCCTGAGAAGCAGGCCGGGAGGCATTCCATACGCCCGGGCGGCTTCGATCTGGCCTTGCGGAATGGCGCGGATTGCGCCGCGCAAGACTTCGGTGGAGTAGGCGCCCTGCACGACACCGAGCACACCTATGCCGGCGACAACCCCGTTGATATCGATCGCGGCATAGCCGAGCGCGGTAAGCAATTGGTTGATGAGGTCGGTACCAGCGAAATAAAGCAGCAGGATCAGGACCAATTCGGGCACGGCGCGGACCACTGTGGTGTAGACTTCCAGCAGGTCACGGACCACTGGCCCGCCATAGAGCTTGCCATAGGCGCCGCCGACACCGATCACAAGACCGACCCCAAAGGAACCGAAGGCAATTCCGACCGAGTTTGCCAGCCCGTGCAGAAGGCTGAGACCCCTGCCGTTCGGCGGTTCGAAGGACAGCAATTCCAGCGAACTGGCTCCGAACATGGTGGCGAGAACGTCGCTCAGCTTATGTCCCCCTGGACTTCCGGGTTGAGGCGCCAATGATGTATCAAGCCGGACGTGCCATCGCGACGATGGTGGCTAGGCCTGCCCGGCTTGATGCCGCTGCTGTCAGTTGGACTGCGACTCGCCGCCGTAGATGTCGAAGTCGAAGTACTTCTTGGTGATTTCGGCATACTTGCCATTGGCTCGGATAGCCTTGATTGCGGCATTGAGCTTATCCTTGAGCTCGGTGTCGCCTTGGCGTACGCCGGCGCCGACGCCAGGCCCGAGCACTTCCAGGTCCGGTGCGACATAACCCTTGAGGTCGCAGCACGCTTTGCCTTGATCCGACTTCAAAAATGCGTCGAGCGCGATCGAATCGGCCTGGGTGGCATCGATCCGGCCGGCGGCGAGATCCTGATTTGCCTCGTCCTGCGTCTGGTATTCCTTGATTTCCGAAGCGTCGGTGAAGTGCTTCTTGGCGTAGGCGGCGTGCACCGTGGAGGCCTGAACGCCGATTGTCTTGCCCTTCAGCCCCTCCGGCGTCGCATCGAATTTCTGATCCTTGGCGCCGATCACCGCGGTCGGCGTGTTATAATATTTGTCGGAGAAGTCGATTTCCTTCTTGCGTTCGTCGGTAATGGACATCGAATTCATGATTGCATCGATCTTCTTGGTCTTAAGCGCCGGGATAAGGCCGTCCCATGGGACTGGCGTCAATACGCAATCCAGCTTGGCTTCGCCGCAGATGGCGTTGACGATGTCGACTTCCCAGCCGCCCCACTTGCCGGAGGCATCCTGCGAGTAAAACGGCGGATAGGCTTCAGGCGAAAATCCCACCTTGATCTGTTCGGCGCTTGCCGAAAATGCACCCGACAATGCGATCAGCGTGGCCGCGAGCACCGTTTTGAGAAAAGGTTTCATTTCTTTCAGTTCTCCCGTTTTTTGCTTTGACGTTCCCGTCTGCTTTTCTCGCAAGTCATCCAACATTGCGCAGAAACTGCTTCAGTCTTTCGGATCTGGGTGCGCCGAAAACCTGTTCCGGCGGCCCTTGTTCCTCGACCAGCCCGTTATGGAGGTAGACGACATGCGTCGCGACCTCGCGGGCAAACTTCATCTCATGGGTGACCAGCACCATGGTGCGACCTTCGCGCGCCAGGTCGCCGATCACCTTCAGCACCTCACCGACCAGCTCCGGGTCGAGCGCCGAGGTCGGCTCATCGAACAGCATGACGCGCGGATTGATGGCCAGCGCCCTGGCGATCGCGGCGCGCTGTTGTTGGCCGCCCGACAGATAGGCGGGATAGACGTCGCGTTTTTCGGCAAGGCCGACGCGGGCGAGCAGCTTTTCCGCCTCGCCGATCGCCACATCGCGCTTGACGCCGAGCACATGCACGGGAACCTCGATGACGTTCTCGATCAACGTCATGTGACTCCACAGATTGAAGTTCTGGAAGACCATGCCGAGCTTGGAGCGGATGCGTTCGATCTGCTTGCGGTCGGCGGGCACGGTGTGGCCGTGGCTGTCGGCCTTCAACCGGATCTGCTCGCCATTGACGCGGATGATGCCGCTGGTCGGGTTCTCCAGGCAGTTGATGCAGCGCAGCAGCGTGGATTTGCCCGAGCCTGAGCCGCCGATGATGGCGATCACCTCGCCGTCGCGCGCCGACAGCGAAACGCCCTTCAGTACGTGCAGGTTGCCGAAATTCTTGTGCAGGTTCTCGACGTGGATGGCTTCGGCAGCGCCGTTCTGCGCCGTATGCTTCAGGGCGGTGACGGGCGCTGTCATCGTCGCGGCGCCCCGCGGAGCAACCGAGGCAGTCCTTGCTGGAATTTTTTACCCATTACCCGTCACTGGACAGCGTTCCGATTCTCAAGATGGACCGTTCCGCTTGCCTCCGTCAACCGCAGTTTTTGGACCATTGATCACCGCCTGCCGAGTGGCTATTGGCAGGAGGGGCGCGTTTCAGGAGAATTTAGTGAGCAAAGCATACGGGTCGCAGTCGATGGCCGGGACGCTGCAGCGCGTGCTGATGCGCTCCGCCGCCAGCGCCATGCGTCGGGCCGAAGCGCTGGATTGGCACTATGGCCCCGGCTTCGATCCGCAAAAAGCGGCGGCCCAGCATGATGCGCTGGCCAGGCTGATTTCTGTCTCAGGCGCCGAAATCGAATGGCTGAGCGACGCCGATGACGGGCTTGCCGATTCGGTCTTCACCCACGATCCCTCGCTGATGACCGACCACGGCGCGGTTATCCTCGCTATGGGCAAGGCGCTGCGCCGGCCCGAGCCAGGCCTGCACGAGGCAGCCTATGTGCGCATGGGCATCCCCATCCTCGGTCGTATCGAGGCTCCCGGCCAGGTCGAGGGCGGCGACTGCGTGTGGGTGGATGCAAACACGCTGGCCGTCGGCCGCGGCGTGCGCACCAATCAGCTCGGCATCCAGCAGCTCTCCAACCTGCTTTCGCCCAAGGGTATCCAGGTCTACGGCTTCGACCTGCCGCTCTGGCAAGGCGAGGAGGCCTGCCTGCACCTGATGTCGGTGATCAGCCCGCTCGCCGACGATCTGGCGCTGGTCTATGCGCCCCTCCTGCCGGTCGCCTTCCACCAGATGCTGCGCGAACGCGGCATTCGGCTGGTCGAGGGCGACGCCGACGAATTCTTCGCCTCGAATGGGCTCAGCCTCAACGTCCTGCCGACCGCGCCGCGCCAGGTTATCGCCGTTGCCGGTTTTCCGAAGACGGCGGCTGCCATGCAGGCCGCTGGCTGTACGGTCTCGACATTCGAGGCCGATGCGCTGTGCATTGCCTGCGAGGGCGGCCCGACCTGCCTCACACGCCCGGTGCTAAGACAATGACGACCATCGGCGAAGCGCTCATCACCTTGCTCGAAGCGCACGGCGTCGACACAGTCTTCGGCATTCCCGGCGTACACACGGTCGAGCTCTATCGCGGGCTTGCGCGGTCGAAGATCCGTCACGTCACGCCGCGCCACGAGCAGGGCGCCGGCTTCATGGCTGACGGCTATGCGCGCGCCAGCGGCAGGCCGGGCATCGCCTTCGTCATCACCGGGCCGGGGCTGACCAACACCATCACCGCCATGGGCCAGGCGCGCGCCGATTCGGTGCCGATGCTGGTAATCTCGGGCGTCAACGCCACACCGACGCTGGGCAAAGGCCTTGGCCATCTGCATGAACTGCCGGACCAGCGCGGCATGATGGAGAAGGTGGCGCTGTTTTCGCACCGTGTCACCGACGCCGGCGAGCTGCCCGGCGTGCTCGCCCGCGCCTTTGCGCTGTTTTCATCCTCGCGTCCGGGTCCGGTGCATATCGAGATCCCGACCGATGTCATGAGCCTGCCTGCCAACGACATCGTGCCGCTGCTGCGGAATTCAGCGCCGCCCGAGCCGGATGTGGCGGCAATTGCCGGGGCGGCAAGGCTATGCGCGTCTGCCCGCCGGCCGCTTATCCTGGCCGGCGGCGGCGCGAAAGCGGCCGAAGCGCCGTTGCAGCGCCTTGCCGAGAGGTTGGGAGCGCCGGTCGTCCAGACCGCCAATGCGCGCGGCCTGCTCTATCGCCATCCGCTTGGCGTGCCGGCCAGCCCCAGCCTGAAGGCGGTGCGTGCGCTGATGGCCGGCGCCGATCTGGTCATTGCCGCCGGCACCGAATTCGGTCCGACCGACTATGATGGCTATGGCGACGGCGGTTTTGTCCTGCCTGCCAATCTGATCCGCATCGACATCGGCGCCGACCAGCTTGCCCGCCGGCCGGCCCGGATTTCGATCCAGGCCGATTGCGGTGCAGCGCTCGAGGCGCTGGGTGCCGAACTCGGCACGGGCCAGGCGCAATCGGTCGACGGCGCCGCTCGCGCCGCCGCGACGCGGCAAGCGGCCTTTGCCGAGATCGGCCCGGCTATGCAGGCGCAACTGCGCGCCGTCGAGACGATCCGCGATGCGCTGCCTGGCGCGATCATCGTCGGCGATTCGACCCAGCCGGTCTACGCCGCCAACCTCTATTACGATCATGACCGGCCGGGCGGCTGGTTCAACGCGGCCACCGGCTTCGGCGCGCTCGGCTATGGCCCGCCGGCGGCGATCGGTGCCGTCCTTGCCAGGCCTGAGGCGCCGGTCGTTTGCCTCACCGGCGACGGGGGCTTCCAGTTCACACTGCCGGAACTGGGCGCCGCGCTCGACGCGGCGGCGCCGGTGATCTTCGCCGTCTGGAACAATCGCGGCTACCGCGAGATCGAGACCTCGATGCTCGACGTCGGTGTCGAGCCGGTCGGCGTCTCCCCGGCACCGCCGGATTTCTGCAAATTGGCCGAAGCCTACGGCATTGCCGCCGAGCGGATTTCCGGCGCCGGCGGCTTGGCGGACGCGCTTGGACGCGCGCGGGCGACTGGACGACCTTACGTCATCGAGATTTCGGTTGAGTGATCGCGCGAAAGGCGCGACCTTCCGCATCGGCGGCGCGCAATGACGGAGCGGTCGAATATGACGGAAACACTGGACGGCAGACATATCGTGGTGACCGGCGGCACCGGTGCCCTTGGCGGCGCGGTCGTAGGGAAACTGCTGGAGCAGGGCGCGATCTGCCATGTGCCCAACGCTCACGCTGCCGCGCCTGCACATTTCCCCTTCCCGGCGCATGACCGCGTCAGGTTGGCGCATAACGTCGACCTCGCCGACCCTGCCAAGGTCGACGCCTTCTATGCCAGCGTTCCGAATTTATGGGCATCGGTGCATCTGGCCGGCGGCTTCACCGCCGCGCCGGTCGAGAAGATCGAGCCCGCCTCCTTCGCCGAGATGATGGACACCAACGCCCGCACCACCTTCCTGTGCTGCCGCGCGGCGATACGCTCGATGCTGGAATCTTCCGTGCCGGGCCGCATCGTCAATGTCACCGCGCGAGCCGGGCTCGATCCGCGGCGCGGCTCCGGCAAGGTGGCCTACGCCGCCGCCAAGGCGGCGGTCGCCGCGATGACCGTGGCGATGGCCGAAGAGCTGAAGGGCAACGGCATTCTGGTCAACGCCGTGGCGCCCTCGACGCTCGACACGCCGGCCAACCGGGCTGACATGCCGAACGCAGATTTCAGCAGGTGGGTCAGCCTTGAAGCGGCCGCCGAGGCCATTGCCTATCTCGCCTCGCCGGCCAACATGGCCATCAGCGGCACGCTGGTGCCGCTTTACGGCAGGGCCTGAGCCTGCGGTCCGTCGCAAAGGTCACAAGCAAAAGCCCCGCCTGATCGTTCCGGCGGGGCTCTCTTGTTTCGTTTATAACCCGCGCGAAGCGCGGTGTTGGCTTAGCTGCCCTGCTTCTTCAGCGCGGCGCCAAGGATGTCGCCCAGCGAAGCGCCGGAGTCGGTCGAACCGTATTGGGCGACCGCTTCCTTCTCTTCGGCGATTTCCAGCGCCTTGATGGAGACCTGCAGTTTGCGGGTCTTCTTGTCGAAGGCGATGACGCGGGCGTCGACCTTCTGGCCGACGGTGAAGCGCTCGGGGCGCTGCTCGTCGCGGTCACGGCTGAGGTCGGAGCGCTTGATGAAGGTCTCGATGCCGCTGTCGACCAGCCGCACTTCCAGACCGCCATCCTTCACGCCGATAACCTCGCAGGTGACGACTGCGTTCTTGCGCAGTTCGCCCGACGTCGCGGCTTCGCCGACCGTGTCCTTGGCCAACTGCTTGATGCCGAGCGAGATGCGCTCCTTGTCGATGTCGACGTCGAGCACCTGCGCCTTGACCATGTCGCCGCGATTGTACTCCTCGATCACCTGCTCGCCCGGACGGGTCCAGTCGAGGTCGGAAAGGTGGACCATGCCGTCGACGTCGCCTTCGAGGCCGATAAACAGGCCGAACTCGGTCTTGTTCTTGACCTCGCCCTCAACCTGGCTGCCCACCGGATGGCTGCGCGCGAAGGCTTCCCACGGGTTCTCCAGCGTCTGCTTGAGGCCGAGCGAGATACGGCGCTTGGCCGGATCGACTTCGAGCACCACAACGTCGACTTCCTGCGTTGTCGACAGGATCTTGCCGGGATGCACGTTCTTCTTGGTCCACGACATTTCCGAAACGTGGATGAGGCCTTCGATGCCCGGCTCCAGCTCGACGAACGCGCCGTAGTCGGTGATGTTGGTGACGGTACCCTTGATCTTCTTGCCGATCGGGAACTTGGTGCCGATCTCGGACCACGGATCGCTCTCGAGCTGCTTCATGCCGAGCGAGATGCGGTGGGTTTCCTGGTTGATGCGGATGATCTGCACCTTGACCGTCTGGCCGATGTTGAGGATTTCGGTCGGATGGTTGACACGGCGCCACGCCATGTCGGTGACGTGCAGCAGGCCATCGATGCCGCCGAGGTCGACGAACGCACCATAGTCGGTGATGTTCTTGACGACGCCTTCGACTACTTGGCCTTCTTCGAGGTTCTGCACGATTTCCGAACGCTGTTCGGCGCGGCTTTCCTCGAGCACGGTGCGGCGCGACACCACGATGTTGCCGCGGCGGCGATCCATCTTGAGGATCTCGAAAGGCTGCGGGTTGTGCATCAGCGGCGAGACGTCGCGGATCGGGCGGATGTCGACCTGGCTGCGCGGCAGGAAGGCCACGGCGCCGTCGAGGTCGACGGTGAAGCCGCCCTTGACCTGGTTGAAGATGACGCCTTCGACGCGTTCACCCTTGGTGAACTTCTCTTCGAGACGGACCCAGCTCTCTTCGCGGCGGGCCTTCTCACGCGACAGCATCGCTTCGCCAAGCGCATTTTCGATACGCTCGACATAGACCTCGACCGTGTCGCCGACCTTGAGCGTCGTGTCCTTGCCCTTGACGCCGAATTCCTTCAGCGGCACGCGGCCTTCGACCTTGAGGCCGACGTCGATGATAGCCATGTCCTTCTCAATGGCAGTGATGATGCCCTTGACGACCTGGCCTTCGCCGGAATGGCCGGCGGAAAATGATTCTTCGAGCAGGCTCGCGAAATCATCGCGAGTGGGGTTTGCAACTGACATAGTTTCTCCTGGAATGCCCCGCATCTGTCGCGGGGCGGGCGCCGTGGGTTAGCGTTGCGTTGGCCTGCCGGCGTTCCGGGCAAAAAGCCCTTGGCCGCCCTTGAGCGGCAATTCCGGCGCATGAAGAATGCTGGCAGGCTGGTTCACGCCCAATATGGGAATTCTTTGGTCGCCGGCAATCGGCGGCGGCAGGAAAACCCGGCTCAGGCTTCGTTTCTCTTAGCCAGGACGTCGTCGATGATCGCCTGAGCTGCCAGAAACGCGGCCTCTATAGCCATTTCCGACGTGTCGAGCAAGTGCGCATCGGCGGCCGGCTTCAATGGCGAGTCCACGCGGCCCATGTCGCGCTCGTCGCGGCGCACGATATCGGCAAGGATTTCGTCGAAATTGGCAGTGCCGCCGATGCTCTCGATTTCATCCAGCCGCCGCTTTGCCCGCACCTCGGCACTGGCCGTGACATAGAGCTTTACGTCGGCATCGGGACAGACGACGGTGCCGATGTCGCGGCCGTCGAGCACCGCGCCAGGCGGTGTTCTTGCGAAGTCACGCTGTTTCTCGACCAGGATGCGCCGCACCGACGGGATCACTGCCACTTTCGACGCAGCCTCGCCAACGGCGTGTGCCGAAAGCACTGCGCGGTCGAGCTTTGCCGGATCGACCTGCCGGGCCGCGGTTTCAGCGGCCGAAACATTGTCGAGCGGCAGGCCGAGCCGGAGCAGCGCATGCGCCACCGCGCGATAGGTAAGGCCGGTGTCGAGCAGGTTTAGCCGGTAGTGATCGGCGAGCCTGCGGGCGAGCGTGCCCTTGCCGGCGCCGGCGGGGCCGTCGATGGCGATGGTAAAAGGGATGCTCATTGGCAGTGGACCAGCCCTCGCGCCTTCGTCATCCCAGGGCGGAGCAGGAGCGAAGCTCCGTCGCGGAGACCCTGGGATCCATGCCGTGACATGTACCGAGGGATGCGGCGGGCCAGAATTCTGAACCGTTGCGATGCTCTGACGTCACGGCATGGCTCCTGAGGTCTTCGCTGCGTCGCTTCGCTCCTTGCTTCGCCCCAGGATGACGAAGGGAAGGATGTTGGCGCCCAATCTCCAAGGTTTGCGATTGCCATCAACTGTCACTCGATCTCCGCCCCCAGCCTCTTCATCAGCCCCATGAATTCCGGAAAGCTCGTAGCAATCATCGCCTGGTCGTCGATGGTCACGGGTTTTTCCGTCGCCAACCCCATCACCAGAAAACTCATGGCGATGCGGTGGTCGAGGTGGGTCTGGACGATGGTGCCCTGTCCGTTGGGGTGCTGGCCGAGGCCCTTGCCGCCCGGCTTTCCACGCACGACAAGCGAGGCCTCGCCCTCGGTGCAGTCGACGCCGTTGAGCGTTAGCCCGTTGGCGACCGCCGACAGCCGGTCGGATTCCTTCACCCGAAGCTCTTCCAGCCCGAGCATCAGCGTTTCGCCCTCGGCGAAGCTGGCCGCCACGGCAAGCACCGGATACTCGTCGATCATGGTCGGCGCCCGTTCGGGCGGCACGGTGACGCCCTTCAGCTCGGAATAGCGCACGCGCAGGTCGGCGACGTCCTCGCCGCCTTCATTGCGCGGGTCGATTATGTCGATTCGCGCGCCCATTTCCTGCAGGGTCAACAGAAGTCCGGTGCGGGTCGGGTTCATCAGCACGTTTTCGATTGTAATGTCCGAGCCCGGCACGATCAGCGCCGCCACGAGTGGAAAGCCCGCCGAGGAGGGGTCGCCTGGCACCGCGATGGTCTGCCCGGTGAGCTTGCCCTGGCCTTCGATGAAAATGTGGCGCACGCCGCGCTCGTCGGTCTCGACCGACAGATTGGCGCCGAATCCCTTGAGCATCTTTTCGGTGTGATCGCGCGTCATAACCGGCTCGATGACGGTGGTGATGCCCGGCGTGTTCAGCCCAGCCAGCAGCACCGCCGACTTGACTTGTGCCGATGCCATTGGCACGCGGTAGGTGATCGGCGCGGCGTGCTTGGGCCCGTGCAGCGTGATCGGCATGCGGTCGCCAGGCGTCGCCTTCAGCACCTGCACGCCCATCTGGCGCAGCGGCTCGAGCACGCGGCCCATCGGCCGGCCGGACAGCGAGGCGTCGCCGATGAAGGTGGTCTCCATGTCATAGGTGCCGACCAGGCCCATGGTGAGGCGGGAGCCCGTGCCGGCATTGCCGAAATCGAGTGGGCCTTCCGGCTGCAGCAGCGCGCCATTGCCGGTGCCGCGGATCACCCACTCAGTGCCATGCTTCTCGATATGAGCGCCCATCGCCTTCATGGCGGCGCCCGTACGCATTACGTCCTCGCCTTCCAGCAGCCCGGTGATGCGGGTTTCGCCAGAGGCCAGGCCACCGAACATGAACGAGCGGTGCGAGATCGACTTGTCGCCCGGCACCCGTGCCGCACCTGAAAGGCCAGATGATTTGCGGGCGGTGGCCTGTTTCGGGGCAGCAGCGTGCGACATGGTTCTTTCCTGGAAACGCCGGCGCCCGGCTATTTTCTTCTGGTTTGCGCGGTCTCCTATCATGGCGGACCGAAATGGTCATCCCCTTGGTACGAAGGCCTTCGAATTCACGCTTTTTGGGACGCCGGCTTTTCGCTTTGACAGCGCCGTAAACTCTGGTTAAGGGGACCAAACTTTCATCGACGAGGCTTGCTGTGGCAAAACCCGAACTTGGCACCAAACGCATCGACCCGGAGACGGGTCGAAAATTCTATGACTTGAACAAGGACCCGATCGTCTCGCCTTATACGGGCAAGAGCTATCCGCGCTCCTATTTCGAAGAAGGCAAGATCGCCGCCCTCGAGGAAGAAGAGGAAGTTGCCGAAAAGGAAGTGGACGCCGAGGAGGAAGAGGGCGTCGAGGTCGTCTCGCTCGAAGAGGCGGACGAGGACGCGAAGGCCGACGAGCTTCCCGATCTCGCCGATGACGAGGACGACGTCGACCTTGGCGATGATGAGGATGACACATTCCTCGCCGACGAGGAGGAAGAAGACGACGACGTTGCCGATATGATCGGCGTCGGCGACGACGACGACGAAGTCTGAGCGAACCGCGTTCGCCGGCTTTCGCCGCGCCGCCTAGAAAAAGCGGTTGTTGAAGACTTGATATTGACTGAAGGCGGGGTTAGAAGCCGCCTGCACTAACGGCGCGGTCTAGAACCCGCGCCGGATCTCTTCGCCGGAAACGGCGCCGGCGAACTGCCGGAGTGGGGCCATAGCTCAGTTGGGAGAGCGCTTGAATGGCATTCAAGAGGTCGTCGGTTCGATTCCGATTGGCTCCACCAGTTCTCTCCGCGAAAATCAGCAGAACGGCCGCCGGTCCCGGGCTGGCCGCCATCTGTCGCCGACCTAGCTGAGACAAATGTATGGCTAGCCGACCTCGGCTCGCCGTCCATCTAAAATGGTGAGCCCGTGCCCGGTCTGGACCAGGCAGCGGGCTGAAACGACCGCTGAGCAAAACTCCGTTACTTGTTGCAGTTCTGCATATCCGACGTCATGGCGCCGCTTGGGGTGTTGTTGTCGGTGTCGTTGCCTGCCGTATCCTTGCAGCGGTCCCCCATACCGTTTGTCTGCGGCGTGGTGGCGTTCGTTGCATTCGGATCGATCTGGTTCGGCGTAGTGGTACTGGTCCCGTTGTTGCCGCTGTTGCCGGCGGTGCCCGTGTCGACGCCGGTATTGCCGTTCATACCAGTTCCGCCAGTTCCCGAACCGGTTGATTGTGCCATGGCAGATGTGGCCAGGCCGATAGCAAGTAGGGATGCAGAGAGAATTTTCATCATCTTAGTGTCTCCATCGAGTTGCATCGCTGGATTTCGCGATCTAACCCAACGAGAGTTTTTCCAGGATGTTCCGTTCGACAGAAATAGTGATCGATACAGTCATTATGAGAGCTTTGTTGTTCGTCGTTTCGCGAATGGCACCACGACAGCGGTAAAAGGCGAGCCGCAAGCCGGTGTGTTGCCGGACGCCAGCACCAGCGGCTCGTCGGGCAGGCCATGGACGATCAGCTCCGGGGTCGAGAGCGGGGATGCAGCATGCCGAGGTAGATCTCGCTGGCGGCGAGTGCTCTTTCCAGCAATGGCGAATTCATCCCGATGAGATCCACCTCGACCTCCGGATAACGGCTGCGAAACATCCGCACCGCCTCCTTATCGAATCGAAACGGCCCGTTTCATTCCAATCCTCTGCGATCCCCTGATCGTGAGCAGCATCCAGCCTGTGCGCAACACGGAGCGTCGGCCATGGCGCGCTCGACGGGCTGTGATGCGGTTGATAAGCCCTCTCCTTAAGGAGAGTCGAGACATGACCGTTGCGATCGAGATGGGCCACACGAGCGCAGGCGCCCCGGCGGCACTGGATCTTGAGGAGCTGCTGGCGACGCGCCTTTTGGTGCAGGGCAATTCGGGCTCCGGCAAGTCCCACCTGCTGCGCCGGCTCTTGGAGCAGAGTGCGCCCTGGGTGCAGCAGACGATCATCGATCCCGAAGGCGACTTCGTGACACTGGGCGACCGTTTTGGCCATCTGGTGATCGACGCCGAGGAGCATACCGAGCGCGGCCTGCAGAGCGCCGGCGAGCGGGCGCGCATCCACCGCGTCTCCACGGTGCTTAATCTCGAGGGGCTCGACGCCGAGAACCAGATGCGGCGCGCCGCCGCCTTCCTCGGCGGGCTTTTCGAGGTCGCCCGCGACCACTGGTATCCGATGCTGGTGGTGGTGGACGAGGCGCAGCTGTTCGCGCCGGCGGTTGCCGGCGAGGTTTCGGACGAGGCGCGCAAGCTCTCTCTCGGCGCCATGACCAACCTGATGTGCCGTGGCCGCAAACGCGGGCTGGCCGGGATCATCGCCACCCAGCGGCTGGCCAAGCTTGCCAAGAACGTCGCCGCCGAGGCTTCCAATTTTCTCATGGGCCGGACCTTTCTCGATATCGACATGGCGCGCGCCGCCGACCTGCTCGGCATGGAGCGGCGCCAGGCGGAAGCCTTTCGCGACCTCGAGCGCGGGCAGTTCATGGCGCTCGGCCCGGCGCTGTCGCGCCGCCCGCTCGGCTTGCGCATCGGCCCGACCGATACAAATCCGCGCAACGCGACGCCGCGCCTGATGCCGCTGCCGGAATCGGGACTGGAGGACGCGCGCGCGATCATCCTGGCGGCCCCGCCGCCCGAAACCGTCCGGCCGCAGCGCCGGTCGTCGCCGGACCTGCTCGATCAGCTGATGGCGGCAAAATCGGCGGCGCTGGAAATCCGCCCCGAAGCGGTGGAGCCGCCGATCAGCGCCGAGGACTTGGCGGAGCGGCGCGAGCGCGTCGACCGGGTGCTGCGCGCTGTGCTGGCGCAACCCGACGCGGGCTTCCGTGTCATCGGCGTGCTCTATCAGGAGTTCGTGGTCCGCTGCCGCATCGAGGGCCTCGCCTCGGTCGTGCCGGATCTGCCCGAGTTCCGCCGCATGCTGACGCGCGCCCGCGCCGGCTTGGGCTCCGACATGGCAGGCGATGACGCCTGGCAAGATGTCTCGGCGCGCGCCTCGCTGCTGCCCGAGGATATGCAGGGCGTGTTCATGATGATCGCCCGCGCGGCCAAGGAGGGGTGGCCCTGCCCGAGCGACGCGGCGATCGCCCGCGCCTACGGCTCGCACTCGCTGCGCCGCGCCCGGCGCCTGCTGACCTATATCGAGGAGCAGGGGCTGATCGTGTGCCAGCTCGACGGGGTCGGAAGGCGGACGGTGACGCTGGTCGAACTGGCCTGGGCGACGGCGCCGGGCGATCCGAATGCCGAGGAGGTGGAGCAGGGGAGGGTGGTGGGATGATGGGGAGGGCGATTTGGGCGAAAGCTGGCGTCGCTCAACAGCAGCAAAGCCAAAAGCGGTCATCGCCGAAGCATTACTCAGACGTCGCGTTTGGGCCGAAAGTGGACCGGCGGCTTCTTGGTGCGAGATGTGAGTGAGCCGGCGGTCTGCACGGCAAAGGGTTTGTCCTGATCTGGACCCAACGCAGTCAATTAGTGCTGCCAATATCTGGCGGTGGATGTTTTCTTTGCTCACGATGAGCGACGAATGTTCGGTAGGGCAGAGGAGGTGGGGAGGTAACGCAACGTCCCGTTAGCACGGCCGCCCGCTAGACTAACTCGCTGCCATCAGGACGGTACTCTCCGGCGACCACCGCAGCACCACTTCCTGGCCCTCCGCCAGCTTGTCAGCACCGGTGTTCTGCACGATGACTTTCAGCATCTGTCCGCCACGTTCGACGAAGTAGGTGCTGCTATTGCCGGCAAAGATGCGTTTCGACACTTCCCCCCGCAGCACGTTCGCATTGGCCGTATCCGGAGCCGCAGCATCGGTGAAGATGCGGATCCGTTCGGGCCGTACGGCGCAACTGGCCTTTGCACCAGGGGCAAGGTTGGCGCCAGATCCAGCGAAAATCGCCGTGCCGTCCGGCAGCCGGATGCCGTTGCCTGTGCTCTCGCCACGAAAAATGTTGGCATCGCCGAGGAAGGTGGCGGCGAACTCGCTCTTCGGCCGATTGTAGATCTCCTCGGGCGGGCCTTCCTGCACCAGCTTGCCGTCTCGCAGAATGCCGACGCGGTCGCTCATCGTCAGCGCTTCTTCCTGGTCGTGGGTGACGAAGATTGTGGTAATGCCGATCTCGCGTTGGATGCGCTTGAGCTCGAGCTGCATTCCGACGCGCAGCGCTTTGTCGAGAGCGCCGAGCGGCTCGTCGAGCAGAAGTACACGCGGCTTGGTGATGATGGCGCGAGCGAGCGCCACCCGTTGGCGCTGGCCGCCGGAGAGCTGGTGTGGCCGGCGACCACCGAGCTTGCCGAGTTGCACGAGGTCGAGCGCCCCCTGCACCTCGGCAGCAATCACTGCCTTGGGCTCGCCGCGCACGGACAAGCCGAAGGCGACATTGTCGGCGACGCTCATATTGGGAAACAGCGCGTAGTTCTGGAACACCATGCCGATGCGCCGTTTTTCGACCGGCACCCGCTCGACGCTCTCGCCTCCGATCGCAATGCGGCCAGAGTCGGGAAAGTCGAAGCCGGCGATCTGGCGCAGCAGCGTGGTCTTGCCGCTGCCGGAGGGACCGAGCAGGGCGTAGAAGCCGCCGTCGGCAAAATCGATGGAGACATCGTCCAGCGCCTTGTGCGCGCCAAAACTGCGCGACACATTCGATACCTGCACGCCCGCCATTATTTCTCTCCGCCGAATTTGAAGAAACGCGCCGTGAGCAGCATCAATGCCATCGACACGACAATGATGATCGTCGAGACCGCATTGATCTCAGGTGTGAATCCCTTACGGATCGCGGCGTAGATTTCGACCGGCAGCGTCGTTTGGCCGGGCGTCGACAGAAAGTAGGATACGACGAACTGGTCGAAGGACACGGCGAAAGCGAACAGCCCTCCGGCAATGACACCCGGCATGATCCAGGGCAGCGTGACGCGGTTCGTCACCTGCCATTGATTGGCGCCGAGCGAGCGCGCCGCCTCTTCCAACTCGGGCGCGAAGGTCTGCAGCCGGGCCGATACGACGACGATGACATAGGGCAGTGCAAGCGCGACGTGGCCGAGCAGGATGGCGAACAGACCGCGCCCGATGCCGACGCCGAAGAAGAAGATCAGCATCGCCGTGCCGGTAATCAGCCACGGAATGGCGATTGGCGGAAACAGCAGCGCCTGCAGGAATTTTTTGCCGCGAAACTCATAGCGGTAGAGCGCCAGTGACGCCGCGGAGCCAAGCACCACGCAAATGATGGTGGTGATGACCGCGATCTCGAGGCTGTTCCAGGTGGCTGAGATGAGCTGGTCGTTCTGCCACAGCGAGGCATACCATTCCGTCGTCCATTCGAACGGCAGCTGATAGAAGGGCGAAACGTTGAAAGACATCAGCGCCATGATGATGATGGGCACATAGAGGAAGGCGAGCAATAGCCAGATGTAGAGGCGGCCGAGCCATTCGAGGACCCGTGTCGTCGCCATCACATAGCCCTCCTCAGCACCGGCGAGGCAACCGCCAGGATGACCAGCACGACGGCCAGCAGGATAAAGGAGAGCGCAGCACCCAGCGGCCAATTGAACACGGCGACGAACTGGTCCTCGATGACAGTGCCGTAAAAGGTGCCGGTACGGCCGCCAAGTATGCGCGGCTCCATGAACGAGCCAACGACCGGGACGAAGATGAGGGCCGCGCCAGCCACCAGCCCCGGCATCGACAGCGGAATGATGACCCGCTTCAGCATCTGCAGCCGCGATGCGCCGAGCGAGCGCCCGGCCTCGATCAGCGAGTCGTCGATGGCCTGTAGGGTCAGGTAGCAGGTCAGCACCATGTAAGGAACGTAGGAGTGCACTAGCCCGATGATGACAGCCGGATAGGAATACATCAGGTCGATATTGATCTTGAACGGCAGCACGGCGTTGAGCGCGGTATCGAGAATGCCCCCTTCGCGCAGCACCATCGCCCAGGAGAAGATGCGCACAAGCCCGTTTGACCAGAACGGCAGGATGACGAGCAAGAAAATCGCTTCGCGGCTACGGCCTTTCAGCACCTTGGCTAGCACATAAGCGGCGGGATAACCGACGATGATGCACCACAGCGTCACTTCGAGGCCGAGGCGCAGCGAGGCGAGCAGAAGCGTCAGATAGAGGCTCTGCGAGAAGAAGGCGGTATAGTTTTCGAGCGTGAACGCCCACGGCTTGCCCGACAACGGCAGCTCGGTCATGAGAGAGAAGAAGACCATGGCTGAGAGCGGCAAGAAGATCGCAACCGTCAGCCAGAGATAGGCAGGCGCCAGTAGCGGCAAGGCCGATCTCAGCCCGCTGCGCGACGCGGCTGCAACCTGTGCTGCCATGAAATCCCTCCCAGGGAAGGATCAGCCGACATATATGATCGGCTGATCCCGCTTTCTGCTGTTACTTCACGTTGACCTTGAGCTGCTGCCAGAGCGACAGATAGGCTTCGCGCTGGGCGTCTGTGATCGGCGCCTGGAACTGAATGCGCTTGGCAACTGCCGGGTCACCCATCACCTTGCGGTTGAACGCATCCTCGGGAAGTGCTTCCACGGCCTTGGTATTGGCAGATACCGGGGCTCCGACCTTGGTGACCCATTCGACATAGAACTTCGGGTCGACCATGTAGTTGATGAAGGCCTCGGCGCCGGCGACATTCTTGGAACCGACGGGAATGGAGAAGGCGTCGAGCCAGGCGACAGCGCCCTCCCGCGGGATCACGAGCGAGACTGGCAGCTTGAAATGGGTCTTGGCGCGGTCGGCCGAGCCGCTCCAATAGGTGCCGATGTCGATCTGGTTAGAGGCAACCATCTGGTTCCAGTCGTTCTCCGAGCTCCAGAACGTCTTGATCTGCGGCATGAGCGAGGTGAGTTTCGCCTTGACCGCCTCCATGTCCTTGACATCGTTGATGTTCTGGCCGGTGGCAATGGCGCCGAACTGCACCGCCTCGACGGCATCGTCACGGATGGTGACGCGGCCCTTGTGGGCGGGATCCCACATTTCAGCGATGCTCGTTGGCGGCTTGTCGAAGGACTTGTCGTTGATGGCGAGCGCCGTCAGTCCCCAGACCCACGGTACCCCATAGACCTTGCCGTTATGGACAAGCATCGGCGAACTCGCCTTGTCCTTGCTGATGTCGGCATAGTTCGGCAGCTTGGATGTGTCGATCGGCTGGATCAGCTTTTCCGCCATTGCCTGGTCGTTGAAGGCGGCGTTGATCATAACGACGTCGTAGAGGCCGGGATTGGTCCTGAGCTTGGTGAGCATTTCCTGTTCGGAATTGAAGAAGTCGTTGACGACCTTGTTGCCGGTCGCCTTCTCGAAGGCCTCGATGGCCCACGGCTCGTCGGCGCCGTAGCCCTTCCAGTTGAGTACGTGCACCTCGTCGGCGTTAGCGGCAAATGCAAGTGCGGAGGTGAGGACGGCGGTCGCCGTCAGCAGGGCAGTCAAGTCGGGCATGCGCATGTTCGTTCCTCTCTGTGTTTGCCCGCTTCCCGGGCTTGTCAGGCTGTCTGGCGTTTGGCCTCTTGCTTCTGGCCATGGAGGCCGATCGGCGGACTGCCATGGCTCAGGAATGTCTGGATCTCGTGGTCGGTCGGCGCTGATGAACCACCGTGGCGGGTGACGGAAATGGCCGCCGCCGCATTGGCGTAGTGCGCTGCCGCAAAAGGCGGCATGCCGCGCGCCAGCGCACTGACGAAAGCGCCGATATGGGTGTCGCCGGCGCCATTGGTGTCGAGGGCGGCGACCTCGAAGCCGGCAATCGTTTGCGCCGAGCCGTCGGCCAGCCGCACATGGCAGCCTTTCGCGCCAGCACGAATGACGACGCCAACGGCCTTAGGGGAGTGGTCACTTAGCAGCCGTGACGCGAGTGTCTCGACGGCGCCCGGACCGGCAATGGCGGCCGCTTCCGTCGTGTTGCAGCTCAACCAGGTAGTACGGGCGAGTATCCGCGACAGGATAGGGTGGGGAATGTCGGTGATGACAGGTGTCGGGTCGAGGACAAGCGGTGTGTCGGCCGGAAGCGCCTCGATCCAGTCGGTGAGCGCGTCGCGGCTCTTGGGATAGCTCAGCGTATAGCCTGACGTGAACACCCAGTCGTCTGCAGCGACCACCACGGGCGCCAGCATGTCGAGGCTGAGTACGCTTTCAGCACCCGGCCAAGACACGAAGGTGCGTTCGGCATCGCTCGAGATCAAGGCGACGCAATGGCCGCTGTCCATCATGGGCGATGGCGGGGTCATAGTACTGATACCCTCGGCGTTGAAGGCGCTGCGCAGGAAGTCGCCATTGGGTCCGCTGCCGAGTTGGCCGCCGAACACCACCTTCATGCCGGTGCGGCTGGCCGCGACCATCATGTTGAAGCCGCCGCCGGCGACTCGTGCATAGCTCGACGCAGTCTTCTCCGTGCCCGGGGCCGGCAAGGCATCGATGCGGTAAACATAGTCGACCACCGCGCTGCCGACATGGACGAGACGCCCTCTCATGCCGCCGCATCCTTGCCGCCACTGCCCTTGTCCACACGGCCCTTGGACATCCGCGCCACAACAAGGTCGGCGGCGAGGGCGCTAACCCCCGTCATGTCGATGCCCTTGAGGTTTGCAATGCGGTTCTGAGGCAATCGGGAAAAGCCGGTGCAGGCACCGGCCATGCCGGCCGCGATGGCGCCGATCGTATCGGTGTCGCCACCGAGATTGGCACTGATGACTGCCGCCTGCCAAGGGTCACCACCGGCGACTTCCAGCACTGCGAATGCAGCCGGAACCGACTCCTGGCTGGCGACGCCGGTGCCGACCAGATCGATGATCAGCCGGATCGCGTCCTTCGTCGCCTTGCCGCGCACAAGCTCCTGCGCCCAAGCAATGCGCGCAGCAATGTCACCGCCGGTCGCCCAATGGCCGAGCGTCGCCCCTCGTCTCGCTGCCGTGATGGCGTTGTCGGAAGCGGCACGCCAGTCACCGCCAGCGACGCCGCGGCTGATGGCGGCAGCGACCGCTGCGGCCGAAGCGATTGCGATCGACGTGTTGTGCGTCGCCATGCAGGTTTCGGCCACTTTGGCGACCAGCGCGTCAAGCGGCTCCAGCGGCATCATGATACCTACTGGCGCGATGCGCATGGCCGCACCATTTGTGTCGCCACTGCGCCCGGCTTCCTCGGCTGGTATACCATTGTTGATGGCGTCGATGGCGCGTTTGGTTGATGGTCCCAGCAGATCGTAGCTGCCGCGCGCCTTGACATCGCGTTCCCAGTCGAGCAGCGCGTTGACCCACCGCGCATGGTCGAACCGGTTACCGGATTCGACCAAGATACGGCCAAGCAGAAGCGCCTGTTCGGTGTCGTCGGTGATCGTTCCGGCCGGGAGCCCCTTCGACACCGGATGGTCGGCGAAAGGAGTAATGAAGCCTTCGACATGGCCGTAGAGTTCGGCAATCCGCGCCGGCGACAAAAGCTGCGTCGGCATGCCCAGCGCATCTCCCAGTGCCCCGCCGACAAGCGCTCCCATAGCCCGATCGGTCGTGTCCCGGGTGTCGTCGGGCATCTCTCAGAACCTCATATGCAGCGCAAAATGCGCCGGGTTGAGCAGGCTGGTCACATATTCGATCGGCCGGTCATCGGCCGCACGCGTCAACCGGCGACCGCGCAGGAACGGCGTGCCTTGCGGGCAGCCGAGGATTGCGGCATCGTCGGCGTTGAGCATTTCGATGCCCACCCATTCGTCGCCATGGTCGGGAATGAGGCCGGCGCCGCGCAGCGTCTGGTGCAGCGAGCCTTCGCGCAGGCCGCGCAACGGCACGTCCTCCAGTTCGGGCGACAATGGCAGTCGGCTGCGCTCGATGGAAATAGCGTGGCCGTCGCTGGCATTGGTGCGCACCCGGTCGACAGCGATGAAAAACGGGTTTTCTATACCAAGTAGCGCGGCAAGATCAGGATCCTCGATCACCTCAAGCCGCAGGGTGCGCGTCTCGGCATTGGCGCCGGCGTTGGCGAGCGCCCGCGACCAACCGATTGAGTCATCGACGGGCTTGCCATCGAAGGTGACGAAAGAGCCGATGCCGACCTTGGTGGTGATCAGTCCGCGGCTTGACAGTTCCTCGAGGCCCTTGCGAACGGTGTTACGGCTGACGGAGAAACGCTGGACGAGCTCGTTCTCGCTTTGCAACCGGTCGCCGAAGCCCAGAACACCGGAGCGGATTTCATGTTCGAGAACAGTGGCGATCTGCTCGGGCTTGCCCGTGCCGGGAGAGAGTTGAACCGAGCGCCGCATCATTTGGATACCTGTTCAGTGAACCTGTATGATCGTGTTCATTATCCTCACGCGGTGGTCTTGTCAACGACGACTGATATCTGGCCTGCAGCCGTGAAGGACGCTTTCAAATCCCATGACTATCTGACCGCACGGCGTTTCGGGTGAGGATCAGCGCCCCGATGATGGTGGAGCCGCCGCGGCCGCCGGAGATCGAGGTTCCGCCGCCGACGGCCGCGGGCACCGAAGGCAGCACCAGCGGTTCGGCGAGCGACAGTGACGGCGCTTTGATCAGGCCGATATAGAGCAGTGCGAGCACGCTCGAGATGATGTAGGGCGCGGTGATCGCCTGCCAGGAGCAGACGCCGGACAGGCGCGTTGCCCGTTCGTTGTCGCCGCCCGCCGCCCGCGACGCCGGCCGTCGCGTCCAGTACCTCAGGCGGCGCGTCGGCTTTGTTTCCGTGAATCTCGCTATGCCGCATTGCACAATCGCCTCGCCTGCGCAAAATGCGGCATGATCCGCAAATCCCTCACTGTCCTGGTGATCGATGAGAACCACATCCGCGCTTCGATAATCGAAGCGGGATTGCGGGAGGCCGGGCACCAGCAGGTCACGGTAATCCATGACGTCGCCGGCATAGCGCGGCGGATCGCCGAGATCGAACCCGACGTCATCGTCATCGATCTCGAAAATCCCAACCGCGACATGCTCGAAAACATGTTCCAGCTTTCGCGCGTGGTGAAGCGGCCGATCGCCATGTTCGTCGACCGCTCGGACCAAGCGTCGATCGAGGCAGCGGTGGAAGCCGGGGTGTCGGCCTATGTCGTCGACGGCCTGCGCCAGGAGCGGGTCAAGCCGATCCTCGATATGGCGATCAGTCGCTTCAACGCCTTCTCGCGCATGGCGCGCGAACTGGAAGAGGCCCGCAGCGAGTTGGAGAGCCGCAAGGTGATCGATCGCGCCAAGGGCATCCTGATGAAGTCGCGCGGCCTGTCGGAGGACGCGGCCTACACGCTGCTGCGCAAGACAGCCATGAACCAGAACCGCAAGATCGCCGAAATCGCGCAGAGCCTGGTGACGGCGGCAGGGCTTCTGGATCCCGAGGAGAGTTGAGAATGGCGGCCGAGCACCGGATCAATGTTGGCTTCATGCCGCTCTTCGACAGCGCCGTCCTTGTCGCGGCGAAGGAAATCGGCTTCGCCTTGCGTGAAGGCATCGACCTGACGCTCAACCGGGAAACGTCCTGGGCCAACATCCGCGACCGCATCGCCATCGGCCATTTCGACCTGGCGCATATGCTGGGGCCGATGCCGATCGCCTGCAATCTGGGGCTGACGCCGCTCGCCTCCGACACCGTCGTGCCGTTCTCGCTCGGCCTCGGCGGCAATTGCGTGACGGTTTCGAACGCCGTCTGGGCCGGCATGGCCGCGCACGGCGCCCGGCCCGATCTCGATCCGGCGCGGGCCGGCAAGGCGTTGGGCGCGCTGATCCGCGAACGGGCGAATGGCGGCGGCGATCCGCTGCGCTTCGCCGTCGTCCATCCGCATTCCGGGCACAATTACGAACTGCGCTACTGGCTCGCCGCCTGCGGCATCGACCCGTCGCGTGAAATCGAAATCGTCATCGTGCCGCCGCCATTCATGGCCGACGCGCTCGCCGCCGGCAGGATCGACGGCTACTGCGTCGGCGAACCCTGGAACAGCGCCGCGGTCGTTGCCGGCACCGGGCATATCGCCACGGTCAAGGCGGCCATCTGGAAGACCAGCCCGGAGAAAGTCGTCGGCGTGCGCAAGGCATGGGCCGAAAGAGAGCCGGACACGCTTTCGGCTCTGCTGCGCGCGCTGCATCATGCGGCGCGCTGGTGCCAGGACCCGGCAAACCGTGGCGAACTCGCGGCCCTGATGGCGCAGCCGGCCTTTCTCGGCCTGGCGCCGGCGCTTCAGATGCCGATCCTCAGCGGGCATCTGGCGCTCGGCGGCGGCGCCGAACTGAGCGTCGGCGACTTCTTTCTGCCCTTCGACAAGGCGGCGAACTTCCCGTGGAAGAGTCATGCGCTGTGGTTCTACACGCAGATGGTGCGCTGGGGGCATGTCGCGCACACGCCGGAAAACCTCGCTATTGCCCGCGACTGCTACCGCCCCGATCTCTACCGCTCGGCGTTGAAGCCGCTTGGCGTGGCGCTTCCCGGTGCCAATGCCAAGGTCGAGGGCGCGCTGAAGGCCGCGACCCCAGTTGGTTCGGCGGGGGCAAGCCTGGTGCTCGGTCCCGATGGTTTCTTCGATGGCCAGATCTTCGATCCCGACGAGATCGACGCCTACATTGCCGGCCAGAAATTGGCGCGTGCTGAAGCCTGATCATTTCCGCGCCATTCTTGTGCACTGCACAAAAAATGTGCGTGCAACTGCGCTAATGAACAATCTTTGGCTTGCTCGCCCGGCGGGCCGGGGCGCCGACGATTTTGGCATGCGGTTGATCTCATTGATGTTTGTCATCCATTCCGAACCTGGCACGGTTCCTGCTTAGCAATAGGCAGACTCTTCTCGGGTCACGGAATGCGCGTCCAATGGCGGGCGCTACAGGCAAAGCTGCCGCTCAGGTCAACACGCGATCCCGGATGGACGGACGCGCGCGGCCTGGCCGGCGGCTTTTTTGTTTTGGTCGAACACGCAATCGACGGCGCCGATCCCAAGCCGCGCCCAACCGGAGATGACGATGACGAAAAGCACCAATAGCCATTCCGCCCAAACGGCGATGAGCCGCCGCGATTTCCTGAGGATCAGCGCGGCCACCGCGGCAACGCTGGCCGCGGCGCGTGCGCTGCTGCCCTCCGGCGCCTATGCGGCTACCGCCGTACCGGAAGTCACGGGCGCCAAGCTCGGCTTCATCGCATTGACTGATGCAGCACCGTTGATGATCGCCAAGGAGAAAGGCCTGTTCGAGAAATTCGGCATGCCCGATGTCGAGGTGCTCAAGCAGGCCTCCTGGGGGGCGACGCGCGATAATCTGGTGCTCGGCGGCGAAGCCAACGGCATTGACGGCGCCCATATCCTGACGCCGATGCCTTATCTGATGCACACCGGCAAGGTGACGCAGAACAAGCAGCCGCTGCCGATGGCGATCGTGGCGCGCCTCAACTACGACTGCCAGGGCATTTCCGTTGCCCAGGAATATGCCGCCACCGGCGTCGCCCTCGACGCCTCCAGGCTGAAGGATGCCTTCGCTGCCAAGCAGGCCGCTGGCAAGGAGGTCAAGGCCGCCATGACCTTCCCGGGCGGCACGCACGACCTCTGGCTGCGCTACTGGCTGGCCGCCGGCGGCATCGATCCCGACAAGGACGTCTCGACCATCGTCGTGCCGCCGCCGCAGATGGTCGCCAACATGAAGGTCGGCAACATGGACGTGTTCTGTGTCGGCGAGCCGTGGAACGAGCAGCTCGTCCACCAGGGCGTCGGCTTCACCGCCGCCACCACTGGCGAGCTATGGAAGGGCCATCCGGAAAAGGCGCTCGGCCTGCGCGCCGCCTTCATCGACAAGTACCCGAACGCCACCAAGGCGATCCTGATGGCCGTCATGGCAGCCCAGCAATGGTGCGAAGCCAAGGAAAACAAGGACGAGATGGCCGCCATCATCGGCAAGCGGCAATGGATGAACGTGCCGACCGCCGACATCATCGGCCGCCTCAAGGGCGACATCAATTACGGCAATGGCCGCGTCGCCAACGGCACAGATCTCTACATGAAGTTCTGGCAGGGCGGCGTGTCCTATCCCTTCAAGAGCCACGACAGCTGGTTCCTCGCCGAAAACATCCGCTGGGGCAAGTTCGCGCCGACCACCGACATCAAGGCGCTGGTCGCCCAGGTCAATCGCGAGGATCTGTGGCGCGAAGCGGCCAAGGATCTTGGTGTCGCCGCGGCCGATATCCCGGCGTCTTCATCGCGCGGCGTCGAGACCTTCTTCGACGGCAAGGTGTTCGATCCGGAGAACCCGTCCGCCTATCTCGACAGCCTGAAGATCAAGGCATCGGCCTGAACGGTGCAAACGGCGCTCGCGCCGTTTGTCGCCGCAAGCGCAACGGCGCCGCTTGTCGCCAAATGCCAAAGGAACATTCGAGAAATGTCTATCCAAGCCATCGAGGACCGCAAGGTGAAGCCGTTCCCCGCGCCTTCCAAGCCCGCCGAAATCATCGCCTTCACCGCCAGGGCGCGGCGTCGCTTCGACCCGGCCGCAATCGCAGGCAAGCTGGCCAGCACGCTGGTGCCGCCGGTCATCGTCGTCGCGATCATGCTCGTCGTCTGGCAGGTCGCCTGTTCGTCGCCGACGGCCAGCCTGCCGCCGCCAAGCCAGGTTTGGAACGAGGCCTACGACCTGATCGCCCATCCGTTCTTCAACAATGGCCCGCAGGACATTGGGCTCGCCTGGCGGGTGCTGATCTCGCTGCAGCGCGTCGCCATCGGCTTTGGCCTTGCGGCGGTCGTCGGCGTCGCGCTCGGCGCTCTGGTCGGCCAGTCGATCTGGGCGATGCGCGGCCTTGATCCGGTGTTCCAGATCCTGCGCACGGTACCGCCGCTCGCCTGGCTGCCGCTGTCGCTGGCGGCGTTCCGCGATTCCAGCCCGTCGGCGATCTTCGTCATCTTCATCACCTCGATCTGGCCGGTGATCATCAACACCGCCGTCGGCGTCCGCAACATTCCAGAGGACTATCGCAACGTCTCCCGCATCCTCAGGCTCAACCAGCTCGAATTCTTCGTGAAAATCATGGTGCCGGCCGCGGCACCTTACATCTTCACCGGCTTGCGCATCGGCATCGGTCTGTCCTGGCTTGCCATCGTCGCCGCCGAAATGCTGACCGGCGGCGTCGGTATCGGCTTCTTCATCTGGGATGCCTGGAATTCGTCGCGGCTGCCCGACATCATCGTCGCACTCGCCTATATCGGCGTCACCGGCTTTTGCCTCGACCGCCTGGTCGCGGCGGTCGGCGCCTTCGTCACCCGCGGCACAACGGCAAAGTGAGGAGAGGGACGATGACGGCCTATCTGAAACTCGACCATATCGATAAATCCTTCATGCGCGGCGGCCAGGTCAGCGAGGTCCTGAAGGACATAAGACTGACCATCGACAAGGGCGAATTCGTCTCGATCATCGGCCATTCCGGCTGCGGCAAGTCGACCTTGCTCAATCTAATCGCCGGGCTGACCAAGGTCTCCGCCGGCGCGGTTCTGTTGGAGGACAAGGAGGTCGACAGCCCCGGTCCCGAACGCGCCGTGGTGTTCCAGAACCACAGCCTGCTGCCATGGCTCACCGTGTACGAAAACATCAACCTCGCGGTATCCAAGGTCTTCGGCGGCAAAAAGAGCCGGGCCGAACGGCATGACTGGATCATGCGCAATCTCGATCTCGTGCAGATGGCGCATGCGAAAGACAAGCGCCCAGCGGAGATTTCGGGCGGCATGAAGCAGCGCGTCGGCATTGCGCGCGCGCTCGCGATGGAGCCGAAGATTCTTTTGCTCGACGAGCCGTTCGGGGCGCTCGACGCGCTGACCCGTGCGCATCTGCAGGACGCGGTGATGGATATCCATTCGAGGCTCGGCTCGACGACGATCATGATCACTCACGATGTCGACGAGGCGGTGCTATTGTCCGACCGCATCGTCATGATGACCAACGGGCCGGCGGCCACCATCGGCGAGGTTCTTCCCGTGCCGCTGGCCCGGCCGCGTCGGCGCATCGAGCTTTCCTCCGACCGCACCTTCCTACGCTGCCGCGAGGCGGTGCTGAAATTCCTCTACGAACGCCACCGCTTCGTCGAAGCCGCGGAGTGAGGCCATAACGGGCTAACGCGTCATCATCATTGGAAATCTGCATCGGCAATGGGCAATCTACCGCATTGCACAAATATTATGCTGCTGTGCAAGGCATCTTGACTAATCTTTGATCCGCTGCCGAGCTTGGTCAAAAGTCGCGCGGCTGCGGTTCATATTGATTTCATTCGATAATTAAGAGCGCTGTCGAATTGGCACGCTTCCTGCTTTCCAAAATGTAAGGCCCGCAAGGGCCAAGTGACACGGCGTCCAATGGCGGGCGCCACAGGCAAAGCTGCCGCTCAGGTCCACACGCGCTCCCGGAATCCCGGACGCGAAGACCTGGCCGGCGGCTTTTTTGTTTTGACGCAATCGACGGCGCTGGTCCCAAGCGGCGCCAACCGGAGACGACGATGACGAAACGGATCGGAACTGGCGCGTGCCTCGCGGAATTCACGCGCCGCCATTTTTCTGGCCAGCAGCGTGCTGTTCACCGCCGCGCTCGTCCTCTTTCCCGCTGGCGCCAAGACTGACGGCAAAGGTTTCGAAGTGACCGTGCACAGCTCGGTTTCAACCAGTTCGCCGATGCCGCGCCGCTGACAGTCGCGAACGAACAGCCAAGGGCGGTGCCGCCCCCCACGCCGCAAACCGGAGCCAGAAAATGACCGCAAATCTCCCTGCCGCGCCCAGCCAGGACACTGCTCCCCGGCAGGCGCTTCTGATGTCCACCATCGCCTTCACCGTCTGCTTCGCGGTGTGGACGATCTTTTCAATCATCGGCGTGCGCATAAAGCAGGAACTGGGGCTGAACGAGACGGAGTTCGGCCTGCTCGTCGGCACGCCGATCCTCACCGGCTCGCTTGTGCGCATGGTGCTCGGTGTCTGGACCGACCGTTTTGGCGGTCGGCTGGTATACACCGCGACCATGCTTGCGGCGGCAGTCGCGACCTTCCTGCTCGCGTTTGCGCACACCTACGGGCAGATGCTGGCCGCTGCGCTAGGCGTTGGGCTCGCCGGCGGTTCCTTCGCCGTCGGTGTCGCCTATGTCTCGCGCTTCTTCCCGGCCGGCAAGCAGGGTACGGCGCTTGGCATTTTCGGTGTCGGCAATGTCGGTGCCGCGGTCACCAAGTTCCTGGCACCGTTCGTGCTTCTCTCCTGGGGCTGGCAGTCGGTCGCGCTGATCTGGGCGGCAGCACTTGTCGTCATGGCCGCCGTCTTCTGGTTCACGACCGGCGACGATCCGGTCATTCGCGAGCGCCGCGACGGCAAGGCTGCACCCGCGAGAAGCTTCTTGCAGGAATTCGCGCCGCTCAAGAACCTGCAGGTCTGGCGTTTCGCCTTGTATTATTTCTTCGCTTTCGGTGCATTCGTGGCGCTGTCGCTGTGGCTGCCCCGCTACCTGATCGGCGTCTACGGCTTCGGACTTGCGACCGCCGGCATGATCGGCGCGGCCTATTCAATTCCGGCAAGTATTTTCCGCGCCTATGGCGGCGTGCTTTCCGACCGGATCGGCGCCCGCACCGTGCTCTACTGCACCTTCGCTGTCAGTGCCGTCGCGACTCTCGTTCTGTCTCTCCCCTCGGCAGACTACGTCGTGCGCGGTATCAGCGGGCCGATCGCCTTCCATTTCGAGATCGGCCCGCTCGCCTTCATAGCCGTGGCCTGTGTGCTCGGCTTCTTCATGAGCCTTGGCAAGGCCGCCGTCTACAAGCACATCCCGGCTTATTATCCGCAGAGTGTCGGCGCGGTCGGCGGCGTTGTCGGCATGATTGGCGGGCTCGGCGGCTTTATCCTGCCAATCGCCTTCGGCGTGCTCAACGACCTCACCGGCGTCTGGTCGAGCTGCTTCATGCTGCTCTTCGTCATCGTCGCCACGTGCTTTGCCTGGATGCATTTTTCCATCCGGCGGATGGAGCGCACGGCGTCTGCCGAAGCTTCAGGCCTTTCCTACGCGGCTGAGTGAGAGCGGAGTGGATCAGGACATGACCGAAAAACTCGTCATCATCGGCAACGGCATGGCCCCCGGGCGCATGCTGGAGCATCTCCTGGAAAAGGCGCCTGGGCGCTACCAGGTCACCATCTTCAACGCCGAGCCGCGCGTGAACTACGACCGCATCATGCTGTCGCCGGTTCTGTCGGGCGAAAAGGCCTATGAGGAGATCATCATCCATGGCGACGGCTGGTACATCAAGCACGGCATCACCCTCTACAAGGGCCACAAGATCGTCGCCATCGACCGGCAGGCAAGGACCGTCACCTCCGATCATGGCGTGACCGAGCCTTATGACAAACTCGTCATCGCCACCGGCTCGGTGCCGTTTATCATTCCGGTGCCCGGCCATGACCTGCCGGGCGTGCTCACCTATCGCGATCTGGACGACGTCCGGGCCATGATGCTTGCCGCCCAGTCGCGGGCCAAGGCTGTCGTCATTGGGGGCGGCCTGCTCGGGCTCGAGGCGGCAGCGGGCTTGAACTCGCAAGGCATGGACGTCACCGTGCTGCACGTCATGCCGACGCTGATGGAGCGTCAGCTCGATCCGGCCGCAGGCTATCTCCTGCAGCGTGCCGTCGAGCAGCGCGGCATCAAGGTCATCACCAAGGCCAACACGCAGGCGATCACCGGCAACGGCAAGGTCGAGCGGGTGGAGCTTGCCGACGGCACCGTCATTCCCGCAACGCTCGTCGTCATGGCGGTGGGTATCAGGCCGAACGCGGTGCTGGCGAAGGAAGCCGGCATTGCCGTCAATCGCGGCATCGTCGTCGACGCCGGCATGCGCAGCAACGACCCGGACATCTACGCAATCGGCGAATGCGCCGAGGTCAACGGCCAGGTCTACGGGCTGGTCGCGCCGCTCTATGAGATGGCGCGCGTCGCCGCCAGCCAGCTGGCTGGTAACGAGACGGCAGCTTTCGTCCATATGGACACGCCGACCAAGCTCAAGGTCACCGGCATCGACCTGTTCTCGCTCGGCGACTTCGCCGAGGGCGAGGACCGCCAGGAGATCGTGCTGCGCGATGCCGCCGCCGGCGTCTACAAACGCCTGGTGCTGAAGGACGACCGCATCATCGGCACCGTGCTCTACGGCGAGACGACGGACGGCGCCTGGTTCAACGACCTCAAGAAGAAGCAGACCGACATATCCGAGATGCGCGACACGCTCATCTTCGGCCAGTCTTACCAGGGAGGCGCCCCCCTGGACCCTATGGCGGCCGTTGCAGCCTTGCCGGATGATGCGGAAATCTGCGGCTGCAACGGCGTATGCAAGGGAAAGATCACCGGCGCGATCACGGCCAAGGGCTTGACCTCGCTCGACGATGTGCGCGCCCACACCAAGGCGTCGGCGTCCTGTGGTTCCTGCACCGGGCTGGTCGAAAAGCTCATGGTGCTGACCATCGGCGACAAATACAACCCCGCGGCGGTCCAGCCGATGTGCAACTGTACCTCGCTTGGCCATGACGAGGTCCGCCGGCTGATCAAAGCCAAGGGCCTGAAGACCATTCCCGCCGTCATGCAGGAGCTGGAGTGGAAGACCTCTTGCGGCTGCGCCAAATGCCGGCCGGCGCTCAACTATTATCTCGTCTGCGACTGGCCCGACGAATACGCCGACGATTACCAGTCGCGCTTCATCAACGAGCGCGTCCACGCCAACATCCAGAAGGACGGCACCTATTCGGTAGTGCCGCGCATGTGGGGCGGCGTCACCAACGCCGCCGAATTGCGCGCCATCGCCGATGTCGTCGACAAGTTCGACATTCCGATGGTCAAGGTCACCGGCGGCCAGCGCATTGACATGCTCGGCATCCGCAAGGAAGACCTGCCGGCAGTGTGGGCCGATCTCGGTCAGGCCGGCTTCGTCTCCGGCCACGCCTATGCCAAGGGACTGCGCACGGTGAAGACCTGCGTCGGCTCGGACTGGTGCCGCTTCGGCACGCAGGATTCGACCGGCTTGGGCATCCGTATCGAAAAATTCATGTGGGGCTCTTGGACGCCGGCCAAGGTCAAGATGGCGGTGTCGGGCTGTCCCCGAAACTGTGCCGAGGCGACCTGCAAGGATGTCGGCGTGATCTGCGTCGACAGCGGCTATGAGATCCATTTCGCCGGCGCCGCCGGCCTCGACATCAAGGGCACCGAAGTGCTTGGCCTGGTCAAGACCGAGGACGAGGCGCTGGAGCATATCGTGGCGCTGACGCAGATGTATCGCGAGCAGGGCCGCTATCTCGAGCGCATCTACAAATGGGCCAAGCGCATCGGCATCGCCGAGATCAAGCGTCAGATCATGGACGATGGCGAGAAGCGCAAGGCCTATTTCGACCGCTTCGTCTTTTCGCAGAAATTCGCCCAGGTCGACCCGTGGTCGGAACGCGTTTCCGGCAAGGACAAGCATGAATTCCGGCCGCTGGCTTCGGTCGGCTTTGCACAGGCGGCGGAGTAGGCGCGTGTTCCCGAAAAGTGGAACGCGGTTTTCGGACAAGAACAACGCGCAAAGAGGAATGGCCATATGAATTGGGTATCGATCGGCTCCCTGTCTGACATTCCGCGTCGCGGTGCGCGCTGCGTCGCAACGCCCGAAGGCAAGATCGCCGTCTTTCGTACGGCTGACGATCAGGTCTTTGCCATCGATGACCATTGCCCGCACAAAGGTGGGCCGCTCAGCCAGGGCATCGTCCATGGCACGGCGGTGACCTGTCCCTTGCACAATTGGGTGATCTCGCTGGAGACAGGCAACGCGCTTGGCGCCGACGAGGGCGCGGTGCGCACCATCGCGGTGCGGATCGACGGCGAGCGGCTGTTCATTGCGCTGGAAGCGCTGGCCAGCCGCGCGGCGTGAACCATGCAGACTGATGAAGCGCGCGAGGTGAGGACCACCTGCCCCTATTGTGGGGTGGGTTGCGGCGTGCTGGCGAAGGTCGCCGCAGACGGTGAAATAACCGTTCGTGGCGACCCGGACCACCCGGCGAATTTCGGCCGGCTCTGCTCCAAAGGCTCGGCGCTGGCCGAGACCACCGATCTCGAAGGCAGGCTGCTTCATCCGGAAATACACGGTCGCCGCACCGGCTGGGACGAAGCGCTCAACCTTGTCGCTTCGACCTTCTCGCAAACCATTGCCGAACACGGGCCCAACGCGGTCGCCCTCTACGTCTCCGGCCAGTTGCTGACCGAGGACTATTACGTCGCCAACAAGCTGATGAAAGGTTTCATCGGCTCGGCCAATATCGACACCAATTCGCGCCTGTGCATGGCATCGTCCGTTGCCGGCCACCGCCGCGCCTTTGGCTCGGACACCGTTCCGGGAAATTACGAGGATCTGGAACTTGCCGACCTGATCGTGCTGGTCGGCTCCAATCTCGCCTGGTGCCATCCGGTGCTCTACCAGCGCATTGCCGCCGCCCGGGAAAAGCGGCCCGAGATGAAGGTGGTGCTGATCGACCCACGCCGCACCATGACGTCAGACATCGCCGACATGCATCTGGCGATCGCGCCCGATGGCGACGTCGCTTTGTTCACCGGCCTGCTTGCCTACCTCGGCCAGTACAACGCGTTGGACCGCACCTATATCACGGCACACACGACCGGCTTCGGGCAAGCGCTTTTCGCCGCCTCGGCGCTGGACCTGGCCGGCATCGCCGCGGCCACCGGCCTTGGCGAGGATGAACTGGCCCGCTTCTACAGTCTGTTTGCCGCGACGGCGAAGACGGTGACCGTCTACAGCCAGGGCGTGAACCAGTCGTCTTCGGGCACCGACAAGGTCAACGCCATCATCAACTGCCATCTAGCCACCGGCCGCATCGGCAAGCCCGGCGCCGGGCCATTCTCGGTGACCGGCCAGCCCAACGCCATGGGCGGCCGTGAGGTCGGCGGCATGGCCAACATGCTGGCCGCCCACATGGAGATCGAAAACCCCGAGCACCGGAACCGCGTGCAGCGCTTCTGGCACGCGCCGGCTGTCGCCGAAAAACCCGGCCTGAAAGCGGTCGAGATGTTCGACGCGGTGGCCGACGGACGCATCAAGGCGCTGTGGATTATGGCGACCAACCCAGTCGATTCGATGCCGGATGCCGATGCCGTCGAAGCGGCGATCAAGGCCTGCCCGTTTGTCGTGGTGTCGGACGTGCTGGGCGAGACCGACACGGTCCGCCACGCCCATGTCCGGCTGCCGGCGGCGGCATGGGGCGAGAAGGACGGCACCGTCACCAATTCGGAACGCCGCATCTCGCGCCAGCGCGCCTTTTTGGTTACGCCCGGCGAGGCAAGAGCCGACTGGTGGATCATCGCCGAAGTGGCCAAGCGGATGGGTTTTGGCGAGGCGTTTTCGCATGTGTCGCCGGCCGACATCTTCGCCGAGCACGCGGCGTTGTCGGCATTCGAGAATGATAGTGCTCGCGATTTCGACATCGGCGCTTATGCCGATGTGGATGCAGAGACCTATGAGGAGTTGGCGCCATTCCAGTGGCCAGCGCCGAGCCAAGCCACCCCCCTCTGGCCTGCCGGCCATCTCCCCCGGAAGGGGGGAGATCGGCTATCATCACGGCCTTCGCTAATCTCCAATGCCGCAAGGGGAGAGCCGGCGCCAAAGCTGCCAATCTCCCCCCTTGCGGGGGAGATGGCCGGCAGGCCAGAGGGGGGTGCTCAGGCTGAAAGTGAAAAAGACTTGGGGGTTCAGGCAAGACGAGCCTCACTTACCACCCGCTTCTTCGCCAACGGCAGCTTCTACACGCCCGACCGCAGGGCGCGCTTCATTGCTATCCGCCCAGCCGCACAAACCCGCACCAGCCCGGACTACCCGCTAGTGCTCAACACCGGGCGCGTGCGCGACCATTGGCACACCATGACGCGGACCGGCAAGAGCCCGCGCTTGTCGCAGCACATGGCCGAACCGTTCGTCGAAATCCACCCGTCGGATGCGCAGCACTTCGGCATCGGCGATGCCGAGATCGTCCGCGTCTCGACTGCCCATGGCGAGGTGCTGGTCCGCGCCCTGGTGACGGCGCGTCAACGCCAGGGCTCTGTATTCGTACCGATGCACTGGACCGATCAGTTCTCCGCCCGCGCGCGCGTCGATGCGTTGGTCGCGCCGACGACCGATGCGATTTCAGGCCAACCGGCCTCGAAGAATGTTGCCGCCCGCATCGAGCGGTTCGCCGCCACAGCCTTCGGCTTCGCCGTGCTTGCCGAACGGCCCGCATCGATCGACGCCGATTACTGGAGCCTCGCCCGCAGCCCCGCCGGCTGGCGGCTTGAAATTGCGCTGCAGGACAGCCGCGACTGGACCGGGTTGGCCGCCGCGCTGTTAGGCATGGAAGGCGAGACGCTCGCCTATCACGACATCGCCGGCGGGCACCATCGCTTCGCCCGTTTCGCAGGCAATCGGCTGGTCGGCGCGCTCTATCTTGCGCCTACGCCGGTAGCGGTGTCGCGCGGCTGGGCGGTCGAACAACTTGGTGCTGACCATGCCGATCGGCAGGCGCGACTGGCGATTGTCGCCGGGCGCCCGGGCGGCAACAGCGTCGACCGCGGTGCCATCGTCTGCGCCTGTTTCGGGGTCGGTGCCAACCAGATCGCGGAAGCGGTACGCGGCGGCTGTACCAGCGTCGCGGCAATCGGAGCCGTCCTTCACGCCGGCACCAATTGCGGCTCTTGCCGCGCCGAGATCAAGACCATTATCGACGGGCGGCGTCTGCAAGCTGCGGAGTGATGCGCCGAGGAACTCTGCCGCGCCGCTGCATGATGCTTACTAGCAATTTACAAACCATGGGCTACCAACGTTCTGACTTCGATTCGCTCGGAACGGGAGCCTCATGAGCAAAGCCCTGACCTCATTCGCGCTTGCCGCCGTGCTGACGGCCTTGCTGATGGCGCTCAGCCTGGCGGTGGCCAGGCATGGCTATCCCTATGGCGCGATCGGCGCCAAGCGCTTGAGCGACGTCGCCGATGCGGGGGCGTTCATTCCGCTCGCGGCGGTCTACTTTCTCAGCGCACTGCTGATGATGGTTCTGCCGATCAGGCTCGCCGGCATCGTACTGACACATGCCGCCGATGCGATCTTCTGGACGATCATCGTGTTGTTTGCGGTCATCGTTGGATGTCTCGCCGCCAGATTTGCCTTCGGTCAGCGCGATGTGCTCCCGGCACTGCTGAATTGGCGGTTCCTGTTTGTCGCAGCCGTCGTCGGATGCCATCTCTTCATCAACGAGCTGCGCCGCAACATCCTGTTGCGAAGCCTGTTCTTCGTCGTCTTCGCCACAGCAACACTGGCCTGCCTGTTTTGGTCCTTCACCGTCTGAGCATGTGCGACCGTCGGCAGGCGGCTTAATTCTTGTCGACCGGCTTTGAGCGCATTCGCGAAACGGTCTCACGCTCGGCCCGCTTCGAACGCATCGGCGGCAGGCCGCGGTCGACCAGGTCCATGTCTTCCAGCACCATGTCGCCCATCCGCTTGAAAGCGATGTCGAGCGCACCGGCCCGGTGGGCGGAGCGCAGGAACCCCGGCAATGTGCGGACCGGGTGATCCTGGGCCAGCGGCTCCTCAGGAAAAACATCGCTGGCGGCGAGAATATGGCCGCTGCGGACAGCATCCATCAGTGCCGGGAAATCGACCACGCCGGATCGGCTGAGCAAAATGAAAGCGGCTCCCTTGCGCATCCTGGCAAACGCCTCGGCGCCGAGGAAGCCCTGGTTTTCGCTGGTCACCGAAGCGACGACGAAGACGAAATCGCTGTTCGACAGAACGTCGTCGAGAGAGGCCGGCTCAACGCCGTTTTCGATCAGGATCGACGGCGGCAGCCACGGGTCGAAGGCTTTTGTCCGCGTGCGAAAGCCTGACAGCAGCCGGTTGAGCGCACGGCCAAGATCGCCGAAGCCGATGATGCCGACGTCCGCGCCGGAAAGAAGCCGCGCCGTCCGGTTGCCGTCGCCGCCCCAACGCTCCTTGCCCTGTCGAAAGGCGAGGTCGGCGTCGACGATGTCACGGGCGAGGTTGAGCGCCATGGCAAGGCCGAGTTCGGCCACCGGTTCTGCAAACACCAGCCCGGTGGTGACGACATGGATGCCGCGCGAAAACAGCGTCTCGTAGGGCATGTTGTTGATGAGGTTGCTCTCGACATTGAAGATGCAGCGCAGCGCCTTCATTTTTTCCAGCGTCTCCGGCGCGATAGGTGGCTGGCCGACGATGTAGCGCGCCTCGCCAAGGATATCGGCCGGCAGCGCCGCCACCGCTTCGGGCGATGTTTCGACGATGCGGTATTTCGATCGAAAGTTCGCCAGCGCGGCCGGCGTGAAGATCAGGTCGAGCGTGCGCGGTTCGGGTGCGCTGATCACCAGGGGCAAGGCGCTGTCGGACATGATACTTCACCTCCCGTGCGATCCGCGTCGCACCACACTAGAATCGTCTTTTCCCGCCCCCGACACCTATCACATGCCTGTCGAGAAGGAGAAGTTTGCCTTCTTCGGCCTTGCGGTGCGGCGGTCGGTGGTCCAGATAGACGGCGATCGAAAGACGACAAGGAAGACAGCGACATGATCCCGTTTCGAAAGAACCTCATCGATGGCGAGTGGGTAGGCGATGCCGGCTCCCGCAACATCAACCCGTCCAATCTCGACGACGTGGTCGGCGAATATGCATCGGGGGGCGCGGAGCACGCTCGGCAGGCCATCGCAGCGGCCAAAACGGCATTTCCGGCATGGTCTCGATCGGGCCTGCTGGCCCGCCATGCGGTGCTGAGGAAGACGTCGGACGAGATCACCGCGCGGAAAGATGAAATCGGCCGGGCGTTGGCGCGCGAGGAAGGCAAGACGCTGGTCGAGGGCATCGGCGAGACCGTGCGGGCCGCCCAGATATTCGATTTTTTCGCCGGAGAGGCGTTGCGCCTGTCGGGCGAGCTGGTGCCGAGCGTGCGGCCCGGCGTCGGCGTCGAGATCACCCGCGAAGCGGTCGGCGTCGTCGGCATCATCACGCCGTGGAATTTCCCGATCGCCATTCCGGCTTGGAAAATCGCTCCGGCGCTGGCCTACGGCAACACCATCGTCTTCAAGCCGGCGGAACTCGTTCCGGAGAGCGCCTGGACCATCGTCGACATCCTGCACCGCGCCGGGCTACCCAAGGGTGTGCTCAATCTGGTCATGGGCAAAGGTTCGGTGGTCGGCCAGGCCATGCTCGATAGTCCTGACCTCGACGCCATCACCTTCACCGGATCGGTCGGCACCGGCAAGCGCGTCGCCGCCGCCAGCGTCGAGCACATGCGCAAGTTCCAGCTCGAAATGGGCGGCAAGAACCCGCTTGTAGTGCTCGACGATGCCGACCTTGCCGTCGCCGTCGACTGCGCTATCAACGGTGCCTACTTCTCGACCGGCCAGCGCTGCACGGCGTCGTCCCGCCTGGTGGTGACGGACGGCATCCACGACCGCTTCGTCGAGGCGCTTAAGGACCGCATGGCCAAGCTGGTCGTCGGCGACGCTCTCGATGCCAAGACCCAGATCGGGCCGGTTGTCGACCAGAGCCAGCTCAAACAGGACGAAGACTATATCGCCATCGGCCGTCAGGAAGGTGCGGACCTTGCCTTCGGTGGCGAGCGGCTCGATCGTGAAACCCGCGGCTTCTATTTGCAGCCGGCGCTGTTCACCGAAACCACCAACGCCATGCGCATCTCGCGCGAGGAGATTTTCGGACCGGTCGCCAACGTCATCCGCGTCAAGGATTATGACGAGGCGCTGGCGGTGGCCAACGACACGCCGTTCGGCCTGACCTCCGGTATCTGCACCTCGAGCCTCAAGCATGCCACGCACTTCAAGCGCAATTCGGAAGCCGGCATGGTCATGGTCAACCTGCCGACGGCCGGCGTCGACTTCCACGTGCCTTTCGGCGGACGCAAGGGATCGAGCTACGGCCCGCGCGAGCAGGGCCGCTATGCCGCAGAGTTCTACACAACAGTGAAGACCGCTTACACGTTTGCCGGCTAAGAAAAGACGGCAGACCAGCCAGGCAGGCGAGCAAATCGATGACATCTGAGAATACGGCCCTGACCTGGCTCAATCCGCCGCCGCACCACGCCTTCGGCAACAATACGGTGCATGTACGGACCGGCAAGGAGACCGACTTCTGGCGCGAGACGTTCTACGGCTTCTGGCGCGACAATGGCCATTTCCTCTATCGTGAGGTCGAGGGCGATTTCAGCGCCGAAGTCACGGTCAAGGGGCACTATGAGGTGCTTTACGATCAGGCCGGGCTTATGGTCCGCCTGAGCGAGACGCACTGGATCAAGGCCGGCATCGAATACACCGACGGGCTGATGTATTTTTCCGTCGTCGTCACCAACGATGCCTCCGACTGGTCGCTGGCCAGCATTCCCGCCGACCCCGACGGGGTCAGGATCCGCCTGACCCGCCATGCCGAAACGATCCGCGTCCAGTATCTGGACGCGTCCGACAAGCACTGGAAACCGGCGCGACTTGCCTATTTCCCGCCGTCGAAAACGGTCGATGTCGGCATGATGTGCTGTTCGCCGCAGCGCGAGGGTTTCGAAGTGACATTCAGCGATTTTTCGATCAGCCCGCCGATCTCGCGGGAGCTTCACGACTGAGGCGCCGCGATGCGGTCGGGCGGTTTGCGTCGGGCCGGCCTCAGTAGGTCGCCCTGCCGCCGGAGACGTCGAAGACGGCAGCCGTCGTGAACGAGCATTCCTCGGACGCGATCCAGCAAATCAGCGCCGCCACCTCCTCGACCTCGCCAAAACGCGCCATCGGTATTTTGGACAGCATGAAGTCGATGTGCTGCTGGCTCATCTGCTGGAAGATCGCGGTGCGCACGGCCGCCGGCGTGACGCAGTTCACCGTCACCCTGGTCTTGGCCAGTTCCTTGCCGAGCGATTTGGTCATGCCGATCACCGCCGCCTTGGAGGTGCTGTAGGCCGAGGCGTTCGGGTTACCTTCCTTGCCGGCAATCGAGGCGATGTTGACGATCCTGCCGTAATTGCGTTCGAGCATATGCGGGACCAGCGCTTTGTTGCAGAAGAAGACGCCGTTGATGTTGATGTCGATGACCCGGCGCCAATCCTCTACGGAATACTCCCAGGTCGTCATGTTCGGTCCGGTGATGGCAGCGCTGGTGACAAGGACATCGACTGCGCCAAGCGCTTCGACCGTCTCTCCGGCGGCGGCTTCGACCGCTATGGGGTCGGCGACGTCTAGGGTGACGCTGTGCAGGCCTGGAACAATGGCCTTGGCCTGCTCGATCTGGGCCGCATCGCGATCCCAGACCGAAACACGCCCACCTTCGTCAGTGATCCTTTGCGCGACGGCCAGGCCGATGCCTGAGGCGCCGCCGGTGATAACAACAGATCGTCCGGCAAATCGTCCCGCGAAACTCATCGGCATGTCGTATTCCTCCCAATCGGCGGCGAATGTGAAGTCAACGGCGGACAAGTTCAAGCGCGGACTTGCAGCCTCAGAACAGCTTGTGATGGGCCAGCACCGGGCAATTGGACGGCACTGCCTCCTGGCCAAATCGTCTCGTCCGGTATTGCGGAGAACGGCTGGAACGACTTGGCCGGTTGGCATCCGGGTGACAGGCTGCGCCGGATGGGCTATATTGCACTGCACAATGCGAGCGCCTGCAGGCGAGGCTCCCATCGATCCGACGAATCGGACCATGAGCGGTCCATGAACTCGGCATTGAGCTGCAAGGACGGAAAACCGCTACCGAGATGAAGATTCCAAAATCTCTGTTGATCGATCCGGACAAGAACACGGTCTATGGCAGCTTTGCCGTTGCCGTCTCGATCTGGGCGTTCTCCTACTCGACCATTTTCGGCCAGGCGATGATCCTGGCCTACTATGCAGTCTGGCTGCCGCTCATCTTGGTCGACTATCGGAAGATATTAAGGCACGCTTCCAGCGCCTGGCTTCCGCTGGCCCTTGCAACCTATGTCTGCTTCTCGGTGTTCTGGTCGGCGGCTCCCGGCACCACGGCAAGGACGGCCGTCCAATATTGCTCCCATATCGCCTGCGCCTATATTGCCGCGCGCACCGTCAGCGTCCGGACCTTGACCATAGGCGCCCTGATCGGGATTTTCGTCGTCCTGCTCTACTCGCTCAAGGTCGCGAGCTATTCCTACGACGTTCTCGATGGCACCTATAATTTCGTCGGCGCTTTCAGCTCCAAGAACCAGATCGGTTTTGTCGCATCGCTTGGCATCTATTTCTGCGTTGTCTACCTCGCCTTTCTCAGGCGGGGCCGGATAAGCTTTTTGTTGATCGTACCGATTGTCCTTCTATCGGGCTATCTGCTGGTCGTGTCGCATTCGGCCACTTCGATGGCATCGACCCCGGCGGTTCTCGCTCTGGTCGCCCTGCTTTCCATCGGCAAGCTGCTTTCGCTCCGCCATCGCCGGGTGATTTTCATGATCGGTGCGGGCGGGCTGGTCGCCTGCAGCGTGATTGCGCTGAATCTCGGGCTGACGGACTTTGTCCTTGGCCTTTTCGGCAAGGATTCGACGCTCACCGGACGAACCTACCTCTGGCAACAGGGCTGGAATGCCGCGCAGCAATCGCCCATCCTCGGCGTCGGCTACGCGGCCTATTGGGTGCAGGGCTTCTCCGAGGCCGAGCGGCTGTGGAACGAATTCTACATCGCCGCGCGAAGCGGCTTCCACTTCCACAACACCTACATCGAGACCTTGGTGGAACTCGGCTTCGTCGGCGCGACACTGCTTTCGCTGATCATCCTGCGCACGCTCTGGGGCCACGTCTCGGCGCTGATATTCAGGACATGGCAAGCCGACTCCGTGATTCTTGCCGGCGTCATGGTGCTTCTGTTCATCCGCTCCTTCGTCGAGGTCGAGACCCTCAATCCCTACATCATGGGATCGTTTCTGCTGTACTACAGCTACTTCAAGCTGGTGAGGGTGCCGGCCGTCGCTCCTTCCCGGTGGAGCGCCGTGAACCACCTAGAGGAACCGGACGCCGTGCGAGGCTAGAGCGGGCGGATCCAGGCGGTTCCTGCCCGAAGGCGGCCTTGTTTTCTGATCCATAAGATACCAAACGCAAAAACCCCGCAGACCGCTGCCTGCGGGGTTGGTGCTTCGTTCCGGTGGAAAGAAGCTACTGGATGGCCAGGGGCGCTGGTTTGACCTTGATCACGTCCCCTGGCAGCACCGGTGTGTCTTCATCGGCGGTGATTTCGCTGGTCTTGCCGTCGACCACCCGCACCAGGGAAAATGACAAGGCCGCTGGTTCGTTATTGCCGTAGAATTGCGGCATGGGGCTGCCCGACAAGGCCTCGGACATCAAGGCCTTTTCCATATTCAGCTTCAGCGTCACCTCGTTGAGATCGGCTTCCGTCTGTTGCCGGTCGGTCGCGAGGCTGGAGTTCTGGGTGTTCTCGAGATCGATGGCGTCCTGGGTGGCCTTGCTGATCGACTGCTTGGCCGTGAGAATTGCCGTTTCGTAATCCAGGATCTGGCCTTCAAGGTCGGCGATGGTTTGCTGCGAGTTCAAAACCCGCGTGTTGACGACCAGGCCCTTTTGCGCCAGCGAGCCGATGCCGTTGAGCTGCTCCTTCGCCAGATCGACCTGCTTCTGCTGGTTGACGATCTTTTTCTGCAGCGAATCGATCTCGCTCTGCAGCAGCGCCTTCAAATCGTCTAGCGCCTGCAAGCGCAGCTTGAGTTTCTTCTGGTCGGCCGCCAGGATCGCCGTCTCATCGGCAACGATGCTGGGCAGTTTCGGATCGTCGGCCACCTCTTTCGGCACCGCGAATGTCGGCTTGTCCGCCAGTTCCGCTTCGACGCGGGCGCGCTTGACGGTCAGCCTGACCAATTGGTCTTGTAGTACGTCGAAATTCCCCTTGGCATTGATCAGGTCGCGATCGTAGCGCTGTCCGCTCTCCGGGGTCCGCCGGGCTCCGCCGGCAATGCTCATCGCTTTCAGCACGGTCAACCCAGGCACACAAGGATACTGGCCAGGCGCTTGCACCTCGCCGGAGATGTAGAATGGCCGGTACTGCGCCATTTCGACGGAAGCCTCCGGCCTGTCGGCCAGAGCGAGCTTGCGCTGCAGCGCCTCGCCGAGCGATGCGGCGATCTCCGAAGTCGTCTTGCCGGATGCGGGCATCTCGCCGACGAAGGGAACCGACAAGGTTCCAGCGGGCCCGACCGTGTATTCTCCATTGATGGCCGACCAGTCGCGGAACGTGCCTTCGACGGTCTGCCATTCCGCCACGCGGATGGTCAGCTTGTCCTGTGCTCCAAGCCGATAGTCGTCGGCGAAGGCAAACTGTGGCAGGGCTAGCGACAGCGTCAGGCCGGTCGCCACTGTAAGGCAAGTCGTCAAAAGTCGTACTCGCCGCATGCGTCTGGAGAGAATGCCGGTGCAAAAAATATCGATTATATCTGCTTTCAACTGAGCGTTTCCGATCTGGTTTGCCCCGCCCGATGAACTGCCGATGCCTGAGTTAGGGGCCTGAGTTTCGGGCCCGAATTCTGGACAGCTGCTCCTCGATGTACGGCCAGCAAGCGGCCGTCAGTAGCAGCCTCGCGACATCCAGACCGCAGGTACGGTCTTGATGATGATGCGAATGTCTTCGAACATCGACCAGTTCTCGACATAGTGCCTGTCGAACGCGACGCGGCTGTCGTAGGAAACGTCGTTGCGTCCGCTGACCTGCCATAGCCCGGTCAGGCCGGGGCGCGATTTCAAGTAATAGACGGCCGAATTGCCATAAATCTCCAGCTCGTCGCGCACCACGGGACGAGGCCCGACCAGGCTCATATCCCCCTGCAGGATGTTGATGATCTGCGGCAACTCATCGAGGCTGAGCTTCCTCAGCACCGCTCCGACGCGGGTGATCCGCGGGTCGTTCTTCAGCTTGCGGGTCGCGATCCATTCGGCGCTGGCCTCCGGATTCGCGGCGAGATAGGCAGCAAGCACCCGCTCGCCGTCTGGAACCATGGTGCGGAACTTGAGGCACGGAAAAATCCGTCCTCCGCGGCCGATCCGGCTATGACCATAGAAAATCGGCCCGCCATCGGAAAACTTGACAAGCAGCGCTATCATCACGAACAGCGGGCTGAGAGCGACCAGGCCGATCAGCGAACCGGCAATATCGAAGCTGCGTTTGAGCAGGCCGCCGATCGGTGGCGGAAAATCGACACCGGCCTGCGAAAAATCCGCATCGGCCGGCTTGGCTACGTCCCTCATGCGTAAACTCCATACGTTGAACGGATGGTTTACCGCACGATACCAAAAAAATGCTGCAGCGCAACACACAATTTCCCAGACGGCTGTAATAGTCGCGTCATGAACTGACTAAATAATAAACTCGTCCTGCACAAAATTTCGCCTTTATGTCGCAAAAGAGACGGATTATGGGCAATTTTGGAAAAGCTAGTCCAATTTTGAGGCTGATTTTAGGCGAATCGCTCATTATACCCTGTTGTGGAGCTTTGTCGTCATTTAGAATTTCGAAATAACGACTGATGTTGTGATAAAATACTAGTCGATATCATAAATCTTGCTGGAGCGAGTCGATATCCGGCAATCAGTGGTGATGCCGACGTGTGCATTGCACCATGGCAGAGTCGATCCCGAGGATTCGTTTAAAATTTATTCCGCAGCTGCCCTTGCCGGCTATTGCGCGGCTCAATAGAGTTGCAAATTGTTTCTGTCGGACTAATGGACAGATTGGGCTAGGCCGGAAGCAACCGGCCAGAAGCGGGCAACCTAAATAAGCTCGCAGAGTTTAAGGGAGGTGCTCGGGGTGGGCTTGTCGACATTTTTTCCCGAGCCGGTGGATGGGCTATCGGGTATGTCACTGCCAAAGTTCATTATCGGAATGTGTTTTGCGCTGGCGATCGTGATCGTCTGGTCCTATTTGGGCGGCGCCTCGCTCGGTACGACGCTGTTTCGCGTCATCGGCTGTGCCATAGTCATCCAAATGGGTTATTTTCTACTGGTCTTTGCCATGGTCGCCAGAAATGCCCCGACCCCGGCCGACAAAATTCGCGACGCTGAACGAAAGCTGAGTTCGAACGAGGCGGCCGAAGGCGAGAAATTCAGCGCAAGGAGAGGCCTTCACTGATTTCGGGCCTGGCCGGGTCTGCGATGTCCATGTGACCTATGGTTAAGCTCGCCGGTCCTCTGACGAATTGCTCGCCTCGACAACACCGGCAGTCGGCATTCCTGTTCTTTCGTTTCCTTGACACTGCGGGCCTCGACGCGCTCGCTCCGCCCCGCCGCAGTCCGGTCGGCCAGGACCAGCAACTGATTTTCCGCCAGTCGAGCGCTCTGATGGAGCGTGTAGGAACGGCTCTGCCAAGCGGCGCATTTCTGGAGCCATCCCGATTGAGGCTCGCCGCCTGCCCAGCCGGGCCATGACACCCAGCAGAATGAAAAACTGGACGGCGCCGATGATTTTGGCGATGCTTGCTTCGCACTTGCAGCATAGGCGTTTGGGCCGATGCATTTCAGGTTGGGCGGTGGGTCATTGAGCGGTCGGGGCGAGGAAATCCGCAACGACTTCTGCAATCGAGAGGCATGTCCATGACATCATTCCAGGTCTGCGTGATCATCGCCGCACGCAATGCGGCGCGGACAATCCCGGCTGCCATTGCATCGGCATTACGCGAACCTGAGGTTGCGGAAGTTGTCGTCGTCGATGACGCGTCCACCGACGATACGGCGAAAGTCGCCCACGCAGCCGGCGACGGCACGGGCCGCCTGTCCGTCATCCGCTTCGACGTCAATCGCGGCCCCTCCTTTGCACGCAACGCCGCGATAGCCGGTTCCAGGTCGCCGTTCATCAGCATTCTGGACGCTGATGATTTCTTTTTCGAAGGCAGGTTTCACAGACTGTTCGCCAGCACCGATTGGGATTTCGCCGCAGACAACATCATGCTTGTCAGGGATGACGCGGCAACCGACGTTTCGAAAATCGTTGCTCCACCGTTCTCGCCCGAGCCGGAATTCCTCGATTTCGAGGGCTTCGTCGATGGCAATATCTCCAGGCGCCGTGTGCAACGAGGGGAACTGGGCTTCCTCAAGCCAGTGATCAGCCGCGCCTTCCTCGATCGGCATGGGCTGCGCTACGACGAGAAGCTGCGCCTGGGTGAAGACTATGAACTCTATGCGCGCGCGGTTGCCCATGGCGCGCGCTTCAAGGTCATCAAATCCTGTGGCTACGGCGCGATCGTGCGCGCCGATTCGCTGAGCGGACGGCACAAGACCCAGGACCTGAAGCATCTGGCCGATGCCGACCTGGCACTGCTTGCGATCGACAGTTTGCCGGAGGCATCGAAGGCTGCGCTGAGAAGGCACGAGCGGCACATCCGCGACAAATACCGGCTGCGGAAGTTTTTAGACGTGAAGGCTGAGCGCGGGTTGGCACCGGCCGCGGCCTACGCCTTGGCCGGCTCGTCCAACCTCACAGCCGTCGTCCGCGGCGTTGCCTCCGACAAGCTGGATGCGCTGTTTCGCCGCGCCGGCCTCGCCGCGAAGCGTCAGCATGTGCCGCCGCTGCGCTTCCTCATGGCCGGAACCAGCACGGCCAGCGATAGCTAGGCCCGTCAACGTGCGATGGCGGTAGCCACTCCGTTACCCTTAGGTCGGCTCGCACCATTTCAACGAGATTCATGAGTTTACGATCTAGGTGGTTGCCTATGCGCGCAGGGAATGGCAATCTATGTTGCGGTGCAGCAATTTTGGACGGCCAACCGAACTGGCCCGAGACATACCCTGTCGGAGGAGCTGGACGATGCAAGAAATGTCTTTTGAATGTGGACGGGCTCTAAGGCCGTTCACCAGCTCGACGATGACGGGGCGCTGACTACATGGCCTCGATCTTTCGCTTCCGATCGAGAGATCCGGCGCGCGACACGCAGACCGACACCTCGCGCCTCGATCGCTTGGCAAAGCTGCTGGACCAGATCGCGGCCGAAGTCGAGGCGGAGAAGAGCGGACTTGAGAACCGCTACAGGACAACGGCCACCAATGCCGCCTTTCTGGTCGAGGCGATGGAGAACGGTTCGGTCTCCTCGCGCAGGTCTTCCGAAGTCGGCGAACTGACCAGGTCGATTCTGAATTGCGAGCGGCGCATCACAGCGCTGTCGCGCCAGATGCAGATGATGAAGGATCTCCGTCATTCGCTGGATGAAATCTTCGAGCCGAAGCGGCAGAACGGTCCCGACATGAGGACTGATTTTGTGAAGCCCGCCGATTCCGGCACGGGCTGAGCGAACACCCTGGGTCGGCGCAATGGTTTAGGCACAACACGGAGCTTGGGAGCGACAGAGGTCAAGATCAGGTTGTTTCGTCACGGTTCGAACGATCGCTTTGGGGGCGCACAGCACAAGGTGAGTTTTGATATGAATGCAGATCTTAAAAGCACGTCCGCCCCGGCACCCCGCGGCACCCCGTTCACGCGCCCGATCTCAGGCAAGCTGCGGCCGCTCCGTTCAGACGGCGCGTTTCTGCTGATCGTTCTCGTCAGTCTGGTTGCGGGCCTTGTACCCGTCCGTGCGCAGGATCTGCCAACCGCGCCGTCTTTTGTCGATGATTTCACCAGCCTCAGTCGCGCGCGCTGGTACATTTCCGACGGCTGGACGAACGGCAAGCATCAGAACTGCACCTGGTCCAAAAACCTGATCGGGCTTTCCGACGGCATGCTGACGCTCGGTTTCGAGAAGCGCAAGCTGAAGGATCGCGAATTCGCCTGCGCCGAGATCCAGACCAAGCAGCGCTTCGGCTACGGCACCTACGAGGCGCGGATGAAGACCGACACGGGCTCCGGCGTCAACGCGGCATTCTTCAGCTTCGTCGGCGATGCCGACAAGCAGCCGCATGATGAAATCGACTTCGAGGTGCTGACCAAGGACACGTCCAAGGTTCAGGTCAACGCCTACATAGCCGGCAAAGGCAAGAACGAGAAACTGGTCGACGTCGCCGGCGGCACCGACAAGGCCTTCAACGACTACGCCTTCGTCTGGGAAAAAGACCGGCTGCGCTGGTACGTCAACGGCAAGCTTGTCCACGAGATCACCGATCCGGCGAAGCTGCCCACCCATTCGCAAAGGATCTATTTCAGCCTGTGGGGCAGCGACACGATGAAGGGCTGGATGGGGCCGTTCTCGGATCCGGGCCGCAAGCTCACCATGCAGGTGGATCGCGTTGCGTTCACCGCACTCGGCCAGCCCTGCCAATTCCCGGAATCGCTGGCATGCAACACAAACTAGAAGCGCATCTGAACCGGCCGGGCCGAAGGTGGTCGGAAAACCGAAGCTTGAACACGCCCGAAGCCTTGAACAGGAATGAAACCGAATGAATTTGACTGTCTTTGGAATCGGCTATGTCGGTCTTGTACAGGCGGCGGTGCTTGCCGAAGTCGGCCACCAGGTGGTCTGTGTCGACATCGATGCAAAAAAGGTCGAAAGGCTCAACCAGGGCCATGTCCCGATCTTCGAGCCCGGTCTCGAAAATATGGTCAAGGAGAACCATGCCGCCGGCCGCATCAAGTTCACCACCGACGCCGCCGCGGCGATCAAGCATGGACAGATCCAGATGATCGCCGTCGGCACGCCGCCGGGCGAGGATGGTTCGGCAGACCTCAAATATGTGCTGGCCGTCGCCGAGGCTATCGGTCGTGAGATGGACGCGCCCAAGATCGTCGTCGGCAAGTCGACCGTGCCGGTCGGCACCTGCGAAAGAATAAAGGCCAGGATCGCCGAGACGCTGAAGGCGCGCGGGCGCGAGGATCTGGTTTTCGACGTCGCCTCCAATCCGGAATTCCTCAAGGAAGGGTCCGCTGTGAGCGACTGCATGAAGCCCGACCGCATCATCGTCGGCACCAGCAACGAGGACACCGAGGCGGTGATGCGCGAGCTCTACGCGCCGTTCAACCGCAACCACGAAAAGATGATCGTGATGGACGTGCGCAGTGCCGAGTTCACCAAATACGCGGCCAATTGCATGCTGGCGACCAAGATCAGCTTCATGAATGAAATGGCCAACCTGGCCGAGCAACTGGGCGCCGACATCGAGGAGGTCCGCAAGGGCATCGGCAGCGACCCGCGGATCGGCTACCACTTCATCTATCCGGGCCTCGGCTATGGCGGCTCGTGCTTCCCGAAGGATGTGCGTGCCCTGATCAAGACCGCCGAGGCTGTCAAGTTCGACGCCAAGCTGCTGCGTGCCGTCGAGGAGCGCAACAACCAGCAGAAGTCGGTCCTGTTCGAGAAGGTGCACCGCTATTTCAAGGGCAATCTCAAAGGCAAAACCTTTGCGCTGTGGGGCCTCGCCTTCAAACCCAATACCGACGACATGCGCGAGGCCCCGGCCCGCACGCTGATGGAAGCGCTCTGGGCCGCCGGTGCCAATGTCCAGGCCTATGATCCGGAGGCGATGCAGGAATGCCAGGCGATCTACGGGCTGCGCGACGACCTGCAACTGTGCGGCACCAAGGAGGCCGCGCTGCGAGGCGCCGACGCGCTCTTGATCGTGACCGAGTGGAAGAGTTTCAGCGCGCCGTCCTTCGATGCATTGAAGAACGCGCTGACCAGGCCCGTCATCTTCGACGGACGCAATCTCTACGACCCCAAGGTCATCGCCCGCCACGGCATCGAATACCACAGCATCGGCAGAATGGCGGCGTGACGCTAGGGCGGTCCAGCAAGGAGCCAGGTCCATGAAAGTTCTGTTTGCAGGCGGCAACGGCTACACACCGCAGTTCAGCGGTGGCGTTCAGTCGAGCACGCACCATCTGGTCGAGCAGCTGCGCGAGCACGGTCATGACGCCTCGGTGCTGGCGGCGCTGTTCGGTGACGGCATGTTCGGTTTCAAGGCGCGCGCCAAGATGAAGCTCCTTCGCCAGCGCGCGGTCATCGACAGCTATCCCGGCTATCCTGTCGTGCGGGCGTGGTTTCCCTGGGAGGCGGCCCGCTTCGCCGTCGAACGGCTCGATCCCGATGTCGCCGTCGTGCAGTGCCACAAATCGGTGCCGATCGGAAAGGCGCTGCAGGCGCTCGGCGTGCCGCTGGTGGTCTATCTGCGGAACGTCGAATTCCACGAATTGGCCGGCGACCTGCGCGAATTGCATTCGGCGCTTTATATCGCCAACTCCGAATTCACGGCGCGCACCTATAAGGAAAAGTTCGGCATCGACTCGACCGTAATCCCGCCGACCATCAATCCCGGGCTCTACAGCACGCCGACCACCGGCGAATTCGTCACGCTGATCAATCCTTACAATGAAAAAGGGTTCGAACTCGCCGTGCGCATCGCCGGCCAATGCCCCGAAATCCCGTTCCTGTTCGTCGAAAGCTGGAAGCTCGACGACGACCACCGGGCGCAGATCGAACGGATCATCGCGCCGCTACGCAACGTCAGGCTGGAAAGCCGCACCAGCGACATGAAGACCGTCTATGGCCGCACCAAGATCCTGCTGGCGCCCAGCAAATGGGAAGAAGCTTGGGGGCGGGTGGCATCCGAGGCCCATTGCAGCGGCATTCCAGTCGTCGGATCCCGCCGCGGCGGCCTGCCGGAAGCGATTGGCGCCGGCGGCGTTGTGCTCGACTATGACGCACCGCTCGACGACTGGGTCGCCGCGGTCAGGCGACTATGGAGCGACAAGGCCGAGTACGATCGGCTGTCGGCGGCGGCGCAGCTGTTTTCGGAGCGGCCGCAAATGAACCCCGACAGTCAGTTCACGACCTTCCTCGGCGTTCTCGACAACGCCAGGCAAGGCGCGCTGGAGCGTGCCGCCTGATGCATTTCGTCCAAAATCGTTTATGTCGCCCAACGGCCCGCTTTTGCGCCTGACCGGGGTGTGAGCGGCTTTGGGACAACAACATGCACAACACCAGACGCTTGAAGCGCCTCGCACGGCGGCGACGGGCGTCAGCCCTCATCCGCGCGAGCAGATCGCCGACCGGCCTCGAAAGATCGTCCATTCGATGAAGATTTGCTTCGTAGTTGATAAGTTCCCCTCTTTGTCGGAGACCTTCGTCCTTGACCAGATAGAAGGGTGCCTCGAGCGCGGCATGCAAGTCGGCGTCGTCTGCAACGAGACGTCCTTCGGCAAGGACAGCAACATCGACGATCGCCGCTGGCAGGCTCTCCCTAGCAAGGTCGTCTGCTGGTGGGGCGGGCTGGGGCGCTTTCGCCCGACGCTCAGGAAATGGTCGGGCAGGTTCTGGGATAAGCTCTCGACCGCCGTCGACATCGCTTTTGCGCGCAAATTGCAGAACGCCGATGTGATCGTCGCGCATTTCGGCAATAACGGCATGCGCGTCGCCCGCGCCATGAAACGAGGCCGGATTTCCGCTCCTTTGGTGACCATATTCCACGGCCGCGATGTCGGCGAACCGCTGCATGACAACACACTCACGCGCTACAAGGTTGTCTTCGACAAGGGTGTTCTCCAGCTCCCGGTGAACGCGTTTTTCCGCGACGCCCTGATCGGCGTCGGCGCACCCCCGGCGCAAGTCATGGTTCACCATATGGGCGTGCGGCCCGGTGAGATCGGCTACCATTGGCGTTCCTGGGAACGGGACACACTGTCCTTCATCTCGGTCTGCCGGCTGACCGAAAAGAAGGGCATCGAATTCGCCCTTCGGGCGCTCGCCAGCCTGCCGCGGCGCGACTGGGTCTATTCGGTGATTGGCGGCGGCGAATTGCTGCAAGAGTTGAAGAACCTCGCCGCAAATCTCGGCATTGCCGACCGGGTGACTTTCCTCGGGCCGCGTCCGCACGCCGAGGTCAAGCAGCGCCTGCGCGATGCCCACGTATTCCTGTTGCCGAGCGTTACCGCGCGAGACGGCGATCTCGAGGGTATTCCGGTGGCGTTGATGGAGGCTATGGCCGCCGGGCTGATCGTCGTCAGCACCTATCACTCGGGCATTCCCGAACTGATCGAAGATCAGGAGACGGGCTTCCTCGCACCGGAGCGAGACGTTGCGGCGTTGGCCCGCAAGCTTGTCTGGGTGGCCGAAAACCCGGACAAATGCGAGCGCATCGCACGTGCGGCGCGCCGTAAGATCGAGCAGGATTTCAACGCGGACGTGCTCAACGAACGTTTTGCGCAGATCGTTGCCCAGCTGGCCGAAGCCGGGCGCCCGGCATGAACGCCAACCCGCCCCCCCAGTTCGGTCGTGTCGCCCTGCGCGGCGGCGTGGTGACGATCGGCGCGCAAGGCTTCAAGATGGCGATCCAGTTTCTCTCCGTCATCGTGCTTGCGCGTCTGCTCGTGCCCGAGGATTTCGGCCTGGTGGCTTCTGTCGGGCCGATCGTGGCCTTTGTCGGACTGCTTCAAAACCTTGGCCTGCAGCAGGCTGTGGTCCAGCGCAAGGATATCAGCACGGAGCAGCTCAACCAGGTATTCTGGATCAGTGCGTTGGTCGGGCTGGGCAGTGCCGTGATGGTGGCATGCCTGGCGCCCGCCATCGCCGCCTTCTACGGCGATCAACGCATGGTCGGGATCACCATCGGCTCTGCCTTGCCGCTGCTGCTTGGCAGCCTCGCCGCGGTGCCGCTGGCGCTGATGAACCGTCACTTGCGCTTTGGCCAGCTCGCGCTGAACGACATGATAACCGCTGCTGCCGGACTTGCGACTACAGCAGCCGCGGCCTATGCGGGGCTGGGCTACTGGTCGCTGGTCATCGGCCCGGCGGTATCGGCTGTTGTCGCGCTGGCCGCGGCATGGCAGGTGGCGCGCTGGACGCCGTCGCGGCCGGACCTGAAGGTCGATACCGACATATTGTCCTTCGGCGCCAATCTGACCGGCTTCAATCTGGCCAACTTCTTCTCGCGCAATCTCGACAACATCCTGATCGGAAAATATTCGGGCGCGATCGAGCTCGGCTATTATGACCGCGCCTATAAGCTCCTGCTGTTCCCGCTGCAGAACATCAACCAGCCGCTGACACGCGTGATGGTGCCGCTGCTGAGCCGCATCCATGAGGACAAGGCGCGGTTTCGCGACATCTATGTGCGAACCAACTGGATGCTGGCGGCCGTCACCATGCCCGGCATCGCGGCGCTGACGCTAACGTCGGACCAGGTCGTCGGGCTTCTCTTCGGCGAGCGCTGGGCGGCGGTGGCGCCGATTTTCGCCTGGCTGGGCATCGCCAGCCTGATCCAGTCCGTCTCGAGCACCACGGGATGGATCTTCATCTGCCAGGGCAAGACCAAGACCATGTTCCACTGGGGCATCTACTCGTCGCTGACGACGGTCGCCGCCTTCATCATCGGATTGCACTGGGGGGCCGTCGGTGTCGCGGCGGCCTATGCAATCAGCGGCTATGTGCTGCGCGTCCCGGTGCTTGCCGTCCTGGTCCACCGGGTCGGCCCGGTGACCGCAGCCGACTTCCTGATCATGCAGGGGCTTTTCATCGTATCGTCGCTGCTTGCCTGGTCCGTGTACCGCGAGTTGCCGGCATCGCTGACCGGCCAATCAGACCTGCTCGCGGTGGTCCTGGCGGTTGCCCTCAACTATTCGATCGGCCTGATCCTCATGCTTGCCCTTCGCCAGTCGCGCAGCGCCCTGTTCACCACGCTTTCCAGCGCCATGCGCAACGCCCGCTAGGCGAGCGATCACCGGCCTCAAAAGCTCACCTGCCGACATCGCCGACGCATGCTCCTCAAGCACTGCCTGAAGGCTCGTCCTGCGATAGAGGTCGAGATTGGCGGTAAGTCTGCCGAGCTTCTCGCTCGCTTCCTCGGGCGTCACCGTATCGATGTCGAGCAGCAGGTCGGCGACGCCGATCCGCTTGGCAAGCTCCTTGGTCTTGAATTCATAGGCGATCGGCAGCACCGGCGTGCCGACGCAGAGCGACATGATCATCATATGCATGCGTGTTGCGACGACAAAGTCGAAGCCTTTCACCAGGGCCATCAATTGCTCCGGCGTGTGGAACGAAGCGTCCACGCTGACATGCTTGGCGATCTCCGGATCGAGTTCGGCAACGATCGCCCTCGCCGTCTTGGAATCGTCATGGGCGTATTCCGGCACGCCCTGGCAGGTGGAGACGAAGGTGACCTCCTTGGCGTGGTCCCTGACCAGGATAGTCGCGATCTCGCGGATCGAGTCGATGTAGCGGCGCATGCCGCCCTCGCCGTCGCTGACATAGTTCCAGTGACGGACGGAAATGGCGACGCGGCCGGTGACGGTCGCCGACTGGCCGGAGGCCAGAATTTTTCCGATCCTGTCAGTGTCGGCCAGGGCAAAGACGGCGTCGGCCACGACGTGGCATTTGCCGGGGTTTTTCACCATGTCCACAATGTGGCCCCGCGAACGTTCGTCGCGCAGCAGGATGAGCGGGCTCCGGTCGAAGATCGGGCTCAACTCCTGGCGATTGTAACTTTTGTTGAACGGGCCGAGCGATTGTGTGAAGAAGACTGGGTCCTTGCCCAGAATCGCGTCGATCCTGAATTGATTGAGGCGCCGCTCCAGATTGTAGGTCTCGACGAGATAGGTTCCGCCTGTCGTGACCACGAGATCGGCGTCTTTGTAGATCTCGAGACCACGGCGATTGCTTGAGCTGAACAAACGCCCAACAACGCCGCGGATGCCGAACCGCCGCAGGGCATTGAGGACGAGCCGATTGTAGATCGGCTTGAACAGGTTCTTCAGCCCGCTGCCGTATTTGTAGCGGAACAGCGATTCCGACAGCAGCTTGTGGAATTCGAGGTCCGGATAGTCCTTCTTCGTGTAGAGCCTCGCCGCCACCTCCGGCTGGCTGTCGAAGACGTAGAACTGGATATCGTCCTGCACGATCGTCTTGAAAACATGGCGAATCGCCAGGAGAATCGCTGCATCCCCGGTATTCAGGCAGACGGTGTTTTCAACCGCGATCTTCATGGAATGACCTCATTTCGTGAGTAGTCCCGTGCTTCCATCGACGGGCGCGAAGGGGCGAATTGCAGGCGGGTTGGCCGAAAATGCTGCACGCCAAGGATGGTCCTCGCGTCGTGATTATTGGCGCGCAGTCCGATGGCAGGCCAGCGCGCGGTCCATGCGGCCCAAGCAGAGCGAGATTAACCCATCGATTTTGCAGTGCAACAAAAAACGGGGATCTTTGCTACGCTGCAACCAAAAATGTTGCGATGCAGCAAGAGGTGTACTAGCATCGTCGCGGGCGGGCCAACAGCGGTCGAGTTTTCATGCTGCATGTCTTGTACTTGGTACACGACGTCTCCGACCCGGCAGTGCGCCGGCGGATCATAATGCTCAAGGCAGGCGGCGCCCAGGTTACGCTGGCGGGCTTTCGTCGTACGGCAAGCGCAGTTGCTGATGTCGAGGGCTTGCAGCCGATCGATCTCGGCCCGACTCGTGATGGCCGATTCGCCCAACGTCTGGCCGCGATCATGAAGGCGGTGGTCTCGACCGGCTCGAAGCTGGGCTCAATGCCACGGCCCGATCTCATTATCGCGCGCAATCTGGAAATGCTGGCGCTTGCCCGCCGCGCCAGGTCGGCTTTCCAGGCAACAGTGCCGATCGTCTACGAGTGCCTGGACATCCATCGCCTGCTGCTTCGCGACGATTCGCTGGGCTGGGCGATGCGCGGTGCGGAACGCTTCCTAGCCAGGGATGTGAAGCTTCTGGTGACCAGCTCTCCGGCCTTCATCGCTAACTATTTCAAGCCGTTCGGACAGGTTGCCGCTCCGGTCGAACTGCTCGAAAACAAGCATTTCGAGCCGGCCGCAGCTTCGCTGGATGACCGCATTACGGCGGAGAATCCCGTTGCGCCGCCGTGGCGGATCGGCTGGTTCGGTGCGCTCCGCTGCCGTCACTCCCTGGAGCTTCTGGCCGAATTTTCGCGCCGCCTCGACGGCCGCTTTGAAATCGTCCTCAGAGGCCGGCCGGCGCTGTCCGAATTTCCCGATTTCCATGGTTTTGTTCAATCGGAACCCTGGCTGTCGTTTGGCGGGCCCTACCGCAATCCCGAGGACATGGCGGCGATCTACCACGAGGTTCACTTTTCCTGGGCCATCGACTTTTTTGAGCAGGGCCTGAACTCCGAATGGTTGCTGCCGAACCGGCTCTATGAAGGCTGCCGCTTCGGAGCCGTGCCGATTTCGATGGGAACCACCGAAACCGGCCGGTTCCTCGACCGGCAAGGCATCGGGGTTCTATTGTCAGAAGCCACGCCCGAGGCGCTCGAAGCCGCCGTCGGCACGATGGAGCAGCATCGGTTCGAGACATTGAGGGCGCGTGTTCTTGCCCGCAATCCGCGCACCTGGAGCCACGACCGCGCCGATTGCCGGGCGTTTGTCGAAAAGCTCCGCGGGCTGACTGCGGCTCCCGGTCCATATGCTGCCGAAGCATTGGCATAGAAGGACTGCCGATGACGCAAACCGACATTCCATCCTGCATGATCGTGGTTCCGTGCCTGAACGAAGCGGCCCATATCGGCGCATTGCTTCGAGAGCTTCGCCCCGCGGCCGAGAGGCTGGGCGCCGTGATCATCGTTGCCGATGGCGGCAGTACGGACGGCACCAGGACGATCGTCGCGGATATCGCCGCAAAAGATCAGCGGGTTACCCTGCTGCACAATGAAAAGCGCTTGCAGAGCGCGGCGATCAATCTCGCCGTCGCCAGATTCGGGGAAGGCGTCGACCATCTCATTCGCATCGATGCGCACGGCGGCTATCCCGTGGATTATTGCGACCGGCTGATCGAAGAAGCGCAGGCCACCGGCGCGGATTCGGTCGTCGTCTCGATGCTGACCAGTGGCAGCGGCATGGTTCAGAAAGCAGCGGCAGCGGCGCAGAATTCCAGGCTCGGCACCGGCGGCTCCAAGCACCGGCACCTTTCGGCGGGGGAATGGGTCGATCATGGCCACCATGCGCTGATGCGGATATCGGCCTTCACCGCGGTCGGCGGCTATGACGAGACGTTCAGCCACAATGAGGATGCCGAACTCGACTATCGGCTCCGTCAGGCCGGCTACCGCATCTGGATGACCGGCAAGACGCAGATGGTCTACTACCCGCGCTCCTCGCTGAAGGGCCTCTATTTTCAGTATCTCGGATATGGCCGTGGCCGGGCAAAGAACGTTCTCAAGCACCGCATGATCCCGAAGGTCCGGCAAATGGTGCCGCTTCTGGTGTTCCCCGTGGTTCTTCTCGCCGCCTTTTCCTTCGTCCACTGGCTGGCGGCCGTGCCGCTTTTGCTATGGGCGTCGGTCTGCCTCGGCTACGGCTTTTGGACCGCCGTCAGCCAGCGCAAACCCGACATTGCGCTTGCCGGGGTCTCGGCAATGGTTATGCATTTCGGCTGGTCGGTCGGTTTCTGGCTGCAACTGCTCGCACCGCGACCGCAGCGCGAGGTAGCGTGATGGACCCGGTCCGGAAAAATCGAAGCATCGATATCTGCATCTGCACATTTCGCCGGCCGGAGCTTGCCGACACGCTTCGCTCCATAGCGGCCATGGATATGCCCGTGGGATTCGACGTCGGTGTCATCATTGCGGACAACGACGATACGCCGACGGCCGAAACGCTGGTCGCCAGGCTGGCGGCCGAGTTGAAGCTGCCGGTGACCTACCGGCACGCCCCGGCCCGCAACATCTCGATCGCGCGCAACGCTTGCCTCGATGCCAGTGCGAGGGATTTCGTCGCCTTTATCGACGACGACGAGACGGCCACCGCCGGCTGGCTTGCCGAACTGGTGGCGACGGCGGAAGCTACTGGTGCTGCGGCCGTTCTCGGGCCGGTGCAAGCCCGTTACCGGGCGGATGCGCCCGCCTGGATGCGCAAGGGTGATTTCCACTCGACCCTACCGGTCTGGGTCCGCGGCGAGATCCGCACCGGCTATACCTGCAACGTCCTGCTCAGGATTGGGGCTGAGAGCCTGCGCGGCCGGCGCTTCAGCCTGGCACGTGGCCAGACCGGTGGCGAAGATACGGAATTCTTCGACCAGATGGTCAAGGCCGGCGGCCGCATCGCCTTTTCGCCGGAGGCTTGGGTCGACGAAGCGGTGCCACCTGCCAGGGCGGCATTCGACTGGCTCGGCCGCCGCCGGTTCCGCGTCGGGCAGACGCACGGTCATCTTCTGGGGCGCAATGTACACGGCCTTGCCCGGCTCAAGCAGGTCGGCATTGCCGCGGCAAAGGCCGCCTACAGTTTCCTGTCGGCAATTCCGGTCGCCATCGACCCCGTGCGCCGGAACCGCAGCCTGCTTCGCGGCATTATGCATGTCGGCGTCGTCAGCGGCCTCGTCGGGGTTCGTGAAATCCGCCAATACGGCCTGTCTTCGCCGCAGCAAGGGGGCAAGCGTGCAGCCTGACGTGAGCTTCGTGATTGCCGCCTACAATGCCGAGGCGACCATCGATCGGGCGATCGCCAGCGCCATTGCCCAGCGCAATGTCAGCGTCGAGGTTATCGTCGTCGACGACAGGTCGGCCGACCGGACGCTCGATTTGGCGAGATCCTACCCCGAAGGCATCGTACGCGTGGTCGCGCTTGAGCAAAACCGTGGCCCCGGCGGCGCCAGGAACGCCGGCCTTGAACTTGCCCGCGGCAGGTGGGTCGCGGTCCTCGATTCCGACGACGCGGTCTATCCCGGGCGAATTTGCACCATGATCGAACGCGCGGAGAAGGCGGGCGCCGAGATCGCGGTCGATAATCTGCAGGTCGTTCGCGAGGATGGCGTTGCCGAAGAGACGATGTTCCCGGCCGACTATCTGGAAGGGCTCGGTGAAATCTCGCTGGCGGATTACATCGCCGGCAATGTGGTCTTCGAATCGAGATTCAATCTCGGCTATCTCAAGCCGATCTTCCAGCGCCGGTTCCTGAACGAAAACGGGCTGCGCTACGATGAAAGCTTGATCATCGGCGAAGACTATATCCTCCTGGCCAATGCTCTGGCCAAAGGCGGCAAATGCGTGGTCGAACCGACGACAGGCTATGTCTACCACATCCGCACCGGCTCCATTTCCCGGGTGCTGGAGCTTCATCACGTCGAGGCGATGCGCAGGGCCGATGCCATCTTCGCCGGAACCCATTCCATGGATGCTGCGGCCGCGGCGGCGTTTGCCAGGCGCGCTCGCAGCCTGCGGCGGGCGGCGTCATTCCTGTCGCTGGTTCAGCACATCAAGGCGCGGTCCCCGCTCAAGGCGATATGGACGGCGCTCAGCGATCCGGCGGCGGTTCGGCATATAAGCATGCCGATCGCCGTCCGGCTGCGAAGGGTAGCGGCACAGTTTGCCGTAGTGGCGGGGAGGTGAAGGGCTGCGGGCGAATGAAGATAGTTTTCGCCGCCTGCGACGGGTTGAAATCGATCAGAAGGAATATGCAATGAAAAAAGTCAGGAAGGCAGTCATACCGGTGGCAGGGCTTGGAACGCGGTTCCTGCCGGCGACCAAATCCATGCCGAAGGAAATGCTGCCGGTGGTCGACAGGCCTGTCGTGCAATATGCGGTGGATGAGGCGTTCGAGGCAGGCATCGAGCACATCGTCTTCGTTACCGGCCGCAACAAGGCGGTGATCGAGGACTATTTCGACCTGCATCCTGAACTGATCGGAACCCTGGAGCAGAGCGGCAAGAAGGCGCAGCTTGAAGCGCTCGAAAGCCTGCTTCCCGTCGCCGGCGCGACGAGTTTCATCCGCCAGCAGTCGCCGCAGGGCCTCGGCCATGCCGTGTGGTGCGCGCGCGAAGTCATCGGCGACGAGCCCTTTGCATTGCTTTTGCCGGACATGGTGTCCTTTGGCGGGCGCGGCTGTCTCGCCGAAGTCGCCGATCTTTATGCACAGACCGGCGCAAACGTCATCGCCGTCGAGCGTTGCGACCCGACCGAGACCAGCAAATACGGCATTGTCGGCCGCGGCGCGGATGTCGGCACTGGCTTCGAGGTGACGGCCATGGTCGAAAAGCCGGCTCCGGCCAACGCCCCGTCGAACTTTTACATCAACGGGCGCTACATCCTGCAGCCCGAGATATTCTCGCTGCTGGGCAGCCAGCAACGCGGCGCCGGCAACGAGATCCAGCTGACCGACGCGATGGTGCGCCTCGCACAGACGCAAGCCTTCTTCGCCCAGCCTTTCGACGGCCGCATGTTCGACTGCGGTTCGAAGGAGGGCTTTATCCAGGCCAATATCGCTTTCGCGCTGGCGCGGGAGGACATGAAGGGCCAGATCTTCGATATGCTGCAGGAATTCGTCCGGTCGCACCAGCGTCGGGAAGAAGCCGCATAATGTCCATTTTTTTGAGGCATTGTGGGTGCGGCTGATGACGCAGGACAGGCCGTTGCGCCGCGCGTAACGCGCACTGTCCGGCGCAAGGTTTGCACCTATGTCCCGACCTTCGAGGCGGTAGCGCCTGCAAACTAGAATTGGACCGAAGATGAACTATGCCAATTTTCCTGTCGAGAAGAGGACGCCATTGCCGGCTTCGAGTGCGGCAAACGCCGAAGACTTCATCGACATCGAGCGCCTGCTTGGCATGGCCGCGCGGCAGGCGAAAGTGGTTGCCGCCTGTGCCGTCATCGGTCTCTTTCTCGGCGTCCTCTACTTGCAGACGACGCCTCCTACCTATGTGGCGACGAGCAGCGTGCTGATCGACGAAGGATTGAACAAGGTCGTCGACGACATTTCGGCGGCGTCGGTCAGCATGCAGACCGACTCCGCCGTTCTGAGCCAGATCGAAATTCTGCAGTCGGCCAGGCTGGCGGGGGTGGTCGTCGACAAGCTGAAGCTCGATCAGAACGACGCTTTCATGAACCCTCCGACGTCGGCTCTGTCGAAGGTCGCAGGCTTTGTACGCGGTATCATCCAGTCTGTCCGCCCCAAGCGCGCCGCTAGCACGACCGACGTCACTCAGCTTGATGCTGCGACGCGTGACGCGATCACCGCATCGTCGTCGCCCCGCGACTACGCAATCTTCAAACTGCAGAACCAACTCGACGCCGAGCGGATCGGCCGAAGCTTTGTCATCAGCATCTCCTTCCAGGCGACGGATCCGGCGCTTGCGACCGCCATCACCAAGGCCTATGCCGACGCCTATCTCGCCGACCAGCTCGATGCCAGCTTCGACGCGACCGAGCGGGCGGCGGTCTGGCTGCAAGGCCGGCTGACCGAGCTTCGTGAGAGCTCCCAGGCGGCCGCACTGGCGGTCGAAAAGTTCAGGGCCGAACATGGATTGGCCGTCAATGACGGCCAGCTGATCAGCGACAAGCAACTGTCCGATCTCAACACCCAGCTGATCGTCGCGCAGGCCGATACCGCACGTGCCGGCGCCCGCTATCAGCAGTACAAGTCGATCGTCGAAAGCGGCTCGGACAATGCGTTCAAGGACGCTGCGATATCGAACGACCAGCCGAGCAGCTCGGTCATCACGACGCTCAAGAACCGCTATCTCACCGTCGCCAAGCGGCAGCAGGATGTCGAAGCCAATTTCGGCCCGCAACATCCGCAGGCCGTCGCGCTCGCCAAGGAGAAGGCTGACATATCGGCGCAGATTTTCGGCGAGCTGAAGCAGCTCACCGAAAGCTACCGCAACGAATACGAGGTCGCTCTGGCGCGCGAGACCGCGCTCCGCGCAAATGTCGCCTTGGCGGCAGGCAAGAGCTCCATCGACAACCAGTCGCAGGTCAAGCTGCGTGAACTGGAGCAGAAGGCGACGGCGCTCTCGACGCTCTATCAGACATTCCTGAACCGCTATGAGGAGGCTGCACAGCAGCAATCCTTCCCGGTCGGCAAGATCCGGGTCATCTCTGATGCGACGATGCCGCAGTCGGCCGCAACCCCGCGGACGGCCATCGTGCTGGGGCTTTCGCTGGCGCTTGGCATAATGATGGGGGCCGGGGTTGGCGGCCTGAATGAATTCAGGGAACGGTTCTTCAGGACCGGCGAGGATGTGCGCGACCGCGTCGGCCTCAAATTCCTCGGCTACCTGCCGGTCATCGGCAAGGCTGGGAAGGACGATCAGCGCGACGACGGTCAGCCCGACGTCAAGGCCGCCGAAACCAGGACCGCCAAGTCCTCCAAATCCCAGTCCTCCAAAACATTGTCGGCAGCCGAAAAACGTGCGCGCATGCGGGTAACCGTCGATGCACCGGCGTCAATGTTCTCCGAGACGCTGCGCAACGCCAAGATCGCCTTCGATGTCGTGATGGAAGGCCAGGGCAGCCGGGTCATTGGTGTGATCTCGGTGCTGCCCGGCGAAGGCAAGTCGACGGTTGCCGCCAATCTTGCCGGGCTGCTTGCCGCCAACGGATCGAAAACGCTGCTGATCGACGGTGACCTGCGCAACCCCGGCCTCAGCCGCAGCCTTGGCATGGAGGCCGAGCAAGGCCTGATGGAAGCAGTGGTGAGCGGGCGGACCTGGCAGTCGGTCGGCAAGATCGACCGGCAGACCAAGCTGGCGATCATCCCGGCCGTCCTGCGTGGCCATTTTTCGCACACCAGCGAGCTTCTGTCTTCGGCCGGCATGCGGCGCTTCATTGACAATGCCAAGGAAACTTTCGAATACATCATCGTCGATCTGCCGCCGCTCGGGCCAGTCGTCGACGCCAAGGCCTTCGCCCCGCTTGTCGACGGTTTCGTGCTGGTCGCCGAGTGGGGACGCACGCCGCGGGCAATGGTGCAGTCCGTGCTGAGCTCAGAACCCTATATCGCCAAGAAGATCGTCGGCGCGGTTCTGAACAAGGTCGAATTGAAGAAACTGGCCAAGTATGGCTCGATCGGCGGCTCCGAAAGATTCTTCGACAAATATTCGAGCTACTATCTGGAAAAATCGGAAGCGCGCACAAAGGCGGCCGCCTGAGCGACGGATATCGCGCTCAGGAAAATATCAGCCTGGCGCGTTTGTCGGCGATCCTGACTGCGGTCAGCCGGCCGCTTTGGAAGGCGCCCGTGTCGATGCCAAGCCGGCGTCCCTCGAGCTTCGGAAGCTCGACCGGCGTATGCCCGTGCACCACATAGCGGTCGAGAAGATGCGCGGCTTCGAAGAACTCCGAGCGGATGTTGAGCAGGTCGTCCTCGTCTTGTGCGGCGAGGTCGATGCCCGGCCTGATGCCGGCATGAACGAATACGAATTTCGCCGAACAGACCATGACCGGCAGCGCACGCATGAAACTGACGTGGTCGGCGGGAATGATCTCCCGAATGCGCCCGTCGACCTCCTCGTTTGAACCGTAGAGATCGGCCATGCGGTCCGGGTCGACGCCGTAGGAAAACAGCGTTTGCAGGCCGCCTATCGCCAGCCACGACTCTCTCGAAATGATCCCGTCGAGATAGTTCAGCATCACGACTTCGTGGTTACCGGCAAGGCAGATACGCTGGAAGCCTTGGAGTGGCGGCGCCAGCAGATGATCGAGCACGCGCGCCGACTGCGGGCCACGATCGACGTAGTCGCCAAGCATGATGATGAGCTTGCGCCCCTCGAAAGACGCAGAATCGAGCAGGATGTTCTGCTCCAGGGAGCGAAGCTCCTTATAGCAGCCATGCACGTCGCCGATCGCGTAGACGACTGAGTCCCGGATATCGATCTCGAGCCGCTGGCGCGCCGCGGTCCGGGTGTTTCTCGATCGCTGGAACAAGGTCACGAATGGCGTCCCGTATGGCTGTGAATGCGCCTCGATCTCGAAACAACATGGCGACGCAGCGCGTGGATACCATGTCTGGCACCGGTCGTTCCATACCGGAGCTTCGAACGCAACTCGGCTTCGGCGTTCTTACAGGCCGATCCCGCGGCCCTTCAGCGCGGCGGTGATCTCGTCGAGGATGGCGGGATCGTCGATCGTCGCGGGCATACTCCATTCTTCCTTGTCGGCGATCTTCTGCATGGTGCCGCGCAGGATCTTGCCGGAGCGCGTCTTCGGCAGGCGCTTGATCGTCACTACCGTCTTGAAAGCTGCGACAGGGCCGATCCGTTCGCGCACCAGCGTAACCACCTCGCTCTCGATGATCCCTGCATCGCGGTCGACGCCCGCATTCAGCACGACGAAGCCGAGCGGAACCTGGCCTTTCATCGCATCGGCAATGCCGACGACGGCGCATTCGGCGACGTCGGGATGCGCGGCCAGCACCTCCTCCATGGCGCCGGTCGAGAGCCGGTGGCCGGCGACATTGATGATGTCGTCGGTGCGGGCCATGACATAGAGATAGCGGTCCTCGTCCATCATGCCGGCATCCGCGGTTTTGTAGAAGCCGGGGAACTCCTCGAGATAGGCTTGGCGAAACCGCTCGTCGGCATCCCACAGCGTCGGCAGGCAGCCGGGGGGCAATGGCAATTTCACCACGACATTGCCAAGCGTACCACGCTTGACCTCATGCCCGGCATCGTCGAGCACGCGGATGTCATAGCCGGGCATCGGCACGCCGGGCGAGCCGTATTTGACCGGCAGCAGGCCCAGCCCGGCGGGGTTGATGGTCATCGGCGAGCCGGTCTCGGTTTGCCACCAATGGTCGATCACCGGCACGTTCAATTTCTGCTCCGCCCATTTGATGGTTTCCGGATCGGCGCGCTCGCCGGCGAGGAACAGCGTGCGGAATTTGGACAGGTCGTATTTCGGGACGAATTCGCCCTTCGGGTCCTGTCCCTTGATGGCGCGAAAGGCGGTTGGCGCGGTGAACAGCGCGACGACGCCGTGCTCGGCAATCACCCGCCAATAGGTGCCGGCATCGGGCGTGCCGACCGGCTTGCCCTCGAACAGCACGGTCGTGCAGCCATGCAGCAGCGGGCCGTAGACGATGTAGGAATGGCCGACCACCCAGCCGACATCGGAAGCCGCCCAAAACACTTCGCCCGGCTTGACGCCGAACTCGTTTTCCATCGACCATTTCAGCGCGACCATATGGCCGCCATTGTCACGCACGATCCCTTTCGGCTGGCCGGTCGTGCCCGACGTGTAGATGAGGTAGAGCGGATCGGTGGCAAGCAGCGGGACACAGTCGACATTGGCGCCGGCGGCCCGCTCTCGCGCCACGGCGTCGGCATAGTCGATATCGTAATTTTCCCTGAGCTCGCAGCGCAGCTGGTCGCGCTGCAGGATGAGGCAGGCTTCGGGCTTGTGCCGCGACATCTCGATCGCTTTGTCGAGCAGCGGTTTATACGCAACGACGCGCCCTGGCTCCAGGCCGCAGGACGCCGAGATGATCAGCTTCGGCTTGGCATCGTCGATGCGGGTGGCGAGCTCATGCGAGGCAAAGCCGCCGAAGACCACCGAATGTACGGCGCCGATCCGCGCACAGGCAAGCATGGCGAAGGCTGCTTCCGGCACCATCGGCATATAGATGATGACGCGATCGCCTTTTTGGATGCCGCGATTCTTGAGCACCGACGTCAGCGCGACCACCTCGCGCCTCAACTCGGCATAGGTGAATTTTCTGATTGTGCCCGAAATCGCGCTGTCATGGATCAACGCGATCTGGTCGGCACGGCCGCCCGCCACGTGGCGGTCGACGGCATTGAAGCAGGTGTTGCAGGAAGCGCCGTTGAACCACCGGCCATAGACGCCGGCATTGGCGTCGAACACGGTCTCGAAGGGCGAGAACCAGTCGATAGCGCCCGCGGCATCGGCCCAAAACTTTTCCGGGTCGCGTTTCCAGCCGTCATAGATCTCGTGGTAGCGTGACGCCATCCAGCTTCCTCCCCAGGAATGTTTGCTGTCCTTGAAATAGCGTATGCTGGTTTGTGTAACCATGTATTTGTGCGTTTCGTTTGCTGTCGTTCTAACTTGGCCGCAAGTGCGGGTCATGGTGGTCTGGGGGCCGGTATCGTTCGAATTTTCGGCATTAGGGGCAGGGCGCGATGAAATTGCGATATGAGCTTGGGTTTGCCGCGGTTGCGACGCTGGCGGTGGTGCTCGCTTCAGCTGCTCAGGCAGGCGACGCGGCGGCTCGGCGCGTCATCGGCTTTTCGCCAGACGGCGACTACTTCGCCTTCGAACAGTACGGCACGCTCGATGCCGGTGCTTCGGATTCGGGCTGGTCGGAGATCGACATCATCGACACCCGCACCGATCAGTTCGTCGGCGGCAAGCCGATCCTCATCGTCGACGAGACGGAGGATTCGACGCTGACACTTGCGCAGGCAAGGGCACAGGCCGCGGAGCAGGCGGCGCCCTTGCTGGCCAAGTATTACATAGCGCCGCGTGGCGAGCGGACTGCCTTGGACAGGTTCACCTTTCCCGACGACATGGTCGCCTACAACGACATTGCGCGCCTCGAGCAGGTTTCGCAACAATGGCTTTCGCCGACCTATGACGAGCTTGGCATCTCGACCATTCAGCTCGAGCAGATTCTTGCCGATAGCACGGCGGATTGTTCAGCGAGTTTCGACGGGGCACAGCAGGGCGAGATGACCGGCAAGGCGCTCGGCTTTCGCCTGACGCTGCAGGCCAGGACGGCCATCCGATCAAGGTGTTGCACGAGGACAGGACTGTACCCGGTTCGAGGAATTGCCCGACCTCCTATAGCCTGTCGGAATCCTACACCTTCACCCCAGACGGCAAAGCGGGCGTGGTTGTCGTGCTCGTGCAGCGCTTCAGCCAGGGATTTGAAGGGCGTGACCGCCGTTTTCTCGCCGTGACAGGCCAGGTGCACTGAGGCAACGCGCACGGAAGTAGTCCGCTACCCGAGTTGTTGTCCCTAAAGCGGGAGGGCAGCGAGCATAAGTCCGACCCCGCCGACGATCAGCAAGGCGGCTGCCAGCATCTTTCCATGGCGCTCGAAACCCGTCGGCGCCCGATCCCAATTGTAACGCATGATCGAACTCCCCAAACCCGCAGATTCTTTATCTTACGCAGGGTGAGGAGGGCAACTGTCTGACGGTACGCGGCGTTGCCGATGTCGGTCCTATCACCGACTATTTCTAGGGCATTCTCCGCCGCTACATGCCCCAGCGCAGCGCGGCCGTATGTACCGGTGCATCCCACCAAACAGCCGCCTCGTCGTCGAGCATGCTCAGCGTGATCGAACAGCCGGCCATGTCGAGGGAGGTAACATAGGACCCGACCAGCGACCGGGTTACCGTGACGCCGTGCTTCTCGAAGAGTTTGCGGGCGCTGTTGTACATCAGGTAAAGCTCCATCAACGGTGTGCCGCCAAAGCCGTTGACGAAGAGCAGTGCCTGGCCTCTGGCACCGTCGCCCAGGTCACCCAGGATTGCGGTACAGATCTCGTCGGTGATGGCGTCGGCGCTTTTCAATGTGTCACGCCGCCTTCCGGCCTCGCCATGGATGCCGACCCCGAACTCCATCTCGCCGTCGCCGATATCGAAGGTCGGCCTGCCCGCCGCCGGCACGGTGCAACTGGTCAGCGCCACGCCCATCGAGCGCGTCGCGCCGTTGACGCGCTCGCCCAGCGCCTTCAACGGCTCCAGTGGCATGCCTTCTTCGGCCGCCGCGCCGACGATTTTCTCGACCACCAGCGTACCGGCGACGCCGCGCCGGCCGGTTGTGTAGGACGAGTTTTCGACCGCGACGTCGTCATTGGTCACGATTTGCATCACGCCTTCCGACATTTCAGCGGCCATGTCGAAATTCATCACGTCGCCCTCGTAGTTCTTGACGATGAACAGGCAGCCGGCGCCCGTATTGACGACTTCGGCCGCCGCCATCACCTGGTCAGGCGTCGGCGAGGTGAATACCTGGCCGGGGCAGGCGGCATCCAGCATGCCGTGCCCGACGAACCCACCATGCAGCGGCTCGTGACCCGAGCCGCCGCCGGAGATCAGCGCCACCTTGCCCGGCTTGAGCAGCTTGCGGCGGATGAATTTGTGTTCCTCGCCAAGCGCCAGGATATCGGCATGCGCTGCAACGAAGCCGTCGAGGCTCTCGGTCAGCACCGTATCGACCGAATTCAGAAATTTCTTCATGGCTGTCCTCCCGAAATAGCCCAGCGTCAGCTGCCCTTGCCGGCGATGCTGGTGATCTTCTGGATGAAATCGTTGACCGCCCGGTCGAGCGCCGCGTTCTGCTTGTCGTCGCCGAAATCGGGAACGATCAGCGAGACATGACGTGTCTTGCGCATGCCTGCGGCCAGCGACATCTTTCCCGGATGCGCCCGATGGTAGGCCTCAAGGAAATGATCGCGTTCGACCGGGCTGAAATGGCAGACGGAGAAGATAGCCGGCAAATGCTTCGACGGGATCGGCGTCGAGTAGGCTGGGCTTGAAATCTGCGTGACGAAGCTGCGGTGTTTTCCAAGCGCGTCGGCGAGGCGCTGGCGCATGCCGGACGGGCGCTGGTCGATCACCTGCGACAGGATCGTCTTGTAGGCGCGGATCGCCTCTTCGGGGCCGGATTGCGACGCCTTGTCAGCCATGCCGGGGCCTAGATCGAAACGTCCGCGATGGCCGCCTTGGCCATCGCGAGTTGGGCGGGAGCGACGGAGAGGTCACGCAGGCCGGTTTCGAGCAGCGCCGGGATCGAGGCGGGGTCGCCGCCGGCATCGCCACACAGGCTGACCGGGATATTATGCCCGCGGCCGAAGGCCGCAACGGAGGCGATCAGCCGGAGCACGGCCGGGTGCCTGACGGAATTCAGATGTGCGACCGACGCATTGTCGCGCGCGGCCGCCATCACGTATTGGGTCAAATCATTCGAACCGATCGAGAAGAAGGCGGCCTTGGCGAATGCCTCCGGTGCGATGGCCACCGACGGCACCTCGACCATGATGCCAAGCGGCGGCATTTTGTGCGCGATGCCGCGCGCCAAAAGGTCAGCCTGCTCCTCCGCGAACAGCGCGGTGGCGTGTTCATACTCTTCCGGAACGGCGATCATCGGGAACATCACCTTCAAATTGCCGTGCATGGCGGCACGTAGCAAGGCGCGGATCTGCACACGAAAGACCTCCGGACGCATCAGCGACAGCCTGATGCCGCGCAGGCCAAGGAACGGATTACCTTCTTCGACGGTGAGGCCCGGCACAGGCTTATCGCCGCCCGCATCGACAGTACGGATCGTCACCGGCCTCTCGCCTGCCCATTCCAGCACTTTGCGGTAGGCGCGATATTGCGTCTCCTCGCCCGGCAGCGTCTTGCCGAACAGGAATTCGGTCCGCATCAGCCCGACACCGTCGCACGCCGCAGCATCGATGCTGTCGACATCGGACGGATCGGCGATATTCACCTGCACGCGGACCGCTATGCCGGTCTTCGTTGCCGCCGGCCTTGTCAGATAGGCTGCCGCTTTGCCGCGATGCGCCGCGAAAGACGACGACGATCGCCGGAATATGGCGATCTCCGCTTTCGAAGGCGCCAACACGATGCCACCATGTTCGGCATCGAGCAGTGCGATTCCGGTAAGGTGAGCCGGCGAAGCACCTGGCCTGGCCAGCCCACGCTCCATGAGCCCAAGCCCCACCACCATGGGCACGCCGCGTGAGCGTGCCAGCATTGCGACATGACTTGCGGCACTTCCTGCCGTAAGTGCTATGCCGCCGCCTGCACTCCAGTCGGTTTCGAGGAAGCGCGTCGGTGCGATATCCTCGCCGTAGAAGATCGCACCCGCCGGCGGCGCAATGTCGCCGCCCCCGGTCAGCGCGCGCAGCACCTGGTCGCGTATATCGCGCATGTCGGCGGCGCGCGCCCGGAAATAGTCCTGCTCGGATGTTTCATAGCCGGCTATCTCGGCGTCGAGCGCTTTTCGCCAAGCCACATCAGCAGCCATGCCCTCGGCAATTCGCGCAAAGGCCGGGCCGGTCAGCGCGTCGTCCTCCAGCATGGCGAGCTGGAATTCGAGGATGGCGGCCGCCTCGCTGTCGCTGCTTTCGATCAATGTCGCGAGCCGGCCCGCGGCAATGGAGATGGCGGCCTCAAGCGCCGCCTTCTCGCCCGCGGCAGTCGCCTTGCGGACATAACGCACAGCAGCCTGGTCCAGATCGAACAGCGGCCCCTCGGCATAGCCGGCCGATGCCGAAATGCCCTGCAGCCTAAGCGATTCGGGCATGGTCCTTGCCTTCGTCGAAATCGCGGCGCACCAGCTCGACCAGTGCTCCGACCGCCTCGCCGGCGCCGTCCCCTTTGGCTCTGATGTGCACGACAGTGCCTTTCGGCGCTTTCGCAGCCATCACCTTGACGATGCTCTTGGCGTCGAACCATGGCCCGTTGGCGGCGAGCGCAATCTCGACGTCGGCCGAAAACGTCTTGGCAAGCTTGGTGAACTTCACCGAAGGACGCGCATGCAGCCCCACCTCATGGGTGATCAGGACGCTGGCTTCGGCTGCTGCGGACATGCTTGTCAAAATTCCCGTTCGTTCACGACGGCGACAATTCGTGCGCCGTCGCCACCACTTCCCTGAGCGAGGCGCCGCCGGAAGCCTCGGTCGCCGCCATCACCGCGCCTTCGACGATCGGCGCATTGCAGACGACGATCTTCTGGGCGCGTGGTTCGCCGATCATCTCGATCGCCATCTCGCTATTGGTCTCGGCACCTCCGAGATCAACGAGGATCGCGACACCCGCCTCCGACCAGGCCTTGTCGATGGCACCTATGATCGCCTCGACATTGGTTCCCAGCCCGCCATGGCCGTTTCCGCCGCACCATGCAAGCGGCACTTCGTTGCCGACCATCTGCCGCACCATGTCGGCGGTGCCTTCGGCGACCAGCGGCGAATGCGAGACGATGACGATGCCGACATTGCTCATGCGCGCCTCTCGATTGCTTCGGCTACGGCCCGCACCAGAAGCGCGGTCGAGCGTGCGCCGGCATCCATATGACCGATCGAACGGTCGCCAAGGAAGGAGGCGCGCCCACGCAGCGCCTTCATCGGCACAGTCGCGTCGGCTGCGTTGTCGGCGATCTCGGCGATGTCCGCTGCCGCCTTTCCCTGCAGCAGGGCCTCGTGCACCGGCTGCAGCACGTCGAGCATGGTTTTTTGCCCGGCCTGCGACTTGCCTCTGGCGGCCACTGCTTCAATCGCCTTGCCGAAGGCCGCCGCCAGATCGGCGCGATCCGGCGCCGCGGGAATCTCCTTGCCGAGCACCATGAACAGCGTGCCGAACAAGGGACCGGAGGCTCCGCCGACGGTCATCACCAGTTTGGTGCCGATCGCCTTCAGCGCCTCGGGCAACGGCTTTGCCGCAAACACGCCGGCCTCGGCCCGCACGGCCTCGAAGCCGCGTTTCATGTTGAGCCCATGGTCGCCGTCGCCGATGGCCTGGTCGAGCCTGGTCAGCTCTTCGGCATGGGCGGCGATGGTGTTTGCCGCCGCCTCGATCAGCCTGGAAATATCCGCTGCCGCCATGTCACCCATGCTCCTGGCCCCTACGCTGCCGGCAGTACGAGAAAATTGCATATCCGGCAATTGAAGCATTCTTTTCCCCAGTCAAGCGGGTTCGAGCAACGCAGCGAGGGCCGTGAAGACCTCGGCGACGGCAAAGGCGCCGGGGTCGACCACGCCGTCGAGCTGGCTGCCAATATAGGCGGACCGCCCGGCCTTGGCCTTGCGCATGGCAGCGGTGGCCTCGGCGCCGCGTCGCGCCGCGACCGCCGCGTCCTCCAGACTGCCGCTATCCAGCGCCTTCAAGGCGGGTTCCAAGGCATCGATCATCGTGCGATCGCCCATCCTCGCTCCACCATAGAAGGACATCCGATCGAGGCCGGCGAGAAGCGCCTTGGGAAGCGTTTCGCCAGACTCCAGCGCCTGCGCGGCGGCGGTGAAGAAGATCGACAGCAGCACGCCGCTGGAGCCGCCCATGCTGGCACTCAGGATGTCGCCCACGGCGGCCAGCGTGGCGGCAGGGTCGGCGAGCGGCAGCGCCGCAAGGCGGCTAAGCACGCTGCGCGCACCGGCCGCCACAGTCGATCCGGTGTCGCCGTCTCCCGCCTTGGCGTCCAGTCCGTTCAACGCGCCTTCAAGCGAGATCAACCGGTCGCAGATGGCGACCACCAGCCGCTCGGTGCGTGCGTCCGGGCTGGCTTTCGACGCGTTGCCCCGGCCGGCGGCTTTCGCCATCGGCACGACGCTGGCTTGGCGAACGGCTCTTGCCGGCAGCCAGGCGTGAGGGCCTACCGGCGCCCTCAACGCCGCTTCGCGCGGCGCATCGAGCCGGATCAGCGACAAGGAAAAGCCGTTCATGTTGAGCGCGGTCATAAGCTGCCCGGGTCCGATCGTCAGCGTCACCTTTCGTGCCAGCGGTGATGTCAACACCGCATTGGCGACAAGCAACATTTCCAGCGGTGGCACCGAACCGAGATTGTTGATCAGCAGGGCGTAGTCGCTGGCGGGATCGAGCCGCGCGGCAAGGCGCTCCGACATGATCGCAACCAGCCTTTCGGCACTTTGCACCGCAATCCGCTCAACGCCCGGTTCGCCATGGATGCCGAGGCCGAGTTCAGCGTCGTCGGCGCCAAATCTTTCGTCATGGCTCTGACCGGGGATCGAGCAGGATGACAGCGATATGCCGAGGGAAACGATATCCGCCGCCGCGGCCCGCGCAGCAGCGGCAACCGTCGACAGATCGTTGCCGGCTTCCGACATGTGGCCGGCGATCTTGTGCACGAACAAGGTGCCGGCAACGCCGCGCGGCTGGGCAATATCAGGCAGGGCGATGTCGTCGGCGACGATCACCATCTCGACGCGGAAGCCTTCGGCGCGCGCCTTCTCGGCGGCCAAGCCGAAGTTGAGGCGATCGCCGGTATAGTTCTTGACGATCAGCAGGCACCCGGCGGGACCGGTCACCGCGCGGATGGCCGTCAATACTGCTTCCACGCTCGGCGAAGCAAAGATCTCGCCTGATACCGCCGCCGTGAGCATGCCCATGCCGACGAAGCCGGCATGCGCGGGTTCGTGCCCGGCCCCGCCGCCGGAGATGATGCTGACCTTGCTCTTGTCCCAGTCTGCACGGAGGACGACCTTGATTTCGGGATAGCCGTCGAGGCGGGCGAGATCGCCGGTGCCGGTCGTGCCGAGAAAGCCGTCCAGGGCCTCAGTTACGATCGTATCCCTGCGATTGAAAAAATGCTTCATCGAATTGGTCCACTCCGGTGCCCGAAATTGCCGGTTGAAAGGTGCCAGGAAAACACTCGCGCAGCGCTCACAGCAGCCGTCGCCCATCGGCGCCGAAATACAGCGGCGAGCGATAGCGGATCATGATCCTGTCGCCCTGCGCCAGGTCGGTGTCGGGGTCGGTCAGCGTCACCAGCTTCCTGGTCCCCACCGTCACATGCAGATGGTTCTGGTCGCCGAGATGCTCGACCCAATCGACGACGCCGTCGGCATGGCCGTTCGCCGCCTTCGCGATCGAAAGATGTTCGGTACGCGCACCGATTGTCCTGGTCCCCGCCGGCGCTCCGCCATCCGGCAGCAGTCCGACCGGCAACAAATTGATTGCCGGTTGGCCGAGCCTGGCCGCGACGTGAAGGTTTGCCGGCTCAGAATAGATCGTGCGCGGCGAACCGATCTGCACCAGCACACCGTCGGCGAGGATGCCGATGCGGTCGGCCATGGTCATCGCCTCGATCTGGTCATGGGTGACGTAGAGCATGGTGGCGCCGAGTTCGGCCTGTATGCGCTTCAGCTCGAGCCTGAGATCGGCGCGCAGCTTGGCGTCGAGCGACGACAGCGGCTCGTCCATCAGGTAGATCGACGGCTTGCGCACCAAAGCGCGGCCGATAGCGACGCGCTGCATCTCGCCGCCCGAGAGTTTGGTCGAGCGATTATTCAGCTTGTGGTGGATGCGCACCATCTTGGCCACGTCCTCGACGCGGCGGCGAATCTGATCCTCCGGCATTTTCCTCGCCGGCGAGCGCAGCGGAAAGGCGAGGTTGTCGTAAACCGACAGATGCGGATAGAGCGAATATTGCTGGAACACGAAAGCGGTGTCGCGCTCGGCCGGCGACAGCGTCGTCGTGTCGTGGCCGGCAATATGGATCGAGCCCGCTTCCGGACGCTCCAGCCCGGCGATCAGCCTGAGCGTTGTCGTCTTGCCGGCGCCGGTCGGCCCGAGCAGCACGACGAATTCCCCGTCGGCGATATGCAAATCGAGATTGTCGACGGCGACATGCTCGCCAAAAGCCTTTGTCACGCCTTTGATGTGAACGTCAGCCATGATGCGCTCTCCCCTGGGAGGCCGAGTCATGGATTTCGGTGCGCACCGCACGGCCGGATCCCTTTGCGAACAGCGACAGCCGCGCGCTGTTCAGCGCCAGGCCCACATGATCGCCCGGATTGAGCCGGATTTCGGCCGGCACCCTGGCCTTGATGATGCCGTCTGCCGTCTCCACCGCCACGATCTGGGTGGTGCCGAGATATTCCGTGCCGTAAATAGCTCCGCGCAGCTTCGAAGCGTCGTCGAACCGGATGTGCTCCGGTCGGATGCCAAGCGCCATCTCGGCCGGCGCGACATCCTCGCGCACCTCCGGCACGGCCACCCTCGCGCCCTGCACAACAACTTCCCTGGCGCCCTTTGAAAGGCCGCCGCCGAAGCCGAGGAAATTCATCGGCGGCGAGCCGATGAAGTCGGCGACGAACATCGTCGCCGGCCGATCATAGATCGCGCGCGGGGTGCCGAACTGTTCGATCACGCCGTGGTTCATCACCGCGATCTTGTCGGCCATCGACATCGCTTCCATCTGGTCATGCGTGACATAGACGGTGGTGGCGTGGATGCGGTTGTGCAATTCGCGCAGCTCATGGACCATCAGGTCGCGGAATTCGGTGTCGAGCGTGCCGAGCGGCTCGTCCATCAGGAAACATTTTGGCCGCCGCACGATGGCGCGGCCGAGCGCCACGCGCTGGCGATCGCCGCCGGCTAGCCCGGAGACCGACTTGTTGAGCAGATGGTCGATCCGCAACAGCTTCGCCGTCTCTTCCACCCTGGCCCGAATTTCAGCGCCTGGCATGCCTTGCGCCAGCAGTGGAAAGCCGATGTTCTTTCTCACATTCATGTGCGGATAGAGCGCGAACAGCTGGAACACAAAGGCGATGTCGCGCTCGCGGGCACGCCGCATGGTGACGTCCTCGCCGCCAAGCAGGATCTTGCCGCCGGTCGGCAGTTCGAGCCCGGCGATCATACGAAGCGTCGTCGTCTTGCCGCAACCCGACGGCCCCAGCATGACGAAGAATTCGCCGTCCTCGACGACGAAGTTGGAATCCTGCACGGCGACGAAATCGCCGAATGCCTTTCTCAGATGTTCGACCCTGATCTCGGCCATCGTCTACTCCGGAAATTTCGAGACGATGATGAACATCGCCGTGCCGGCCAGCATGGTGACGAACGAATAGGTGTAGAGCGCCAGCGCGAAGGGCTGGAACAGCATCAGGAAGCCGATGGCGATGATCGCCGTGGCGACGTTTTCCATCAGCCCGCGCCTGGCCCAGACGGGCCAGCGCGATTTGCGTTTTATGGTCAGGCTCATTTACGCACCGCGCCAAAGGTGATGCCGCGCAGCAGTTGCTTGCGAAGCAGGATGGTGAAGACCAGGATCGGCACCAGGAAGATCGTCGTGCCGGCCGCGACCGCCGGCCAGTCCTGGCCGCCTTCGCCGATGATGGTCGGGATGAAGGGCGGCGCGGTCTGCGCCGTGCCCGAGGTCAGCAGCGCAGCGAAGGCGTATTCGTTCCAGGCAAAGATCAGACAGAAGATGGCGGTCGCAGCAATGCCCGTGGTCGCCTGCGGCAGCACGGTGCGCCAGAAAGCCTGCAGCCGCGTGTAGCCGTCGATCATCGCCGCCTCTTCATATTCGCGCGGGATCTCGTCGATGAAGCCTTTCAGCAGCCAGACTGCCAGCGACACGTTGACCGCCGTATAGAGTAGGATCATGCCGAGCGCGGTGTCCGACAGGCCGAGCTCCCGATACATCAGGTAGATCGGGATGGCGACGGCGATCGGCGGCATCATCCGCGTCGACAGGATGAAGAACAGAAGGTCGTCGGCGAGCGGCACCTTGAAGCGCGAAAAACCATAGGCCGACAGCGTGCCGAGGAACACCGCGCAAAACGTCGAGCCGAAGGCGATGATCAGCGAGTTGACGAAGCGCGGCATGAAGTTCGACGGGCCGGCGATCACCATGTTGCGCTTGCGCACCGTCTCGTCGCAGACCCCGGTCGCCGGTCCCAAGGAGTTAATGTATTCCGGGGTTTGCCGAGTCCGGGTCGAGAACAAGTTGCAGTAGCCCTCGAGGCTCGGCTGGAACAGGATCTTCGGCGGATAGGCGATCGAATCCGGCGGCGTCTTGAAGCTGGTGGCGAAGATCCACAGCAGCGGCACGATCGAGATCAGCGCGTAGGCAACGATGATCGTGCCGGCGACGCGCTTCGACGTGGCCGAGGGTGCGACAACGGAATGGGCTGACGTCAGGCTCATCTCTGCTTCACCTTGTTCAGTGCCTTGACGTAGATGTTGGCCAGGCCGAACACCGCGACGAACAGGATGATGGCGAAGGCCGAGGAATAGCCCGTCCGCCAGCTTTCGAAGGCCTGCCGCTTCAGCGTGATCGAGGCCACTTCGGTGGTCGATCCTGGCCCGCCGCCAGTGAGCAAATTGACCATGTCGAACATCTTGAAGTTCTCGATGCCGCGGAACAGCACCGCCAGCATGATGAAGGGCAGCGCCATCGGCAGCGTGATCGACCAGAACTGCCGCCAGTTGGAGGCGCGGTCGACCTCGGCCGCTTCGTAGATGTATTCGGGGATCGAGCGCAGGCCGGCGAGGCAGATCAGCATCACGTAAGGCGTCCACATCCAGGTGTCGACGATGATGATCGACCATGGCGCCAGCGACACGTTGGAGAGCATGCTGATCTGCGTTGCCGGAATGCCGGTGACGAACGAGACGGCGTAGGCGAACAGCCCGATCTGCGGCTCGTAGAGAAAGCGCCAGAAATTGCCGACCACCGCCGGCGACAGCATCATCGGCACCAGGATGATGGTCGTCCAGAAGGCGTGCCCGCGGAACTTGCGGTCGATCAGCCAGGCCAGCGTAAAGCCGATCAGCGTCTGCAGCAGGATGGTCCAGAACACGAAATGCGCCGTCGTCTGCATGGCGATCCAGATGTCCTGGTCGGCGAGAATGCGTTTGTAGTTCGCGAGCCCAAGGTTCTTCACCACCTCATTGGGACGATTGGCGCGAAAATTGGTGAAGGACAGATAGATCGCCCAGAACAGCGGGAAGATGTTGATGGCTAAAAGCAACAGGATCGTCGGCGAGATGAACAGCCAGGCGAGGCCCTTGTCGCTGATGCCCCGGACCTTGCGGGCCAACGGCTCGGGCGTAGCCCGGGCAACGCTGTCCGCAGTCCGATTGAGCATGGTCAGTCCTGCTTCGGTCACTTGGATCGTCTCGACAATGGAATTTATCTGAACTGTGTCCCGTGCCAAGGGCGGCACGGGACGGTTCGGTATGGGCTCGGGAGGAGCCGGTTACATCTTGCCCCGGTTACATCTTGCCATCGTCCTGGAAGACCTCGGTCCAGTCCTTGACGAGGCCGTCGAGGGCATCTTTGGCCGAGCCTTGCCCGGCAACGACATAGTCGTGGAAGCGCTTCTGCGATGCCTGCAAGAGTGGGGCATAGCTCGGCTCGGCCCAGAAGTCCTTCACGATGGCCATCGAGTCGAGGAAGGTCTGCGCGTAGGGCTGGCTGGCCGGGAAGGCCGGGTCCTTGACGACCGCGTTGAGGCAGGAATAGCCGCCGAGCGACCACCATTTGGACTGCACGTCCTTGCTGGCGAACCATTTGATGTATTTGAGGGCGGCTTCCTGCTTGTCGGAATAGGAGACCACCGAGATGCCCTGGCCGCCGAGCTGGGCGAACTGGTCGCCGTCCGGACCTTTGGGATTGACGAAATAACCTATCTTGTCGCCGCCGACATTCTCGTCCTTCTGCAGGCCTGGCCATGTGAATGCGAAGTTCATGTGCATCGCCACCTGGCCGGATTTGAAGGCATCGACGCCTTCGCCCATGTAGCTGTTCGAGGCGCCGGGAGGCGTGCAGCAGTCATAGAGCGCCTTGTAGAACTCCAGGCCCTTCACCGATTTATCGGAGTTGACGAAGCCTTCCATCTCGTAGGGCTTTTTCGGGTTTTCGTACTGGAAGCCGAAGCTGTAGAGTACGTCCATGGCGCCCATGGTGATGCCTTCCGAGCCGCGCTCGGTGTAGATCGACGCGCCATAGACGGTCTTGCCGTCGATCTCGCGCTTCTGGAAGAATTCGGCGATCTGCTTCAGCTGGTCGAAGGTCGTCGGCGGGCCGAGATCCCAGCCGTACTTTTCCTTGAATTCCTTCTGCAGCTCCGGCTTGGAGAACCAGTCCTTGCGGTAAGTCCAGCCGACGACGTCGCCCATGGCCGGCAGCGCCCAGTAATTCGGCGAGTTCTTCGGCCATTCCGAATAGCCAACGACGGTCGCCGGCACGAAATCATCCATGCTGATCTTCTCCTTGTCGAAGAAGTCGTTCAGCTTGACGTAATGGCCGTTCTCGGCGGCGCCGCCGATCCACTGGCTGTCGCCGATGATCAAGTCGCACAGCTTGCCGTGCGAATTCAGCTCATTGAGAAAGCGGTCGGCATAGTTGGTCCACGGCACGAACTCGAATTTCATGCCGATGCCGGTTTCCTTGGTGAAGTCCTTGGATAATTCCACAAGCGCGTTGGCCGGGTCCCAGGCTGCCCAGCAAAGCGTCAGATCTTCTGCCTGCGCGACGTTCGAAACGGCTGTCGACGCAAGGAGTGCCGAGGCCAGTCCCAACGCCAATTTAAAGGTCGATTTCATGCCTTCCTCCCATTTGCGAAACGCGTCCGGATGACGGTTTCAAGAGCCCGCTAAACCCCTCTCCTCCGGGGCCTAAACACAATGGCGGCAACGCCCAGATGTTTAGTAATTTGTTTAGTGATGCAATTTTTACTAAACAACGCAAGCGAATTCGTTGCTGCACCGCAGCATGCTGGATAGGAACCAACGTGAGAAGTTGCGGCGGCCTGCCTAGGTCACCGTCTTGTTGCTGACCGTCACCGGTCGGATCACTGGGGCCGGCGGCAGCAGCGCGCGGACATCGGCGAAGGGGAAGACCGGCTCGAAGCGGAAGGCCTCGGCGAATGATCCGGCTGGGCCGTTGCACTGGCCGGCGCGAAAGGCGTTCTGCGTGCGCGCCGCGTCGACGAAACGCTCGGGATCCTGCGACTGGTGCGCCCGGATCGCCTCCGCCTTGAGATCGAAATGCCCGGAGGTATCGACGAAGTGCGTTGGCGAAAACCCGGTGCCGCCGAACGTGTCGGCATGCAGCACGGGCACCGAGAATGATGCGGCGATGCGCATGCCATCCGACAGCGCGCGGTGGTCGCCATGATAGTCGTTCGGCGCATGGGTGATCGCCAGATCCGGCCCTATCTCGCCGATCAGCGCTTTCAGCGCTCCGATCAGGGCGGCGTCCGCCACCAGTGCGCCATCGGGAAAGTCGAGGAAGCGCGGCGTCACGCCAAGCAGACCGGCCGCCGCGGTCGCCTCCTTGCGGCGCGTGCGGGCAAGCGCGGCCGGATCGCCATAGCCGCCCCTGGTGCCATCCGTGGCTATGGCAAAAAAGAGTTCTGCGCCTTGCGCGGCATAGGCCGCCATCGTACCGAACATGAAGATCTCGATGTCGTCCGGATGCGCGCCAAGCGCCAATATCTTCACTCTCATCTCTCCCAGAAACGGAAAAACGTGCCCAACGGAATTCTGCTCGCTCTCATCGCCTATGCAAGCTATTCGTGCAGCGACGCCGTTGTCAAAAGCCTGGGCGGGCAGTTCAATGTCTTCGAGATCGGCTTCTTCTCGACATTGTTTGCCGGCTGTTTCCTGCTTTTCGCCAGGCCGCCAGGCGAGCGCTGGCGCGATTTCTGGCGCACGACCCGGCCCGGGCGGTACAGGCCCGCGCCTGGGCCGGCATCGCGTCGGGTGTGCTCAGCGTCTATGCCTTCACCACCATCCCGCTGGCGGAAGTCTATGCGCTGATCTTCCTGGCGCCGCTGTTCGTCACCATCCTGGCCACGCTGGTCCTCAAGGAGAAGGTCGGCCCATGGCGGTGGCTTGCGGTCGTCGCTGGCTTTGCCGGGGTCATGCTGGTCGTCAGGCCTGGTTTTCGCGAGTTGCATCTTGGTCATCTGGCGGCGTTCATCATCGCTTTCCTGGCCGCCACCAATGTCATCCTGATGCGTTCGCTCGCCGCTCAGGAAAAACGCACGACGATGCTCGGCGTGCTGATCGGCTACGGCCTGCTCTTCAACGGCGTCGGTGCGGCGGCCACCTCGTTCTCGCTGCCGGATGGCAGGCAATGGGCGTGGCTTGTGCTGGCCGGCGCCTTCACCGCCGGCGGCCAGCTGCTGCATCTGCTGGCGGTCAAATACGCACCGGCCAACAGCATCGCTCCTACGCATTACTCGCAGATCGTCTGGGCGGTGCTTCTGGGCGCGCTGTTCTTCAGGGAATATCCCGATTTTCTGTCGCTGGTCGGGCTCGCCGTGGTCGGCGGTTCCGGCCTGCTGACAATGGTGCGCGAGGAGGTGCGGCTCGGCACGGTGCGCTGGAACCCGTTTTCGCGGACCAGGCTTTGAATCGGCGCCGAGGTTGCGCCGCGACCGCCACCGCTGATATGCGATCGGCGCCAACTGGCTGCACAGCATAGCACAATGACCACAAAACCCTTGCCGGACCTGCCGGTCTCCGCTGTCTTGCCGGCGCTCGATGAAGCGCTGAGCCATGGTAACAGCGCCGTGCTGGTGGCGCCGCCCGGCGCCGGCAAGACGACTTTGGTTCCACTGGCGCTGCTCGACGCTGAATGGCTCGGCGCCGGAAAAATCGTTCTGCTCGAGCCTCGCCGCCTCGCCGCCCGCGCTGCTGCCCGCCGCATGGCCGAATTGCTTGGCCAAGAGCCCGGCGAAACCGTCGGCTATGCCATGCGCATGGAAAACCGCACGTCCGCGAAGACCAGGATTCTCGTCGTCACCGAAGGCGTGCTGTCCCGCATGATCCTCGACGATCCCGAACTGCCCGGTGTCGCGGCGGTGTTGTTCGACGAGTTCCACGAGCGCTCGCTCGACGGCGATTTCGGGCTGGCGCTGGCGCTCGACGTGCAAAGTGCGCTGAGGCCCGACCTCAGATTGCTGGTGATGTCGGCGACGCTCGATGGCGCGCGTGTCGCAAAATTGCTGTCCGGCGCGCCGGTGATCGAGAGCGCAGGCCGCGCCTTCCCGGTCGACATCCGCTATGACGAGCGGCCGGCCGGCATCGCCATCGAGGACGCGATGGCCAGGGCGATCCGCTCGGCGCTTGCCGGGGAGGTGGGCAGCGTGCTCGCTTTCCTGCCCGGCCAGCGCGAGATCGAGCGCACCGCGGAGCGGCTGGCCGGCAAGGTCGGCGCCGACACGGACATCGTGCCGCTCTTCGGCATGCTCGACAACAAGACGCAGGACGCGGCGATCAAGCCTGCGCCGCCCGGCCGCCGCAAGGTCGTGCTGGCGACGTCGATCGCCGAAACCTCCATCACCATCGACGGCGTGCGCGTCGTCATCGATTCCGGCCTGTCGCGGCTGCCGCGCTATGAGCCGGCGAGCGGCCTGACGCGGCTGGAGACGGTACGTGCTTCCCGCGCTTCCGCCGACCAGCGCGCCGGCCGTGCCGGGCGCACGCAGCCCGGCGTCGCCATTCGGTTGTGGCGGGCCGAGCAGACGACGGCACTGCCGGCCTTCACGCCGCCGGAAATCCTCGAGGCCGATCTTTCCGGCCTGTTGCTCGATTGCGCCGCGTTCGGCGTCGCCGATCCGACCAGCCTGTCCTTCCTCGATCCCCCGCCGGCTGCGGCGCTCACCGAGGCGAGGGCGCTGCTGCGTGCGCTCGATGCGGTCGATGCGGCAGGACGCCTGACGGATGCCGGTGCCGCGATGCGCAGGCTGGCGCTACCGGTGCGGCTCGCCCACATGGTCGCCGAGGCGGCAAGGACCGGACAGGGGCTCGAGGCGGCGATGCTCGCCGTGCTATTGACCGAGCGTGGCCTTGGCGGCGAGGGTGCCGATCTGGAACGGCGGCTAATGCGCTTTCACGCCGAAAGATCGCAGCGTGCCACCGCTGCCCGGCAACTGGCCGAGAGGTTGGCAAAGCAGGCTTCACCCTCCCCCTCGAGGGGAGGGTCGGCGAACGAGCCGAGCGCAGCGAGACGAGGGAGACGGGGCGGGGCCGCCGATGGCGTGCCCGAACCGACCCCGCCCCGATCCGCTACGCGGATCAACCCTCCCCTAAAGGAGGAGGGCAGCACTGCCGGCTCGCTCCTCATCCATGCCTGGCCGGATCGGGTCGCCAAAGCGCGCGGCGAGCGTGGCCGCTTCGTGCTTGCCAACGGCTCGGGCGCCATGCTCGACGCCTCCGATCCGCTGGCCGGCGAGACATGGCTCGTCGTCGCCGACCTGCAGGGCAAGGCGCAGAACGCCCGCATCACCGCGGCGGCAGCCATCGATGAGACCGATATCCGTGCCGCGCTGGCGGAAAGGATCGAGACGCGCCGCGAGGTCAGCTTCGACCGCGACAGGCGCGCGGTGCGGGTGCGCGAAACGGTTCGCCTCGGGGCCATCACGTTGTCCGAACGCATGCTGCCGGCGCCGACCGGTGCCGACGCGGATCGCGCCATCCTCGACGCCTTGCGCGAACACGGCCTGTCCCTGTTGCCGTGGAACAGGGAGGCGGAGACGTTGCGGCAGCGGCTCGGCTGGCTGCATCGCGGCCTCGGCGCGCCATGGCCCGATGTCTCCGATGCCGCGCTCGTCGAGTGCCTCGACGACTGGCTGCTGCCATTCCTTTCCGGTGCCACAGCCTTTACGGCGATTGATCCTAGCGTGCTTTCGCAAGGCCTGATGACGCTGGTGCCGCACGAATTGCAGCGCAAGATCGACACATTGGCGCCGACCCATTTCGACGCGCCGTCGGGCAGCCGGCTACCGATCCGCTATGACGGCGAATGGCCGGTGCTGGCGGCGCGCGTGCAGGAGCTGTTCGGCCTCGACCGGCATCCGGCGGTCGCCAACGGCACTGTGCCGCTGACCCTCGAATTGCTGTCGCCGGCGCACCGGCCGATCCAGACGACGCGCGACCTGCCCGGCTTTTGGCGCGGCTCCTGGGCCGATGTGCGGGCAGAGATGCGTGGCCGCTATCCCAGGCATGTCTGGCCGGAGAACCCGCTTCTCGCCGCCGCCACCAGCCGCGCGAAGCCGCGCGGTACCTGATGCTTCCCGGACCATGATCACAACCCGAAGGTCCGCGTCAGGGGAAAGTGGTCCCGGTTTTCGGAAAGACCTCCAGCGGTTTCCCCTCTATAATCCCGCCATGATAAACATTCTGCACGCGCCCGACTTCCAGCAAAGCCAGCGGCTGCGCCTCAACACGCTGATCAGGCTGCGCTGGCTTGCCATTGTCGGCCAGAGCCTGACCGTGCTTGTCGTCGCCTACGGGCTGAAATTTCCGCTGCCGGTCAGCATGTGTTTTGCGCTGATCGCTTGTTCGGCCTGGATGAACCTGTTGCTGACCTTCCGCTATCCGGCGGCGCATCGGCTTACCCCGTTCTCGGCCTTTGCCATCCTGACCTTCGACAGCCTGCAGCTTGCCGGCCTGCTCTACATGACCGGCGGCCTTACCAATCCGTTTTCGCTGCTGATGACCGTGCCCGTCGTCGTCTCGGCGACGTCGCTGCCGCTGCGATTGACGGCTCTGCTCGGTGCGCTGGTGATCGTGGCGGCGACGCTGCTGGTCTTCTACCACCTGCCGCTGCCCTGGCATGAGGGGGCGCCATTGGCGATGCCGTTCATCTATGTCGCCGGCATGTGGATGGCGGTGTTCTGCTCCATCGCCTTTACCGCGATCTATGCCTTCCGGGTGGCAGAGGAGGCGCGGCTGCTTGCCAACGCGCTTGCCGCCACGGAATTGGTGCTGCAGCGAGAACAGCATCTCTCGGCCCTCGACGGCCTCGCCGCGGCCGCCGCGCACGAGCTCGGCACGCCGCTCGCCACCATCACGCTTGTCGCCAAGGAGATGGAGAAGGCGCTTGGCGAAGATCCGAAATACGGCGAGGACGTGAAGCTGCTGCGTTCGCAGAGCGAGCGCTGCCGCGAAATCCTGAAGCGCCTGACCAGCCTTTCCTCCGAAAGCGAAGTGCACCTCTCGCGCCTGCCGCTGACCTCGCTGGTCGAGGAAGTGACGGCACCGCACCGCGATTTCGGCATTTCGATCAAGCTTCGGCCGGGGGAGCGCATCGGCCCGGAACCGGTGGGCCGGCGCAATCCCGGCGTCATTTACGGGCTCGGCAATTTGGTCGAGAACGCCGTCGACTTCGCCCGCAAGAACGTCACCATACGCTGGAGGTGGAACGAGGCCGCCGTCAGCTTCTCGATCATCGACGACGGGCCGGGCTTTCCACCGGAGATCATCGACCGTATCGGCGAACCCTATATGTCGACCCGCCAGGGCACCGAAGCCGGCGGCGGCCTCGGCCTCGGCCTATTCATCGCCAAGACCTTGCTCGAACGCTCCGGCGCGACGCTCGATTTCCGCAATTCGAGCGAGCCCGGCGAGGGCGCTATCGTGCAGATATCGTGGCCGCGCAGCGTCTTCCTTAATCCCGAGCAGGCTTCGGCCACCATGTTCGACACGGCCTAAATTGGACAATAGCGTTGCGAAACTATATTTGCGTAAAAATCAGGCAGCAGGATTTTCAGCACGATGAGTACTGACGAAACGATTGGCGCAATGGTCGAAGGCGAGGACACCTCGCTGCTGATCGTGGACGACGACAAGCCGTTCCTGACGCGGCTTGCCCGCGCCATGGAAACCAGGGGTTTCGTGGTCGAGACGGCGGAGAGCGTCGAGGAGGCGGTTGCCAAGGCGCGCGCCAATCCGCCGGCCTATGCGGTGGTCGACATGCGGCTGGCCGACGGCAACGGCCTGGACGTCGTCGCTGCCATTCGCGAGAAGCGCGACGATGCTCGCGCCATAATCCTTACAGGCTATGGCAACATCGCCACTGCGGTGACGGCGGTAAAGCTCGGCGCCATCGACTATCTATCGAAGCCGGCCGATGCCGACGACATCTTTGCAGCCCTGACCCGCACGGCGGGCGAACGTGCCGCGCCGCCGGAAAATCCAATGTCGGCTGATCGCGTGCGCTGGGAACACATCCAGCGCGTCTACGAAATGTGCGACCGCAATGTCTCGGAAACCGCACGCCGCCTGAACATGCATCGCCGCACGCTGCAACGCATCCTCGCCAAGCGCGCGCCGCGCTAAAAGGTTCTGACTGCAGGCTTGCCCGGCCAGCGCCGTTTGCGCATCATCGCTGGGCGGTGCGTCGGATCTTGCCGCTGATACGACGGAGGCGACATGCAGGACGAAAAGCGGCTGGTCTCCATGCTGCGCGAATTCCTCGACAGCGAGGCGGCCGGCGGCCTCATCCTGATGGCTGCGGCGGCCCTGGCCCTGATCGTCGCCAATTCGCCGCTGGCCGAAGCTTATTTCTCCGCCCTCCATGCCTATCTCGGACCGCTCAGCGTCTCGCACTGGATCAATGACGGCCTGATGGCGGTGTTCTTCCTGCTGGTTGGCCTCGAGATCAAGCGCGAGATGCTCGACGGCCAACTCTCGACCTGGCCGCGCCGCGTGCTGCCCGGCATCGCCGCCGCCGGTGGCATGGCGGTGCCAGCACTGGTCTACGTCGCCATCAACCGCAACAATCCAGCCGCTCTGTCCGGCTGGGCGATCCCGACCGCCACCGATATCGCCTTTGCGCTCGGCGTGCTGTCGCTGCTCGGCAGCCGCGTGCCGGGCTCGTTGAAGATATTCCTTACCGCGCTCGCCATCATCGACGATCTCGGCGCCGTGCTCATCATCGCGGTGTTCTATACCAGCGGTCTGTCGCTCGCCTATCTCGGCGCCGCCTTCGCCGTCATCGCGCTGCTGGTGGTGCTCAACCGCATGCGGGTGCTGACGCTGCTGCCTTATATCGTGCTTGGTGTCGTGCTGTGGGTTTTGGTTTTGAAATCGGGCGTCCATGCGACGCTCGCCGGGGTCGCGCTGGCTCTCACCATACCGCTGAAGATCTCGTCGGGCAGCGGCCACGATCTCGACCATTCGCCGCTGCACCGGCTCGAACACGGCCTGCACAAAATCGTACCCTTTTTCGTCATCCCGATCTTCGGTTTTGCCAACGCCGGCGTTTCGCTCGGCGGTCTCAGCGCTGCCGCCCTGGTCGAGCCGCTGACGCTCGGCGTCGCCGCGGGTCTCGTCGCCGGCAAACTGGTCGGCGTGTTCGGGTCTTCCGCGCTTGCCATCCGGCGTGGCTTCGCTGATCTGCCGGTCAATACCGGCTGGCTGCACATGATCGGCATTTCGCTGCTCTGCGGCATAGGCTTCACCATGAGCCTGTTCATCGGCCTGCTCGCCTTCGCCAGCGACGTCGCTCTGCAGGACGCGGTCAAGGTCGGCATTCTCGCCGGCTCTTTCATCGCAGCGATCCTCGGCGCCGCTGTGCTGCTGGTTGCGCCGGCCGCGAGCGGGGCGGAGGAGGCGGAAGAATAATCGCGTGGCGCCTTCGGCCTGAGGCCACCGTCTCCCCGAGGGCGCTATCCGTGCGCAACCATGACGTGGCGGACGGCGGTATAGTCCTCCAGCGCGTAGAGCGACATGTCCTTGCCGTAGCCGGACTGTTTCAATCCGCCATGCGGCATCTCGTTGGTCAGCATGAAATGGGTGTTGATCCAGGTGCAGCCATATTGCAGCCGGGCGGCTGTCGCCATGGCGCGCGATACATCCTTGGTCCACACCGATGACGCCAGGCCGTAGTCGCTGTCATTGGCCCAGTTCACCGCCTCGTCGACTTCGGAAAAGCGGGTGACCGAAACGACCGGCCCGAACACTTCGCGGCGCACGATCTCGTCTTCCTGCAGCGCGCCGGCGACGACGGTCGGCTGGTAGAAGAAGCCGGAGCCCTCACCCGGCTTGCCGCCGGTGGTGATCTCGATGTGCTTCAGCTCCGAGGCGCGCTCGACGAAGCTCGAGACGCGGTCGCGCTGGCGACGCGAGATCAGCGGCCCGATCTCGTTCTCGGTATCGTCGGGGCGATCATACTTGATGGTCGAGACGGCGGAGGAGAGGTCGGCGACGAGCTTGTCGTATATTTTCTTGCCGGCATAGATACGGCAGGCGGCGGTGCAGTCCTGGCCGGCATTGTAATAGCCGAAGGCACGCAGGCCGTTGACCACCGCACCGAGATCGGCGTCGTCGAAGACGATGACCGGCGCCTTGCCGCCGAGTTCGAGATGCGTGCGCTTGACCGACTTGGCGGCAGCCTGCAGCACCTTCTTGCCGGTGGCGACATCGCCGGTGATCGAGATCATATTGACCTTCGGATGATTGATCAGCGTGTTGCCGACGCTGTCGCCGCGGCCGAGCACGACATTGACCACGCCTTCCGGCAGGATCTCGGCAAGGACGGTCGCCAGCTTGAGCGCGGTCAGCGGCGTCTGCTCCGACGGCTTGAAGACGACGGTGTTGCCGCCGGCAATCGCCGGCGCCAGCTTCCACGCCATCATCATCAGCGGATAGTTCCATGGCGCGATCGACGCGACGATGCCGATGGCGTCGCGGCGAATCATCGAGGTGTGGCCGGGAATGTATTCGCCGGCGACCTGGCCGGGCATGGAGCGGACCGCGCCGGCAAAGAAGCGGTAGCAATCGACGATGGCCGGGATCTCATCGTTGAGCACGGCATTGATCGGTTTGCCGCAGTTCAGTGCCTCAAGTGCGGCGAAATCCTGCGCCGCCGCCTCGATGCGGTCGGCGATCTTCAGCAGGTAGCCGGAGCGCTGCGCCGGCGTGGTGCGCGACCAGGTGACGAAGGCCTTTTCGGCCGCCGCCACCGCGGCCTCGATTTGCGCCTGACTGGCTTCGGGCAGGTTGAGAATGGTCGCCCCGGTCTTCGGATTGAGGATCGGCTCCTCGGTCTCTGTGCCCTTCTCGAATTTCGAGCCGATCAGCATCTGCGTGTCCATGGAAGTCTCTCCCTTATGAACGTGTGAGGTCATTTGCCCGAACCGGCGATCTGGTCGCCGTCGCGGGTCAGGTAATAGGCAGCGAGGATGGGCAGCAGCGTCACCAGCACGACGACCATCGCCACGACATTGGTGACCGGACGCTGACGCGGGCGGATCAGCTCCTCCAGCATCCAGATCGGCACGGTCTGCTGCTGGCCGGCGGTGAAGGTGGTGACGATGACCTCGTCGAAGGACAAAGCGAAGGCAAGCATCCCGCCGGCAAGCAGCGCGGTGGCGATGTTGGGCAGCACGACATGCCGAAATGTCTGGAAACCGTCAGCGCCGAGATCCATCGACGCTTCGATCATCGAGCCGGAGGTACGGCGAAACCTGGCGACCGCGTTGTTGTAGACGACGACCACGCAGAAGGTGGCGTGGCCGAGCACGATCGTCCAGAACGAGAACGGGATCTCGGCCAGCGCGAAGGCCGAGCGCAGCGCAATGCCGGTGATGATGCCGGGCAGCGCGATCGGCAGGATGACCAGCAGCGAGATGGTTTCGCGGCCGAAGAAGCGTGTCCGCGACACGGCCGCCGCGCACAGCGTGCCGAGGACCAGCGCCATGGTCGTCGAGATCGCCGCGACCCGCACCGACAGCGACAGCGCCTGCCATACGTCGGGCCGGTTCCAGGTGACGGCGAACCACTGCGTGGTCAGCCCCGGCGGCGGCCAGACGAAGCTCTTTTCCTCGGTGGTGAAGGCATAGACGAAGATCAGCAGGATCGGCAAATGCAGGAAAAGCAGACCGGCGGTCGCGGCCAGCTTCAGGCCGAGAGGCGCGGATTGACCACGGTCAGAGCGCATCGAAGGCCCCCATGCGCTTGGCGCCCCAGAGGTAGAAGCCCATGGTGACGATGGGCACCACCGTGAAGGCGGCGGCGAGCGGAATATTGCCGGCGGTGCCTTGCTGCGAATAGACGGCCTGGCCGATGAACAGCCGCGACGTGCCGATGATCTGCGGGATGATGTAGTCGCCGAGCGTCAGCGAAAAGGTGAAGATCGAGCCGGCGACGATGCCCGGCAATGCCAGCGGGAACAGCACGTTGCGGAAGGTCTGGCCGGGCGAGGCGCCGAGATCGGAAGAAGCCTCGACCAGATTGCCCGGCACGCGCTCCAGCGCCGCCTGCACCGGCAGGATCATGAACGGCAGCCAGACATAGACGAAGACGATGAAGGTGCCGGTGGACGACACCGACAGCGAATTGCCGCCGACGACCGGCAGCGACAGCCAAGCGTCGAGCAGCCACAGAAGATGCAATTTGGCGAGCAGCCAGGTCAGGATGCCTTCCTTGGCGAGGATCAGCTTCCAGGCATAGATCTTGACCAGATAGCTCGACCACAGCGGCAGCATGACGCCGAGGTAGAACAGCGCCTTCCAGCGGCCGCGCGCATAGCGCGCCGCGTAATAGGCGATGGGAAAGGCGATGATCGCCGAGGCGAGCGTGACCAGCGCCGCCATCGTCACCGTGCGCAGGATGATGTCGAGATTGGCGGCCTGCAGCAGGTCGCCATAGGTCTTCAGCGTAAACTGCCGGTTGATGAGACCGGAGAACTCGTCGATCGAAAAGAAGCTCTGCAGCAGCAGCGCGAACAGCGAGCCGATATAGACGATGCCGAGCCACAGCACCGGCGGCAGCAGCATCAGGAGCAGCAGGAGTTGCGGTCGGCGCCAGAAGAGGTCCGAGAGGGCGCCGCGCAGGCCGCCGCTGCCCGGCAGTATGGCGGGGGCGGGACTGGAGTTGAGCGCGGCGATCGTCATGACGCGCCTGTCGTGTTGATTGGATCAATGGCGGAAAGGCCGAGATCCTTCGCACCCCCCTCTGTCCTGCCGGACATCTCCCCCGCAAGGGCAGGGCTATCGCATATGAGTGATGGCATTGATGAGATAGTCATCGTTCCAGGCGCATTTCTTGATGCGATGGCTGATGGGG
>NZ_JAMYOC010000028.1:0-88799 GCF_040319475.1 Mesorhizobium sp. M0904 | reverse complement strand
AAACCGCACAACGCGTTCACGCAAATCGAGCGAATAGGGCTTGGGCATGGCAAATCACCTCCTTAAGGAAGTGAATCACAAACCCCACGTTAGCGGAATCCTTCGCGATTCAACCTGAATGTCCGACGCTCTAGGATATCGCGCACAACAGCCTTGGTGGCATTCTGGACGTGAACCATGCGGGCTTTACCGCCACGCTCGACAAGACCGATAACGGTGCGCTTCGGCTTCATCTTGCGCTTCAAGCGCGGCTGGCCTTTGCGCTGGGGCGAAAGGTAATCGCGGTCGACGCGTCCAATGTAGGTCTCGTCGGCTTCGACGGTCTTGCCTTCGCCACCAAGTGGGCCAGCCGACTTCACGTCTTCCGCCATCGCTTCGCGAATGCGGTGCGCCATGAACCAAGCGGTCTTATAGGTGACGCCCAGCATACGGTGTAGCTGGTGAGCGCTCATGCCTTTCTTGGACGAAGCCATGAGGAACGTTGCCAGAAGCCACTTGTTCAAAGCGATCTTGGAGCGCTCGAATACGGTGCCGACAGTGACGGTAAATTGCTCACGGCATTCCATGCAGTTGTACAGGCCGGGACGGTGCGCCTTGCCTACCATCTTGGTGATACGGTCGGGATTGGCATTGCCGCAATGCGGGCAGTTAGGGCCATAGGGCCAGCGCTGCGCCTCCAGATGGATGCGGGCGGCGTCGGCGTCTTGGAAGATTGGGCTGTCGAGTTTCATGGCTGGGTGTCCCTGCCATGTTTGTAGCAGACGGCTCATACTTTGTCATGTATATAATTAGGATGATAATCCTAGGTGGGGCGATTCCTCAACGGAGATCGCAATGGCTAGGACCAAACTTTCCAAGCAGCTTTCACAGGCTGAAATCGAGCGCTTTCTGGGGGAGGCGGAACGGCTGCACAAGAGCATCGTCCAGCCGCTTCTATCACCTACCAGCAACCATTACCGGGCTCTCCAACGCACCCATGAAGGGCTGTTGAAGACGGTGAAGGATATCACGGGTAAGGATGCGCCGTTCATTCAATGGTTCGGAACAGGACCGGTGAATTAGACCCGACTTGTAGACTCCAGGCCGCAAACGTCGCATTCTCTCTTCGGAGGGAAGGGGCGTGGGCAACCATCGCTATCAAGACAACTCCTGGCTGGCTTTCTTGCCTTCGAATCGACCCTGCCGCTGTCGGCGCAAGATCAAAGCCGATATAAGCCACAAAACGGGCGAGCGCATCGATCATGATCCCGGACAGGAATTATTACTGGGACATGCGCCTCAACCTGTTGAAAGGCGAGCGCTGGTTTTGTTCGGAGGAAACCGCGCGCACGGCGGCGACGTCGTCGAGTTTCTCGACGTAACTGCGGCGCTTGACGATGATCCGTGCGAAAAATCTGTCCAGCCTGCCGTCCTGGCGGGCGCCCGCGCGCCTGACGACGCGCACCAGGTGCTCGTGAACCGAGCCCGCTTTTCTTCGGCAAGCTCAGGCGGTCTCGGCCATTCGGCTTCGCCCCTTGGCGTGGGCAGCCCTTCGGGCTGAGACGGCCGCCGCCCTTGCGGGCGGCGGGGTTTGTCTGTTGGCCTTTCCCGGTGGCGCGGGGTGGGCGGCACTCCCTTCTAGGCCCGCCGCGGCAGCCCGCAACCCTTCGCGTGCCGCTCAGGGTCCTCCTCTTCGTTCCGGTCCTTCGGATGCGGTCCGCCTCCCACGGCGGGCCTTTCCGGTCGCGACTCGCCGCCCACCCCGCTTCCGGGGAAAGGCGCGGCGATTGGCGAGCGGAGGATGAGACGATGCATGCAAACAGCAAGCGTTCCGCCAGCGGAGAGGCTGGCGCAGGCAAGGGCGGGCGCCCCGGCGCCAGCCTTTATCAGGAGATCACCGACCGCATCATTGCCGAACTGGAGCGCGGCACCGTGCCATGGGTCAAGCCATGGGGCAGGGCAAAGGCAGGCCTTGGCCTGCCGAAGAATGCGTCCACGGGGCGCACCTATTCCGGAATCAATATCCTCATCCTGTGGGGCGCGGTGATCGAGCGCAGCTATCCCAGCCAGAACTGGCTCACCTTCCGGCAGGCGCTCGTGCTTGGCGGCAATGTCAGGAAGGGCGAGCGCGGCACGACCATCGTGCATGCCGACCGCTTTGTCCCCAAGGACGAGAAGGAGCGCGCACGCCACGAGGGCGATGAACCACAGGCCGTGCCTTTTTTGAAGCGCTTCACCGTCTTCAATGTCGCGCAGTGCGATAATCTTCCGGAAGACCTCTATGCCGCCGCCGAGCCGCTGCCTCAGTGCGAGATCGTGCCGCAGGCCGAGACGCTCATTCGCGCCAGCGGTGCGGATTTCAGGGTCGGCGGCGATCGCGCTTTCTACATGCCGGGCAGCGACCACATTCAGGTGCCGCCGCAGCCGGCGTTCCATCACCAGATCGACTATTACCGGACCTGCTTTCACGAGCTTGGCCACTGGACCGGCCACCCGACGCGGCTTGCTCGCGACCTCTCCGGCTCGTTCGGCTCCAAGGCTTACGCGCGTGAAGAATTGGTCGCCGAAATCACTGCCGCCTTCGTCTGCAGCAATCTCGGTATCGAGCCGACCGTGCGTCATGCCGATTACATCGGCTCATGGCTAAAGGTGCTGCGCGAGGACAACCGCGCGATCTTCCGTGCCGCCAGTCTTGCCTCCAAGGCCGCCGATTTCCTGCTTGGCCTTCAGGCCGATGCCGAAGGCGAGTCGCAGGAAGGGATTGCGGCATGACGATGCGCGATCCTCAACTGACCGCGACCGAGCCGACGCCGCAAGGCGAGCAGCTGCTCATTCCCGGCGTTCGGCCGATCACCACGCGCGATCGGCTCACCCTCCTGATGGACGCGCCGATGTGTCCGCGCGCGGCGCAAAAACCGCTCGATATCGGCCTCTTCGATGAAGCCAGCAGAAATCAACTCGACCTGTTCTGACAAGGAGTCTTTCCATGATCCTGATCACCGATCCACTGCGCGCACGACTGCTCGCCAATGGCGCCGCCGACGCCGACATCGACCATTTTCCCGTTGTGAAACTGTTTAATCCGACAGGTGCCGCGACGTGGCTTTTGAGCGAACTCGACGCCGATGGCGACACGCTGTTCGGCCTTTGCGATCTCGGCTTCGGCTTCCCCGAACTCGGCAGCGTCAGTCTGGCCGAGCTTGCATCCGTAAAAGGTCCGCTTGGCCTCGGCATCGAGCGCGACCTGCATTTCCAGGCGCGCTTTACGCTCTCCGTCTATGCCGAAGCCGCCCGCATTTGCGGCCACATCACCGAGGCCGAGCGACTTCTGCGGCAGGCAGCAGACGCCCTGTCAAAGCCCCATTCCGAGCTTCCGCCCGACACGGCGGAACAGCAGCGCCGATAGGCGCAAAAACCGTCCCGCCGCGCCGGCCTTCGGCCTCTGCGGCGGGACAACCTCAACCAAAGCGAAAGAGAGTAACCATGCAGCTTGCCCACATCCCCTTGGATCAGCTCAATATTTCCGCGCTCAACATGCGCCATGGAAAACGCGCGCCCGACATATCCGACATCCTGCCGTCAGTGCGTGCGCGCGGCGTGCTGGTGCCTCTCCTTGTGCGGCCCAACGGCCAGCCGGAAACCTTCGAGATCGTTGCCGGCAGGCGGCGCTATTTCGCCGCGAAATCGCTTGCCGACGAGCGCGGCGAAGGCGATCCCTTGCCCTGCGCCATCATGGAGGACGGTGATGACGCCGATGCGATGGAAGCTTCGCTGATCGAAAACCTCGCCCGCCTCGATCCTGACGAAGTATCGCAATGGGAGACGTTTTCGCGGCTCGTCAGGCAAGGCCGCACCGTTCCGGACATCGCTGCGACCTTCGGCATCACTGACCTGAAGGTCAAACGCATTCTGGCGCTTGGCGACCTCTTGCCCAAAATCCGCGAAGCCTATCGCCGCGAGGAGATCGACGCCGAGACGGTGCGCCATCTCACCATGGCGTCCAAGGCGCAGCAGAAGGACTGGCTGGCACTCTGTGCCGATCCCGATCAATACGCGCCGCGTGGCTTTCAATTGAAGCAATGGCTGTTCGGCGGCCAGTCGATTTCCACCAAGGTGGCGCTGTTTGCCATCGACGAATACCCCGGCCTGATCACCTCGGACCTGTTCGGCGAGGACAGCTATTTCGCCGATGCCGACCTGTTCTGGCAAAAGCAGAACGAAGCGATTGCCGCCAGACGCGACACCTATCTCAACGACGGCTGGAGCGAGGTGGTGCTGCTGGAACCGGGCCAGTATTTCCACCCATGGGACCACGAGAAGACCCCGAAGAAGAAGGGCGGCAAGGTCTTCATCGCGGTCACGTATCGCGGCGAGGTCGAGTGTCACGAGGGCTGGCTGTCACGCAAGGAAGCCCGCCGCGCCCGCGAGGGCGGTGAGCAAGAAGAAACAGCCGCCAAGCCGCCGCGCCCTGAAGTCACCGGCCCGATGCAGAACTATGTCGATCTGCATCGCCATGCCGCTGTGCGCGCGGCCATGCTCGACCATCCCGCCGTGGCGCTGCGCCTCGTGGTGGCGCACGCCATCACCGGTTCCGGCCTGTGGCAGGTGCGCCGTGAGCCACAGCGCGCAGTCAACGAAACGGTGACTGCCAGCCTTGCCGGCTGCAAGGCCGAAGCTGCATTCGGCAAAAAGCGGCGCGAGGTGTTGGCCCTGCTCGGATCACCGGATGAGGATGGTGGCGTGGTCGCCGGCGGCAATAGCGACGCCTTTGCTATCGCCGGCGTCTTCTCGCGCCTCTTGGCGCTCTGCGACGACGATGTCATGCGCGTTCTCACCCTTGTCATGGCCGATACGCTTGCAGCCGGCAGCGCCGTCATCGAGGCGCTCGGCAACCATCTGAATGTCGATATGGGCGCATGGTGGCAACCGGACGACGCCTTCTTCGACCTCTTGCGCAACAAGGAAATCGCCAATTCGATGCTGGCCGAGGTCGGCGGCAAGCTGGTCGCGGATGGCAATGTCGCCGAGAAGGTCAAGACGCAAAAGAAGATCATCCGTGACTTCCTGGCGGGCGAGAATGGCCGCCTCAGGGTCGAGACCTGGCTGCCGCGCTGGATGAAATTCCCGGCCGAAAGCTACACCAGCCGCGGCGGTTTCCGCACCGCCGATCAGTGGGCACAAGTGCAGCCGCTGTTCGTCCGCGAATAATCGATCAGGACCCAAGCGGCGGTTCTTTCGAGTGCCGCCGCTCAGGTTGCGCGCGCCGCTCCGGACGGCGCCGGCTGCCGATTGGTCGTCTTGTCGAGCCAGTGCCGCGCGCGAGAAATCCCGACGCCAACTCGCCCCCATTTCGGCAGCCCTGCACCACGCCGGGTTGCTTGCCGAGGCGCTCCGCGCATGGGCCAATTACCGATCCGGTTGGCGACAGAGCCCCCGCAGCCAGCGCCCTGTAATGCCGCCTGCTCGTTTGTGTCATCGGATCGCGCCACCTGTCTCCATGTGTCTCAGGAACCATTCCCCTGCGGCTGGCTTGACGACCTATGGGCGGATCCGGCCCGCCCGAAACCCTCGCCAGCAGCTTTTTTCCCCGCCGCCTGCGGCGGCTTCCTCGCGCCGCTTCGCTTCAAAAAAGCTGCCCGCTCGGGTCCTCCGCTATCGCTGCGGCCGTCCCGGTTCCGGCGGTCCGGACGCGCCCATCACGGTCTCGCCATCGCAGGGGAATGGTCCCCGGCGAGCACCAAAAGGAGACTGAAATGACCGCGATCGGATACGTCACCAAACAGGAAAACGGCGGCTACAAGGGCCAGCTCAGGACGCTTAGCGTGCGCGCCGACATCGACATCGTGCCCAATCAGGCAAAGAGCGCCGACACCCATCCCGACTTCCGGGTGCTGACGCAAGGGGTCGAAGTAGGGGCCGGCTGGATCCGCACCGGCGAGACCTCCGGCAAGGAATATGTGAGCCTGTCGATTGCCGCCCCGGAGTTCGGCCCGCGCGCAAGCTCTACGCCAATCTCGGCCGCGCCGCCGGCCAGGATGATGACGACACATACGCCATCATCTGGAACCCGGTCGACTGAACCGCCTGCCTCGAGCCTCGCGCCGCAACCGGCGCGGGGCTCTTCTCAAGAAGGGGCGGCGAAAACTCGCCCCCCACTCTTCGCCCGTCCCCAAAACGATCTCCCTCGCCGATCCTCGCCTTCGCTTGTCCGGAACGAAACGAGGACCATCATGGACGACGAAAACGAACGCGCGGCCCGCGCGAAGAAGGGCAGTCCGTTTCTCAACACCGCGCAGGCCGCCTTCTATATCGGGCTATCCCAGCGTACGCTGGAGAAGATGCGGCTCAAGGGCGGTGGCCCGCAATTTCGCAAGCACGGCCGCTATGTCCGCTATCACATCGACGAGCTCGACGACTGGTCGAAGGGACGCGCGCAGGAGACCAGGCCCGAGGATGGCGGGCACAATTCCGGCTCGGCCGGTGAGGGAGGCCGCTCATGAGCCGGCGTCCCACTATCCGTCTGATCGGCAGCCATCTGCGGCGCATTCGGGCGCGCAAGACGATCGCCGTGGCCACAATAGGCCTCAGCCTGATCGGCTTCGCCGCTTTCGACAACCCATCGCCCTGGCTGGTCTGGAACGCCTCGGCCAGTGCGCCGGTCGGCCTCTATCGCGTCGCGTCCGGATCGCCGGCTCGTGGCGATCTCGTGCTCGTCCGCCCGCCAAAACCGGTCGCCGATCTCGCCGCCGAACGCTTCTATCTGCCCAGCAACGTGCCGCTGGTCAAGCGCCTTGCCGCGCTGCCTGGCGAGCATGTCTGCGCCTTCGGCGACGCCATCATCATCGGCGGCGAGATTGTCGCGCGCCGGCTGGCAACCGACACGCAGCACCGTCCGCTGCCTTGGTGGAATGCCTGCCGCAAGCTCGCCGCCGACGAGTTTTTCCTGCTCGGCAGCGATAGAAACCGCTCCTTCGACAGCCGCTATTTCGGGCCGGTGCCGGCCGAAAATATTGTCGGGAGGCTGGTGCCGCTATGGACCGAGTAACCCTCCTGATGCTGGGCATGGTCGCGATAGCGCCATGCGCCTGTTCCGCCGCGACCGACGCTCAGCCGGCCGCCATCTCCCGTGGTCCGCAGCTGGCAAGATGGCAGCCCTTGGTAGCCGAAGCAAGCCGGCGTTTCAGCATTCCACAGCCCTGGATTTATGCCGTCATGGATGCCGAAAGCCGGGGGCAGACAATGCTGGACGGACGGCCGATCGCCTCACACGCCGGCGCCATTGGCCTCATGCAGGTGATGCCCGGCACCTACGAGGAGATGCGCGCAGAGCTTGGCCTGGGGGCCGATCCGCACGACCCTCGCGACAACATTCTGGCAGGCACTGCCTATCTGCGCGCCATGTATGACCGCTTCGGCTTTCCCGGCCTGTTTGCCGCCTATAACGCTGGGCCGGACCGCTACGAACAGCATTTGCAGCGTGGGCGACCGCTGCCCAGCGAGACGGTTTCGTATCTGGAAGAGCTCAAGGCGGCGGGGATCTCGGCCGCCGACATGGACGCGTTCACCGGCAAATCCCGTTCCGGAAAAGCGCCGGAAATCCCGTCCGGGCAGTCGCTGTTTTTCCTGCGAAACGGTGTTTCCGCGACCGATCCGAATGGCCAAATTGTGGTGCCGCTCGGATCGGAGCGAGCAAGGTCAGGCCGGCCGGATCGCAGGTGAGGGCAGGGGTACCGTGGGTCGGGCGGGGCAGGGATGCAGGGAGGCAGGTCCGCGGAAGGCAAGATAAAGGCATCGCCTCCTGGAGGCGGCGAAGTCTTTGTCTGCACATCGTTTTCCACGGAGGCTGCCTTCAGCGTCAGGAGAGCTGCAGCCGACAAACCTCTGATATTGCTTAAGATTACTAGGAGGCTCAATGCAGGATGAAGAGTTCAAGCCGAGCCTGGGCAAAATCGGATCGCGCGGCTCGAAGGCAGGCAAGCGTTTCGCCGGCCAGATCCGCGCCGCGATCAACCGAGCCGGCGGCGGCAGCGGTCGCCGTGGCCGCTTCATCGGAAGCCGGGCGGGGCGCGGCGGGGCTGCTGCCGCCGTTCTCAGAGCGCGCGACCCCCACGCGGCGTTTCGGCAGCGGCGCGCCGTCGTCAAGGCCCGTATCGTCAAGCTGGCCGGCAAGGGTGTTGACGGGGCACGTGCACACCTTCGCTACCTCCAGCGCGACGGCGTGACCCGCGAAGGCGAGCCTGGCGAGCTCTATAGCGCCGACAGCGACCGCGTCGATGGCAAGGCCTTCATCGATCGTGCCGATGGCGACCGGCATCAGTTCCGCTTCATCGTCGCCCCTGAAGACGGCATCGAGTATGATGACCTGAAGCCGCTCACGCGGCGCCTCATGGCGCAGATGGAAGAAGACCTCGGCACTAGGCTCGACTGGGTGGCCGTCGATCATTTCAACACTGGTCATCCGCATACCCATATTATCGTCCGCGGCAAGGACGACCGCGACGAAAACCTCGTCATCGCGCGGGACTACATCTCGTCTGGAATCCGTGAACGGGCGGCCGAGCTGGTCAGCCTCGACCTTGGCCCGAGAACGGACCGCGAGATCGAGCAACGCCTGCGCCAGGAAATGGAGCGGGAACGCTTCACCAGCATCGATCGGCAGCTGCTCCGCATGCGCGACCATGAGGGGCATGTCTCACCGGCCAGCCGAGACACGTTTCGCCAGACGCTGCACCAGGGCCGCCTGCGCAAGCTCGAGCGGATGGGTCTGGCTGAGGAAGTCGGCTCGGGCCGCTGGCGCCTTGATGGCGAGCTTGAAGCGACACTGCGCCGCATCGGCGAGCGGGGCGACATCATCAAGACCATGCACCGCGAACTGACCGGCAAGGGGCTCGCCCGCAGTGCCGCCGACTATGTTGTCCATGATCGATCTGCAGAGCAGATGCAGCCTGTCGTCGGCCGCATCATTGCGCGCGGCCTGGCCGACGAAATCACTGACCGCCATTACCTCGTCGTCGACGGCGTGGACGGCAAAAGCCACTATGTTGATATCGGCAAAGGCGAGGCCACCCAACCGACGCCAGAGGGCTGCATAGTGCGGGTCACGCCGAGCGACACCGGGCCAAGGCGAGTCGACCGCACAATTGCCGAGATCGCCACAGCCCATGACGGGCGCTACAGCATCGATATCCATCTCAAGCATGACCCGTCGGCCACCGAACGCTTTGCCGAAACGCACGTGCGGCGACTGGAGGCGATCCGCCGGGCGACCGGTGGTGTCGAGCGCGAGCCGGACGGCACATGGACTATCGCGCCGGACCATCTCGACCGCGTCGCGGGCTACGAGCGTCAGCGAGCGAGGGCCGAGCCTGTTGTCGTCGACAAGCTCTCATCAATGCTGCTGGAGAGCCAAGTCAGCTTCGACGGCGCCACCTGGATCGACCAGGAGCTCGTATCAGCTCATCCTGAGCCCTTGCGTGACTCTGGGTTCGGTCGCGAAGTACGTCAGGTCCAGGCCCGTCGACAGCAGTGGCTGATCGCGCAAGGTCTCGCGCATGAAGCCCAGGATCGGGTCATCTATCGCGCGAACATGCTTTCGATGCTGCGCCAACGCGAGTTGAACCGCGTGGCCGGCCAGTTGTCGAACGAACTCGGTCTGCCCTATTCTGAAGCCCAGAGTGGAGATCGAATAGAAGGCACGCTCCGCCGCTCCGTCGAGCTCGCCGGCGGAAAATACGCTGTCATCGAGAAATCGCGCGAGTTCACGCTGGTGCCATGGCGGCCGGTGCTTGAGCATCATATCGGCAAGGAGGTTTCCGGCGTCGTGCGTGCAGAGGGGATTTCATGGACCATCGGCCGGCAGAGAAGCGGACCAAGCATTTCGTGACATGGCCTACACAACTTCTTTTGCCCGCGTTGAACTTAGTCCGGACGGAGTTCGCCTGCTAATTGCCCGCGGCATTGATTTGGCGAGGGATAAATGGCTGCAGGACATTCTGGTGCGCTTCGAGCGCATGCGCGGCAAGAACGTGCTGTGGCAGCCCGGCATGGATCACGCCGGCATCGCCACGCAGATGGTGATCGAGCGCCAGCTTATGGAGAAGCAGATCCACCGCCGTGACCTGACGCGCGACGAGTTCATTGAGAAAGTCTGGGAGTGGAAAGCCGAATCCGGCGGCGCGATCTTCAACCAGTTGAAGCGGCTGGGGGCCTCGGCCGACTGGAGCCGAGAACGTTTCACCATGGACGAGGGCCTGTCCAGGGCGGTGCTCGAAGTGTTCGTCACGCTCTACAAGGAAAGGCCTGACCTACAAGGACAAGCGCTTGTCAACTGGGACCCGAAGCTCTTGACCGCGAGTCCGACCTTGAGGTCGAACAGCAGGAGGTCAACGGCAATCTCTGGCATTTCCGCTACCCCGTCGAGGGCGAGGTTTTGGATCCGGAAAATCCTAAACCTTCATCACCGTGGCGACGACCCGCCCGGAGACGATGCTGGGCGATATGGCGGTCGGCGGTGCATCCCGACGACGAGCGTTTCCGGCATCTTGTCGGCAAGAACCTCATCCTCTGCCGATCGTCGGCCGCAGGATCGCGGTGGTGGCGGACGAGTATTCTGATCCGGAGAAAGGCAGCCGCGCGGTCAAGATCACGCCGGCGCACGACTTCAACGAATTTGAGGTCGGCAGGCGCCAGAAGTTGCCGGCGATCAATATTCTCACCATAGAGGGGCGGTCACCCTCACGGACAATGACGACTGTCTCGCCGGGCTGGAGGTGGCGCCGTAGCGCCATGCGGTCCGGGACGAGCTCGACGGTCTGACGCTTACATCTCGCCGAACTGGTCCAAGCAAGCATGAATTCCATAACCAGGCGCCGACGTGGAACTATCTCGTCGTCCACGCCCACGGACGCATCACTGTCCGGGATGATGAGCGCTATGTGCGCCGTAACGTGGCGAAGCTCACTCACATGCATGAAGCCTCGCAGCCTGCCCCGTGGAAGATGGGCGACGCGCCGAAGGACTTCATTGACACGATGGTGAAGGCGATCGTCGCCCTGGAAATCGAGATCACCAGCCTGGTTGGTAAATCAAAACTCAGCCAGAACAAAGAGGTGCGCGACATTCAGAACGCTGGTGAAATGCTGAATGCCCGAGGCGTCAATGGGATGGGAGAAGCGATGCTCGCGGTTGCGGCGGCCAAATCCCAATAGCAACTATCTTGTCCCGACAAGCCGCTGGTGCTGGATTTCCAACGGGTGACCTTGAGAGACAAATGCTTCGGCTCGCCGGAAACGCGACCAGCATCTGACCACCCGCTATGCGGCAGATGGACAAGAACTCAGGCCGCCATCGCCAGCCACATCCGCAATGCCGCCGGATCGATGGAAGCTGCTTACCCCGCCAGTCTCTCCGGTCATGCCGCCTGCGTCGTTAATACCTTGAACAGCAGCCTGGCGGTTAAACCGCCTTGCGTGTTCGGTATGGCGGCACAGCGGTTTGGAGATCGGCGAACGCCACGCCCCACGGTAGCGATGCCTCGCATGACCAAGCAGCGGCATGTGCGGCAGGCTTGCACCCGCTTCAGATGCGAGACGGGTCAAGACAATCATCCTGCACAACGCCACGCGGCGGTGAGCCGGTTTCGAAAAGGGCCGGCCCCGGCCGTTCATACAAGTGGAGTTGGGGGCGCGGGGCCGGATCAAGCCTATCGCGTTGGACCCGCCGGGACCGCGCGTACATCATCCCGGCAACGCCAGGCGCTCGCCTCGCGTCATGCGGGCTTCGGCTTGGCGCGCCGAATGTCTGGACCGGCATCGCGGAGCAATGGCGCACCAGTCTACGACATGGTGCGTAGTCGCCATGCTGCCCCTGGCCAGATCGTAGATGACCTCGGCTTGTTCGCCATGGCGAGCCGAAGCACGTTGATGGCCGTGCCGGGTGATGCGCCGTCCCAGACTATCATCCCAAAATCGGCGCGCGCCATCTCCCGGTCTTTGGCGGCGTAGATCCAGTATCCTCTAGCACCTTCAGGAGACGGGACCCGGTAGGCAGCCCAGTCGCCCAGATCATTGCGGGGTTCCTTGGCCGCATGGAAGACCCCGACATGTTTGTAGCCGTAGCCCGCGAGCAGGCCCTGCGCCTCGGCATCGGCTCCAGACGCGTCGCCAATCAGCACGCCGTGCACGGCAACAACGATTGGGCGGATCCGAGCGATGGCAGGTTCCGTCAGCTCAAATATCTCGCGTGAACCCCCTATGAATATCATCGACGTTCATGACTTTCCCTTCTCTCCAGGGCTCCCTCGCTCTGACCGCCGTCTCCCTCTGGCCCTGCGTGAGGGGTCACCCGAACGCCGAGACGGCGAAGCCGGCTCGGGGAGCGGCGGGACGCCGCAACTAGACCCCGGTCGGCGGCAGGCCGGCGCGCAGACCTGCCGTTTCCGGAGGCGCTACGCGCGCGGAGCTAGTGGCCTTTGTCGGCCAGCCAGAGGCTCACGTCCTGGATCGAGCGCATGAGCACCGACGGATTGTCCCGCGCGGGAATGAAGCCCCAGCTCTGCCAGTAGCGCTCTGCCTCGTGGTCGATCGCCCGCACCACCACCGCGCGGCCGCCGACGATGTCGGCGCCGGCGACGCAGCGATACAGCGCGTCCTTGACCAAGCCGCTACCGACGCCTTGTCCGGCATAGCGGTGGTCGACGGCGAGTTGTCCGATCAGCAGGCAGGGGATCGGATCGGGCGGGCGTCCGGTGCGGATGGCGCGCGGTGCGCTATTTGGCTGGATCACGCCCGGCGCGAGGCCGTAATACCCGACGACTGTTCCCTCGTCGTGAACGACCAGGACGCGGGTAAACCCGCGGGCCTGGTTCGTTCGCGCGAAGCCGGCCAGCCAAGCATTGAGCGCCGGCTTGCCGCAATCGAAGCTGTCGAGGCGGTGTGCGTGGTCGAGGAGTTCGATGCCTGAAAGCGCCACCTAGCGGTCCCAGGGCGGGGACCGACGCAGCCGCTCGGCCGCCTTCGCCGGGGGCGCAGCGGCCGGGGCTGAGATCGCCTGCATGAAGGCGTCATAGGCTTCCGGGGACACGCGGATGACGGTTTCGTTGAGGATGGCCGCCTGCGCCTCGTGCAGCGCGGCGCGCCGCATGAACTCCGTGCGCGACAGGCCGAGCAGCTCCGCGCCGCGGTCGATGATGGTGAGATCATCGTCGCGAAACCGCATCGAGACGGGTGCTTCCTTCCTGGTGGGTGTGGTGGCCATGGCGCGCTCCTGTGCTGCGGACGTATATACGTTAGTGTAACGCGGAACGCAATACTACGTTCCCTGGCGACGTCTCGGCGGATGGTCTCAGGATTTCTCGCCGCATCGGTTCTTCTCGGCTTCTCGCCCCAGTCGCCATTGCCGCAACCCAGAGCAAGGTGGCTTTGGTCAGCTCCGGCGGATCAATTAGTTAGAAAGCGCATTTGTTTTTGGCGGCCGGATGAGCGGGTCCAGAAGCGAAGTCGCTGCCATGACTGTCGCCGGACGAGCCCCGGCTATCCCGAAGCTGATGAACATCTGACGCGATGGCGACTTTCGGGCCGTCACGCCACAAAGGAGGAACGGCTATGAAGGCTGGGCGGCGGCACTTTCATTCTCAGGCGCCGCTCTATGCCACCTGTCGGCCAATGTGACATCGCCACTGCGGTCCTTCGAACAAGTCGATTCGATTCTGAATTTCGGCCTTTAGATGATTGTAGCGATTGAATCAGCGACAAGGGCTGGGCAATCGCGGTTGTGGTGACCGCGAGCCACTAAGCTTGTGCCGTACCCTTACAATGATTCATCAAGGCGTTTACCTCGGCAATCACGAGATCCGGCGTGATGTCGAACTTGCATCGGACTTTGACCGGACAATGCCGCACTTGGTCCAGACCACATCCGCGACATTCAATAACACTCATAAGCATGCTGACCAAGGGACCTCGAAACCCCCAAATCTCCGGTAGATGTGACGCCGTGAAAATGCCGATAGTAGGGCGGCCAAGCTGGGCAGCGACATGGCCGGTGCCTGAATTGTTCGAAACGACGAGGGCGGCCGAATTCACGAGACAATTGAATTCCAATTCTGACAAGTCGACAGCCGTCCGAATGTTCGCGGCCCCACGTTCCCTAGCGATCCTCGCAACCTCCTCAAGCGCTTCCAGGCATTCGCCACGGCCAACGAGGACCACCTCACCACGGGTCGAAAGAGCAGCGACAACTTTGCCAAAACTTTCAATCGGCCAATCTCGCAGGCTGGAATTGGAGAACGGAGCCACGACAATCGGGGCATTGCCTGTAGTCGAATTCTGTGGGTGACCCGCTCCGCTTTCGAAATAGGCAGCTGCCTTTGCGACCAGAAAGAGGAGGATTTCTGACACATGCTGGAGACGCACCTGCTTACGGTCAATGAACCAATCAAGCCATCTACGGGGGATTTTGTTAGCAAGCCCTATTTTTTGGACCAGCTTGTAGAAAATGGTTCTGCGCAGTTTCAGATTGAATGGCGCTATCGCAATATCGATCTGATGCATGCTGTACGGATCAACTATCGCCGCACGGTGCCTGGCGGGAACTTCAAGCAAGATCGGCCTTGTTTCTTCCGGAACACGCATATCAATGGCAAGATCAAACTCGCCGGTCAGCAGCGGCCTTATGTCCGCGGCTTCTTTGCGCGTTTTGACTTTTGGGTTGCGAGGAAAAAAGTCAAAAGCAACGTGATCGTCGGCGAGGTCGAACTGTTTTGCAGTAGCGATATTCCAGCTTCCCACCACCAGCGTAATGTGGGCATGCGCAAAACGCTGACGAAGGTCCTTTAGAGGCCCTAGAGACATCCAAAAGTCGCCGACATGATCAAGCTTGAGGACCAAAATTCTCATCCTTGCGCTTGACTGTTCCGGCTCTTCCCAGCTGCGGTATACAATTTGATTGCCGTCGTGCTTTGTAAAATATGCCATTGCCATTCCGAAGATTATACGGTCAACACTGATAGCCCAGTGACGCGTGTGTAGGTTGGAGTGCTCCCCACTTTGTCCGCGTCTCCGCAAGAATTCTGCCATCAGATCCAAGCCGCGCTCCAGCAGGAGCTGTTGGGCGAAGTCTGCATCTCTAGCGATGGTAGCGCGCCAAGAAAGCCAGCTATGTCCCGACCCGCAATGTGAAGGGCTTCGTCACGGTCTCGCATGCAGTGAGTTCGGCAACGCCGAGTAGACGGTGATCGCCAAGCCGCCGTCCCCAGATCTCGGAGCATAACGGCAGTGGCCTCGCTCTTTGGTCGATGCTGATCCTGAATGCGACCGTCGCCGCCGGCGACGACACCGCCGGCCGCATTGACCGTCTCGGGCACGTGGTCCCGCATCACGGTCGCTAGCAAGGACCCGCCGCAGCCGCTTTTTTCTGCGCGTCCGGTCGTCCAAGGTGAAGTGGACGAATCAACCCTGTGATGAAGTCGACTGCCTGCCAGCGGTGAGGTGGCAGGCGGCATCGATGAACACCATTATTCGCCGAGCTTGGATAGCGGCACCTCTATCACGCTGAGAGCCTGTTATGCTGGTCCAGCGTTTGATCGCAGTCTTGATCCATGCGAGCAGCTTGTGAGGGATGCAATCGAACGAGGCGCTGCTCCCACAGCCGTCGCAGGCCCTCCATCAGAGCTTCACGCTTATCCTGATCCGGCGCAATTGTATTGAGGAGATCTCCCAACACGGCTTCGCCCTCAATCCGCATCAGCAGATTAAACAAGTCGTGTGAAATTCGTACACTGTCACTGCTGAAGTGGGTCGTGCTGATCTCGCAGTGAGTCTCCCGACGATCTGGCGCTTTGTAAGCGCGGGTTTGATGGAGGGACACATAGGGCGGCAACGAAACCGCAAGCGCAGTCCAATCCTGCAGCGTTGCAGCCCGCTTTTTTACCAGGAAGGGCCCGACCACAAGTCCATCCAGCTCTGTCGTCAGAAAGGTGGCAATCGCGTCTGCAACCGAATCCACGATCGGTTCGGCATTGTTGTTAAAGGACGTATTGAGCAGAATTGGAGTGCCTGTGCGCTTCTTGAACGCATTGATGACCTCCCAGTACGCGGGATTGGCGTTGCGCGATACTGTTTGCAGGCGAGCGGTACCGTCGACGTGCGTGATGGCACCGAGCAAGGCGCGCTTTGAGTCACGCACGCGAACGACGAAATTCATGAATGGAAATTCGTGCCTACCGTCCGGGAGGTCGAAAAATTCGCTCGCATCCTCCTCCAGCACAGATGGCGCGAAGGGCCGATAGCCTTCGCGCTTCTTGACCATCGCATTGATCCGGTCCTTGTTTGCGGCGGGCCGAGGGTCGGCAAGAATGCTGCGGTTGCCCAGCGCACGTGGCCCAAACTCCGAACGACCCTGCACCCAGCCGATCACGGCGCCGTTGGCGATCCAGTCGGCTGCACTGCTTGCCACGTCATCAGAGCGTTCAACCTCGAGATGTCCGGCCCATGCATTCAGTTCCTGTTGCACGGCGCGCTCGCTCCCGAGATCAGGACCCCAATAGACCCCCTGCAGTCGCTCACACGGCGCGGGGCGGCCCATCTCGTTAGAGACTATCAGCGCAGCTCCCAATGCGCAGCCAGCGTCGTGAGACGCGGGTTGCACGAAAATGTCTTCGAAAAGCCCTGAATACAGCAGCTTACCGTTCATCGTGCAGTTGTGGGCCACCCCCCCCGCCAGGCACAACCGCTTCATGCCGGTGGCCTCACGGTGATGCCGGAGAATGTGGAACACGATCCGCTCAAGCGCTTCCTGCAGTGACGCACTCACATCTCGATGCTGCTGGGTGAAGGGCATTCCCTTTCGCCTGACCTCGATATTGCGGAGCAACGCCGGACCGATGCGGTCGAGGTGAACACGGTAGCCACCGCCGTTGGCGGAGAGCTCGTAGAACTGCTCGAAGAGCTCGCGATAGGGAGCGGGGTCGCCGTAGGGCGCGAGTCCCATTACCTTATACTCGTCGAACAAGCCGTAGCCGAGATAGCGGATCGTCTCGAGATAAAACAGCCCAAGAGAATTGTTCTCGGGGAAAGCCTCGAGTTGCGTAATTTCTGTGCCAGACCCTACCGCCAAGAGGCCCGATAGGAAATCACCAGAGCCATCAATCGCTAGAATGAGACTTTGTTCGAAGCCCGACATTGCAAAGGCGCTCACGGCGTGCGCCTGATGATGACTTACGAATGAAATACGCGAACTGTCCAACTTAGTGCCGAACTCACGCGTTAACAGATCCTGCACCAACGTTTTAGCATCCAACGGAATGGAGAGAATGTCCGGGTGGGATGCGGACATACCTTCAAGCATGGCGTTGGCATAGGGCTCGCTGGCGTAGAGCGCGACACGATCAATGTCGTTGAGCTGAACCCCCGCCGCTGACAGACAGTATTGAATCGAACGAATTGGGAGCTTGTTGGAGTGTTTCATCCGATTGAGGCGTTCCTCTTCGACGGCTGCTATCACCCGTCCGTCTCGGACGAGCACCGCGGCGCCATCGTGCATAAAGGCGTTCCGAAGCTCGAATCGGTTTTCATGGACTTGGTCAAGTCCGCCGCTAATTCCTAGACACAGCATTTCTTTCTCCACATAGTGACGGGCAAGCCAAATTGGCCTGCCTCAGACCGTTTCCAACTAAATAGGCCGCGTTGTCGCTTGCAGCTGCAACCGCCTGTCAGGCATCACCGGCATCAAAGAACGCCTCATAAGGGTCCGCCTGAATCAACATGAGATGCTTCGATCGTGGCGCCTGCCATTCCATGACGCCGAGAGCTTGGCTGGATCATCGAATCTTGAGCGGCTGCTGACTTGCATGCCGGCGATGCCGTTTTCATCTGCAGCACGAACTTGTGACGCGGGCTGCCTATATCCTTGCGAAGGGGCGGCTGTTGACGAATAATGCCGCGCCGTGAACTGGCCCGATTTCATTCCCCGAAAGACCGTCGCACAGGCGACTGACATGTGCTGCACTGTCCGCCTGCTTCCCGGTCGCACATCCGATAACGCCTTCGCTTGTGCAGGAGGCCGCATCGCGTCATTCGTCGGCCAAACATGGCACCGACTGGAAGCCCGGCAATACCGCGTAGATGTAAAGTGCGCTGATGTTGTATGGTAGCGCTGCCGGCCGGGTCTCCAATCCGCTGCCCAAACGAGCGGACTGCCTGCGGCAAAAAGCCCGCCACAAGCAGAATCGCGCTGGGCAGCTGGCTCGCCTGCAAGACTTCGCAGCTCAGGAACATTGGGGACGACTAGCGTCGAACCGCCGACATGATCGGCCAGTTGCAACTCACTTCTCGGCACGACCTCCACTGCACGTCAGGGCGCATGGAAGATTTTCTCCTTTGGATGGGTGACCGGTGCGGACGTGCTTTTGTCCATGCAAGATTTCCGAAGAGTTATGAAATCGTTTGTTTCGATCAAAGTCATCCACGCTATGAATAGCTGCCGGACATGCGCTTCAAAGGGGCTTCAGGCTTCCCGGATGGCTACTCCGATTCGAAGCGCGTGGCATTCCATGCGCTCTATGACAACATTTTTCAGCAAAGGGTATGAGAGCAAACCCACACTTCTTTTTCAGAAGTCGCTTCGAAGCAGCCGAGGCCTTGATGGGCTTCTTCACCAAGTTCGGCGATGGTGCCGCAGACATTCTTCCTCTTTCCGGGCTGAACAAGCGCAGAGTTCGCGCCTTGGCAGTGTATCTGGGCGCTCCGTCTGATCTTGTTGAAAAGATCCCGACCGCCGACCTGGAGAACCTCGTCCCGGTCTCACATACGATGAGATTGACGACTTCCTCGAAGGCCAAGAGATCAACGAGGCGGCGCACAGGCGTATACTTCATGCGCATTCCAGCACAGCCCATAAGCGAGCGCTTCCCGTCACAACGATTGCCATGACGGGTTCGATATTTAGGCATCGGCAATAGCGTCTCAACATACACGATCGATGGGCTTGCCGCAGTTAGGCAGCTAGCGGCCTGAATTACCGCTGGAGCGAAGCGCTGCTCTTTCAGCCCGCATGCGGTCATGAGGTTGACAGTGTCGGCACGTATCGCCGAGGCCGGCACGCGAACTCATTCTCCCTGAATGCCTGCTCTATCGATCTTCCGCAGCGTACCCACTTGACCGGTCGCTTCGACATTCCAGGCACCTGGATTCTAGCCGATCCTTGCCGCTCTCCTTCGGCCGGTCGCAATGCTGGACGTGCGGCCGTTACGCGATGCAGAGCTGGTTGTCAGATGCGTGACTGCTGCGCGAACTGCAGCACCGGGTGAAGAACAACCTGCAGATGATCACCGCGCTGATCCGGCTGGAAAGCCGCAACGCGACCGAGGCCGACCGGAGACGGTTTGAGCGGCTCGCCGGTCGCGTCGACGCTCTGGCGATCCTCTACCAGACGCTAACGGCCGACGAGCCGAAGGAGGAGGTCGATCTTGGCGTCTATCTCAGCCAGATCGCGTCCGCGGTGATGAGCTCGCATGCAGTCGAGGGGATCCGGCTGGATATGAAGGTGGATACATATCCCGTGTCAATAAACGTCGCCATGCCGGCCGGGCTGGTCGTAAACGAATTGCTGACCAATTCACTAAAGCATGCGTTCCGGGGCCGCGATGGCGGCACGATAACACTGCACAGCGTCGTCGATGGCGACGGCTGCCGGGTTATAGTGGCGGACGACGGAATCGGCCTGCCGGAAGGCGAGGTGTGGCCCAAACCAGGCAAGCTCGGAGCGCTGATCGCGCGATCGCTAACCGAGAACGCCAAGGCGCAGCTAGCCGTCGAGTCCAGCGCCAACAAAGGGACGAAGGTGACCATCGTTTTCAAGCGGTCGGCGGCAGCAAGCTGAACGGTTGCTGTCGAACTAGCAGGCTGGCGGCTGGCTTCATGTCGCGGCTTTGAGCAGGTGGCTGCAAATAGGCTAGGTCGCCCTTCACGGCCTGCTTCACATGGTCGAGGTCTTCCATTATGCTCCAGGCTTGCTGCTTCTGACTTCGGCGGCCAGTCCATCCCCACCTAGCGGAAGGCACTCCCGCCTGATTACGTTGCGGCTTGAGTCTTGACGGCGGGGGCACCTGACGCCTTCGCGCTCATCACGCGCGGGCCGGCAATTCAGCAGCGAGTCATCGCTTGGCCAATCTTGCCGAGGACGAAGGTCTAACCTACAAATAAAATTGGTCCGACTGTTCGTGGCCGGAGGTAACCGCGAATTTGCGCTATCGGGACAGGAGAGCAGTGCTGTAGGCAAACCGCGATGCGTGCATTCGTTCGATTGGTTCTACGATTATCCTGACGCCTGGGGTGACCAGTTGCACCAGTATTTCCTACTACGCGCAATCTTTGTAGGGTCATGTGCAGATCATCGCGGCCCGCCAAGACATCGGAAAACTGATCGACGATCCTTCAACCCCTGAGATATTGCGCGCCCGAATGGCATCGGCGGCCGCCATATAATAGTTTGCGGCAAAGACGGCCGCGATCGAACGGCTGAGGACGCGCTCGCCAACAGATTGCGCGACAGACGATGGGGTGGATACCGCGGATACGACGCCTGGTTCGATGCTCCGATCAACAACGCGAAGCTCGCCGCGACTTCCGTCTACAGCGATTCGGTTCAAAGGCTTGGCGCGTTGGACAAAGCTCGCCGCGCCGAAGCGCGATGCATAGAAGCCGGGATAGTCGCCCGAACACAAGTCGAACAAGCGGAGTGGTCGACCGTTTCGTCCTCCCCGGGGACGAGCCGGTTGCTCTGGCCTGGGGCGACCTGATGGGTCTTGCGGAGCACCGTCTCCAGCATGGCGATCAGGTCTTCGGGAAGTATGGCCTCATTCTGCACAGACGGTTTTGCGTGGCTGTTACGGATGCCGGCGGGCACGGTGGCGATATGGCGGTCCTTTCGATCGAGCGGCTCGCCACGCTGCGTATAATTCCACGCCAGGGAGGAGAGACGGCGCTCGATCGTCGCCACAGAGTTTGGTTTCTTGTCTCTGTAACCTTTCTGGATGCACAGGCCGTGATGTAGAGGCCGACGGTCTGCGGATCAGGCGGCAACACCTCCGAGGTGCTGCCGGCGCGCCCAGGCGCAAAAAATCCGCTCTCGACCGAGCGGCGTCAGACCGGTATTCTTATGAATGTTCATCCGGTCCCCCTGGAGTCACTGAAGCTCGACAATCTCAGCTTTCCCGGTTCGGACCGGATGGACAAGCTACTGAAAGCTCACAACTAGCTACCAATGCGATCAGCTTTCGGGCTATCGGGCGCATCCAGGGAGGATGGGTATGTTCTTGGCTAACGGGCTCAAGCTGCGGGACCGCGGGTGCACGCTGGCACTGATGTTGGCGATCATATGTGTATGTGCGCCTGCACTGGCGGCAAACGCGTCGGATCAGGCGTGCCGGTCCATCGCCAAGCTCAAAATTCCAAGCGTGATCTTTACCGAGGCTAGCCTTCAAAAGCCGCAGGAGATCCCCGCAGATCCCTTCACTGCATTCACCGGCGCCTCGCCTCAGGCGGTAAAAGTGGGCGGGCACTGCCTTGTCCGAGGTGTTATCGGGAAACGCCAGGGGGTCGATGGTCAATCATATGGCACCCGGTTTGAGGTGCGTCTTCCGACGACCTGGAACGACATGTTCCTTTTCCAGGGCGGCGGCGCAGTTGATGGCTTCCTGGCGCCGGCCGTCGGGACCATTCCTTGCCGGAACTCGACCGCGGCTCCCGGGCTCTTGCGCGGCTACACTGTTGTAAGCATGGATGGCGGGCACCCAAGCCCCGATCCGGCTTTCGGGGTCGATCAAGCCGCACGCATTGATTTTGCGTACGCCTCCATTGGCAAAGTCACTTCGGTCTCGAAGCAGGTGATTGCCAAGTTCTATGGGGCGGCTCCGAAAAAGTCGGTGTTCATGGGATGCTCGAATGGCGGTCGTGAGGCGTTGATAGCGGCTCAGCGATATCCGCTCGAGTTCGACGGCATTGTTGCAGGTAGCCCGGGTTTTCGTCTCAGTGCCGCCAACATTGCCGAAGCCTGGGATACTCGCCAGTACATGAGCATCGCTCCCAAGGATGAGGCCGGCCATCCTATTCTATCCCGCGCCTTCTCCCAGCAGGATCTGAACATCGTCGCCAAGGCGGTTCTCGCTGCCTGTGATGCCCGCGATGGCATTGAGGATGGCGTCATCAACGCCTGGCAGCAGTGCCGGTTCGACCCAAAGGTCCTGTCCTGCCAAGGCGATAAGACGGACAGCTGCCTCACGGCTGGTCAAGTGCAGGCCATGAGCCGCGCGTTCGCGGGTCCGGAAAGCTCCGATGGGGAAAAGCTTTACAGCGATTGGCCATATGATACGGGCGTTGCGGGCGCGGACTGGAGAATGTGGAAGCTGGGCAATTCCCCCACTTCCCAGTCGGATGCAAATAACATCGTTCTGGGAGCCCGCTCGCTTCAATACTACTTCATGACGCCCCCGGCGCCGAATTTTGACCCCCTGAAGTTCGACTTCGACAAGGATCCGGCACGCGTTGCGGATACGGCCAAGCTCAATGATGCGACCGGCACGTATCTCGCCAGCTTCGCTGCCCACGGTGGAAAGCTGCTCTTGTTTCAGGGACTTTCCGATCCGGTCTTCTCAGCCAACGATCTGGTGCGCTGGTACAAGCAAGTCGTCGAGGTCACAAGCGGCGGCGATTTGGAAGCGACTCGCCGTTTCGTGCGCATGTTCATAATCCCGGGGATGACCCACTGCGGCGATGGCCAAGCCTTCGACGACTTTGATCCTTTGGCCGCCATCGAGGGCTGGATAAACCAAGACAAGGCTCCGGATTCTCTCGCGGCTGGCAGCAAGGCATTCCCCGGCAAGCACCAGCCGATCTGCGCTTATCCCACTCAAGCTGCCTATGGCGGTAAGGGAAATCCCGATGAGATCGCGAGCTATTCGTGTCGGGGATAAGAGACCTCGTCATTAGTTCGCTTCAATCTGCGCGCATTCCCGGAACAGGTCTCCCGGACCAAGGATCGGTTGGAAAAGCTAAACCCGGAATTTGTGGGCCGTGCCATAACGCAGTTGATGATCATGCCTGACTACGAAGCGTCGGCCGCCGATAGTTTGGACACAGCGCTCGCTGTGCTCGATGAGGTAATTGTTATCGCCTGAGATCTGACCGCCTCATCCCAGCGGACAAAACGGGGGCATCAGAGCCCGGACGCCTTGGTGAGATTTACGCGGAAACGATCGCGCCGGCGCTGATAATTTCGCGTCATCTCCGCGGAGGCATGGCCGAGCTGTTTTTGCACATAGCATTCGTCGACCTCGGCCGACGAGGCGAGGCCGGCGCGCAGTGAGTGGCCGGCGAATTTCTTGGCCCGTTCGCCCTCCGACAGATCGCCGCGCACGCCGGCGGCCAGGGCCGCGCGCTTGACCAGGCGTGCGACCTCCTGGTCGTTCAGGCGATCGGCACCGACGGCTCTGCCTTGACCAGCAACGCGCCGGAACAGCGGTCCGTGCGCAATGCGCGCCAGTCTTAGCTAGGTCTGCAGAGCGACCACAGGGCAGGTGGCGTCGGAGGAGCCGCGGCCGATTTCGACCTCGCGCCAGCCGGTTTTGCCGCGCAATGTGACAAGCAGACCCTTCTCGGGAAAAATCTCGGCCCAGCCGCGTCCGTCGTCGGTCTGATCCCTGCCGGCGTCGAGGCCGACGATTTCGGATCGGCGAAGGCCGCCGGCGAAGCCCAAAAGCAGCATGGCGCGGTCGCGCAGACCACGCAGCGTGCCGCGGTCGAGGGTCTCGAACATGCGATCAGATCCTCGGGCAGGATCGCTTCCTTCTGCCGGGGAGGGGAGGCGTGGGTGTTGCGAACGCCAGCCATCACCGTGGCGATATGCCGGTCCTTGCGGTCCAGCGGCTGGCCGCGCTGGGCAAAATTCCAGGAGAGCGACGAAAGCCGGCGCTCGATGGTTGAAACGGTGTTGGGCTCTTTGTCGCCAGTGGCCGTACCTGACGCGCAGGCGGCGATATAGAGCCCGACGACCTCAGGATCGGGCGGGAACATCTCGATGCCTTGGCGCCGGCACCAGCTCGAAAAATGCTTCCAGTCGGCTGCGTAGGCGCGGCGCGTGTTGGCCGAACTCGCCGCCTCGATATAATCGCGCGCGCGGCCGGCGAGCGCCTCAAGATGCGCAGGCAGGCTGGGATTGCCAATGGCTGGAAGGGGAGGGGACGAGGCTAGGTCGGCATCGCCCATCTGCATGACGATATCGATGATGTCGGGCAAAGCCGCGGCGCTTTGTGTATGAAGCTTGTCCGAAATTCGTAGCATATTTCGGACATCTTGACCGTCACTTCGTCCGAAATCGGACCACAGATTTCGGACAAAGCCCCGGCATCAACCCGCCAATATCTCGATCTGCCGTCGCCGCTGCAAACGTCGCCTGTGAGAGGCGAGCCGCCTCTAAACTGGTCGTATATCCCGATTAATAATAAGAATGTAGTCAACTTCCATATTTTAGAGGGCACGCATGCTGCCACTCAACCGGCCTGATCACCACACAAAGTGAGGAAGAACCTGGTTAGGTGCAAAGCGACAATTGCCTCGACAGCGGGTCCCGGAAGGTTTATGCTGCCCAATCTTACCGCAATCCGAAATGGCGATTGAGTACCTTCACGAGTGAAGGGATTCCCGCGGTCTTAGAGATGAGTTGTCGAATGGCGCGAAGTCGCACAGAATCGCGAAGTCGCACAGAATCGTGTGTTTGATACCGATCAGGATCGCGAGCTATTTCAGGTGCAGAGAGGTCTTGCGCCCGATGCACGAGTTGCTCCCGGTCCAACGGAAGTGAATGGGGTGGAACTGCTTTGTCGACCAAATTGTTGACGGAACGTCCGGCGCCCATTGTTGCTACATGTCTGGATTCTTGGGGCGTTTTGGATGATGCAATCCACCATCTCACTCCAAAGGGCAGTGGAATCTGGAACAATGTCGCTTTTGTACGCAGGACATCCTTCGCGCCCGATTGGCATATTGTCTTTAACTCTGCTTCTATTTTTGGGCTCCCTGTTGATATCGAGGCGAGTCCAAACAGGACAATTTTTGCAATCGGCGAACCGCCGACGAAAGCTCATCGCGCATTTCATGAAGGGCAGGGGAAAAATACCATCGTCCTGACGTCTGACGCAGAGCTGGCTGCTCGGCAGAATGCAGAGCGCCGATTCGTTTTGTCTCCACCTATCACTCGGTCTTGGTCTGTAACAAAGACATATGACCAACTTCTGGTCAGCGAAGTCGTGGACAAGCCGCTTCGGCTCTCATGGATTACCAGTAACATCGCCCTGCTTAAAGGGCATCGATATCGGCTGGCGTTTCTGGAACGGCTGAGAGAGGAGCTCGATTTTGACCTGTTCGGCCGAGGTTTTCGGCTGATTGGAGATAAATGGGACGCACTCGCACCGTACCGTTACAGTATAGCTTTCGAGAATACTCGTGCTGATTACTATTTTACAGAGAAGCTTATGGACTGCTTCGTTGCTGAAACAATGCCGATCTATTACGGCAGCCCGGCAATCACGAGGTTCTTCCCTTCCGACTCAATGGTTCTGATTGACCCAGAGGACAAGAACGTAATCCAAAAAATTCAAGAAATCATCGACTCGGACCTCTGGAAGGAGCGTCGCGGCGCAATACAAGAGGCGAAGCGGTTGGTTCTTGAGAAATACAATACGTTTGCTTATCTCGCGGGCTTCATCGAAAGCGTTCACGATAAACCCTTACCGCCGGAAGTTATACACATCGGTTCGCCTGCGGTCGATTTTGGGACAGACGAATGAAGTACTCCAACGCTCGCTTCGCGTGCCCGGCGGTTGGTGGTCTGGCGAGATCGGTACGGAGCGCTCGGCGGAGAATGCCTACCTGCGCAGACGGGCCGGCACGGGCGCACGAGGTCATGCGCCCCCGGCTGCCGCTGATCAGACGAACTGGGGAAGGCCAGGAACGGAATTGAGGACCTCGTCCACGAGTTCGTCGCCGGCATGTTCCTTGGCGAAGGCGATCGTCTCGTTGGCGATGGCGGCGATCTTTAGAATGCTGAGACCCTCACTCATCAATTGCTGGCCGAGCCCCATGAGGCCGCCTCCGCCCTCTGGGTCGTTGCCATGATACTTCGCCACTAATTCCGAAGCTCCGGGAATGGCCGCGATCATGCGCGCAACGGGACCGTCGGCCGCGTGGCGTTGCAGGAAACCCAGCATTAACCCAACGGCCTTCTCTGCGAGAGCCGGGCCGATGCCGGCACCAGTGGCGATGCGCGATAAGAATTCTTCCATGGCAGGGTTCGTCTCTCTTTAATGAGGTTTACACGGGGCCGGTCCGGCGCCCAAAGCGCCCTTGGCCGAACCACAATTGAACTCCACAAAAATAGGCCGGCGGAAGTGCTATTGCAACTGCGCGTAAAACCGCCTCTGTCAACGCAAGCTGCGTCGGACGTGCGTATTTCGCAAAAACGGGACAGTCGTTCCGCTAAATCGCGGACAGCAGTTTCACTAATTCGCGGACAGCAGGATGGGGTCGGCGCTCGGTTGCCTGGTTGAAGTCATTTGCGATTGATTTCGCCGTTTTCGGCGCCGGTCAAGGGCGGCGGTGTTTTTTGCTTTCTCATGCTGTCGCCTTCGAGGGTGATGCGATGGGCGTTGTGGATGATCCGGTCGAGAATGGCGTCGGCTATTGTCGGCTCCGCGAATGCTTCATGATGCACCTTTCCTTGATCGCCTGGTCCGTTGCAGTCGGCGTTGAAGTTGATCGATCTGGTCGCTGGAAAGGTTTCCGCTTGGCCGCGGGCGTCACCATTTCTTTCCCACAAGATCCTTCAACGCGGCATTGTCGAGCATGGCGTCGGCCAGAAGCCGCTTCAGCCGCGTGTTCTCGTCCTCCAGAGCCTTCAGTCGCCGAGCCTCGCAGACATCCATCCCGCCGAAGCGGGCCTTCCAGTTGTAAATCGAGGCGTCGCTGACCCCGTGCTTGCGGCACAGATCGGCAACCGATACCCCGGCCTCATGTTCCTTCAAAATTCCGATGATCTGCTCTTCAGAGAAGCGGCTACGTTTCATGTCCTGGTCCTCTCGATGGGCCAGAACGAACTTCAAACCGGATTAGATAAGAGGGGCAAGGTCAAGGTCGATGACTCAACTGTTGTGTGGGGAGAGCTCTTACTTCTCCTTCGCTCCAAATGCGGACGCGGCGCACGAGCTCGGAAGTTGAGATCCCGTAGCGATCGTGAAGCGTCGGCAGCGCGCCAGCGTCGAGGAACTCGTCGGGCAGGGCGATCTGGCGAAAGACTGGGGTCACTCTCTCGCGCATCAGCAGCGCGGCAACGCCTTCGCCAAGGCCACCAATGATGGTGTGGTTCTCCGCCGCCACCACCAGCCGTCCCGAACGGCGCGCGGCAGCGAGTATCGCCTCCGTATCCAGAGGTTTGATCGTCGGAACGTGCAGAACGGCGCAGCCGATCCTGTCGGCTTCAAGCGCCTTCGCGGCCTCCAGCGCGCGCATGGTCATCAGGCCGCTGGCGTAGGTGTAGGGCGCGCCGGGCGTCGGGCTGCGCGGACCGGACGCAATCAGCTTCGCGCCGCGCAGATGACCGATGAGATCGCGGCTGATCTCCTTGCCGAAGAAGGAAGATAGCTCGGCGGGGGTGATCGGCTGGAAGTACGCCACACACATCAGCACCAGCACTTCAGATTGTGTCAGATCCACGGCTCGCTCGTTTCCGCCGACCGCGGCACCGATGGCATCGGCATAGGCCGGCCGCGTCAGATGCGTCACGACCAAAGAATTCCTGCTGGAGTTCGGTCTCGACACGCTGCGCGACCTGCCGGATTTCGAAGCGCTGGAGGATGCCGGACTGCTGAGCAAGGAGAAGCTGCTGGCTGGTGACATCATGTCCGACTTTGCCAGCCTCAAAGAGGCCGTTGAAGTCGAGGCCGACGAATACCTGGACGCTGACGACGGAACGACCGCTGCGTTTGCATGTACATGATCAATAGATCGATCGGCGATAGGCAGTGGGCAGGCCGACAGGTGGCGCATTGTCCGAAATTTGCGGGCATATTTCGGACATCGGTCGAAATTCAGCCCGGCCTCGTTTGGCCCGGCCTTAGAGCCATCCGTTGTCCAGATCGGCTATCGTGAATGGAGCTTCTGTTCGGGCTGAACGAGGACGAGTTCGAGGGGGGAAGAGTGCAATCAAAGAGATCGGCAGTTTCTGCTGTTGAACCTCCGTTCTCATTTGGAGGAAATGTAACAGCGCGAGTTCTCAAAGGAACTTATCCCAGCTATGCTTAAACGGGGCGGCGGGGCAAACGGGATGAGGTTGCCATTTCCTTGGACGGTGGCTGTCGCCTTGGCGACAGTGCTGAGTGTTGCAGGCACCGCCACTGCCCAGGAATCCCGATACTCTGCGCGGCAGGTTCAACAGGCCCTTACCGAACATGGGTACGATCTCGGCACCGCGGATGGAATTTGGGGACGTCGGTCCATCAGTGCGCTCAAGGCATTCCAGAAAGCGAGCAATCTTCCTCAGACGGGTACTTTGGACGAAGCGACGTCAGCGGCGCTTTTTCCGAAACCCAAGGTGGCGCGTGGCCCGTTGACGCCCATAGCCACGGATGCGCGCCCTTCGAGTTTGGAGCAGCCTGGTGTTCCAACGACGGTAACTCCAGAGACAAGTAACGTGGAAGCCGGGAAAGCTGGTGGCGATGTCGGCCAGGCACCGCCTTTGCTGACGCATACGGAGGGGGCTTCAGCCAAATCCGATCGTTTGGCGCCGGAGCCCAACAAGGTCAGAGAGAGGCCAACCAGCCCAACGCCACGTTTGATCTATTTGGGCCTGCTAGGGATCGCAGCCGCGTTCTTCTTCCTGCGGCGACGCCGAAGAAATTCAGCAGCGGAGTCGGTTCCAACGGCATCCGAAAGCAAGCGCAGCGAACCTGAGCGCACTCCCAACCGGTCGGCCAGAACCGATAGGCATCGCCTCCATGGCCCGACCGATCGCATGGTTCCAGCCAACAATGCTGCTGGAAGGCAGCCAGTCGACCAAAAGCTGGTCCTGCCGGCGGATATTGCGGCTTCTCTTGCGGTACACAACGCCGCCGTCCACGATTTCATCCGACAGAGAGGAGCAATCCGATGGCCTAAATCAGGGGCCAATCCTTCAGCCAGGCAGCCGGACGCTCCCGCAAAAACGAGTTGGCAAAGCATAGAGGCCAGCGAGGTCACCCCGGTAACGACAACGGGATCGCTCGCATCGCATGGTGCTCAGATAGCGGAATCCATTCGACAACGCGGTCCTGTTCTCATTCCCCCTACGGCCGCAACGGATCAGACGCAGCCGTCGGGTTCCGAAAGCAAGGGCAGCCAACTTGATAGCGGTCTCTACCAATCGGCCAGACGCAACAGGCACCTCTTGGTTCGGAACGATCTGATCGCTCCAGCCAATATTGCAGTTGCAAGACAACCGGTCGAACAGAAACAAGCCTTACCATCAGATATTGCGACTTCTGTCGCCGCACATAATAGAGCTGTCCACGACTTCATCAGACAACGCGGAGCCATTAGACCGCCCAAACCACTGCCCAATCCTTCAGCCGCTCCCGCAAAGACGGGTTGGCAAAGCATTGAAACCACCAAGGTCACCCCGGTAACGACCACAACCGATGGATCGCTCGCATCGGACAATGCTCAGGTTTCGGATTTCATTCGGCAACGCGGCCCTATGCTTGTTCCCAACACGGCCCGAACGGACCAGCCGCGGTGGTTCGACCGGCTACCCGCAGTGCGAGCGAGCCCCACCGCCCGCCAGTCGGCACATTGGATTCCTGCGAATACAGCAGCAATGGTGGGAAGCCATGACATTCCCGGGGGCATGATCTATGTAGGCGAGCACCTGCCGAGGCAGGGCACTTCAACCGACCCGGAGAACTGCCTGATCGACCCGAGATTGACCGTGGGCGCTCACGGCGATCCGCTCGGTCAGACGATGGGCTACTGGCCGTCCTACTTGAGCATTTCGCCCCCGGCGCGAAAATCCTTTCTGGACTGGCTTGCCGGATCGCGATCCGATCCCGACGCCTATATCGGATACGTGTTCCTCTACTTCTACGGTCTCGAACGCCGCCTCATGTTGGAAGAAAGCCCACCCGACGCCGATGGTGTCGTTGCCGAGGTTTGCCGGCTATTGCAGGTGTATGGAGGGAATGGTTCGTTCAAGCGTTATGCTGGTGCGTTGCTTTCGGCCTACCAGCTAAAATCGGCTCGGTTGCCAGAAAAGTTTGATCTGGAGGTCGAGGAAAATAGCTACGAGATCCCGATAATGCTGAAGGTCGCCCTCGGGATGCGGGTGCGCAGCGGAGAGGCGATCGAGCCGGACCTTTTGTTGGCTTACGTCCTAGCCGACCCCGAAACGAGGGTGCGAACGCCGGCGCGACGGGCACAGACTCTGTTGCGAGAGCTGTTCGCGGAAGCGGTGGAGAAGCAATATCCAAATGGTGTGCGCGTTCCGGCCGCCGGAGTACGAAAACTGAAGGTCAACTACCGTGCCTGCAGCGGGACGTTCGATCTTGCAATCCGCGCCTTTGGCGGTGACCTGCCGGACATCACAAACCGCAGCGAACCGATAGGCGGTGCACGCCGCATCTTCGACGACTGCACGGATCGGCTCGACAACTACAGCCGCATGCTCGGCCGTTCGGAGGGACTGAGGCCTAGCCTTGCGGCTGCGGCTCAGCTGCCCTTGGGTTTGCGCGTGAAGAATTGTGAAACACTCGCTGGTCGCCCATTGAGCCGGCTCCAGGAACTAGCGCGTGATGGAATATTGATACCCATGCGACAACTCGCTGAATTGGCCGGGATGGAGCCCAACAAAATTTCCGCGCGGGCGAAGCAGAAGGAACTCTCAGCAATTCTGGCCGCCTTTGGCTATGGCCATACCGCCGACCCTTCCTTTTCCCTGAAGTCGGCAAAGCCAGACGAACTGGCGATGGTCTTTGCTCTGGAGCGTGAAGCCGAAGCTGACCTCGAGCCCGGCGACCACTACCGTCCCATGCAATTGTCAATCATGCTCGGCATGGTGATCGCTTTCGCCGACGGTCTCCTTCACCCCTTGGAGGAACGCAGGCTCTTCGGCAGGATTAACGAAGCGCCCGGTCTGTCGAGGGACGAACGTGTACGCCTCAAAGCCGAACTCACCGTCTGCGCAGCCGATGCCAGCCGCGTGGTGGATTGGACCAAACGCATAGGAGACGTGCCAGAGGACCGCCGCGAAGACCTTGCCGATGAATTGGTGGCTGTCGCCGCGGCAGACGGAACCCTTCACGCACGAGAAGTGTCGCAGCTGGAGAAACTGTTCAGGCTGATGGATCTCGACGAAAACTCCCTGTATTCGCGACTGCATGGGAGTGTTGCGCCGCAGAACAAGCCGCGTGACGGAAGTGACGATCTTCCCCTGGTTATCCCCGCCGGGATCCAGCCGCCGGGCACTCCGGTGTCGCTGGCGCCTCCTGGAGCGCCTGCGATGCGCGTCGACATCTCGCGTCTGGAAGCGATCCGACGCGAAACACGGAGCACGTCCAGCGTCCTTGCCGATATCTTCGTCGACGAAGCAGAGCCGCCGATCGAGCTTCCGCCCGCGATCGAGGAAATCGAGACGTCCAATGGCGACGCGCGCTTCGACGGACTGGAGCGACGCTATGCGTGGCTTCTGTCGCAACTGATCGAGCAGGACAACTGGACAGCTTCGGATTTCGAGCGTCTGGTGCGTGGTGCCGATCTGATGCCGGGCGCGGCGAAGCAAGCACTGAACGATTGGTCGCTCGACCGCTTCGATGAACTCGTCCTGGACGGCGAGGACCCTGTCACCGTCAACACCAGCCTGTTTCCCGAGACTATTCCCCAGCCTCCGTCGCTTACCGTGTCTGTCGAAGGAATGTCAGCATGACGACAAAAACCCCACCGATCAAACCGAGAGATCGAGACACCATCATCAGTGCCTTGCGTGCCGGCGTCGTACCGCGCATCGGGCTCCAGCATATCCAGGTCGGACGCCAGCGCGAGATCGAAGCGCTGATTCAGGACATAGAGCGTATCAGCAATGGCGGCTCGAGCATCCGTCTCGTCATTGGCGCCTATGGTGCCGGCAAGACCTTCTTCCTGTTCCTCATCAGGCAGATCGCACTTCAGCGCAAGCTCGCCGTCTGCCAGGCCGACCTCTCTCCGGACCGACGCATCCATGCCACCGGTGGACAGGCGCGAACGCTTTATGCCGAGCTTGCCACCAGCCTGGCGACCCGCACTGCTCCAGACGGAGGGGCGCTCAGAAACATTCTGGAAAGCTACATCCAGAAAGCGTCGGAGCGGGCTTCCTCCAGCGGGACGACCATCGAAACCGCGATCAAGGACGGTCTTGGCGACCTTCGCGAGATGGTCGGCGGATATGATTTCGCAACCGTGATCGTTGCCTATGCGCGCGGTTACGAGGAAGGAAATGGCAATTTGCAGGACGCGGCGCTGCGTTGGTTGCGCGGCGAATACACGACCAAAACAGAGGCGCGGGCCGACCTGGGCGTGCGTACCATCATCGACGACGCGTCCTTCTATGATGGCCTGAGACTGCTCGCCCGTTTCACAAGGCTCGCTGGCTTCGGCGGCCTGTTGATCTGTCTCGACGAACTCGTCAATCTCTACAAGCTGCAGAGCGCCCAGGCCCGCAAACAGAATTACGAGCAGATTCTGCGCATCTTCAACGATGTTCTGCAGGGCACGACGCAGGGTATCGGCTTCATATTGGGCGGGACGCCGGAATTCCTGCTCGACACGCGGCGCGGCCTGTACTCTTACGAGGCCTTGCAGTCCCGCCTTGCCGGGAACAGCTTTGCCGGCAATGGCCTTGCCGACTATTCCGGTCCGGTGGTCAATCTGCCGAACCTGACGCCGGAAGAACTCTACCATCTCCTGGAGCGGCTACGCGACGTCTTTGCGGCGGGCGATCAGGAAAAATGGCTCGTACCGGATGAGGCGCTCCACGCATTCATGGACCATTGCGCCAACCGGATCGGCGAGGCCTATTTTCGTACCCCGCGCAACACGGTGAAGGCCTTCGTCGATCTGCTCGCGATCCTGCAGCAAAACCCCGGCACGGATTGGAAAGAGATGCTCGGCGCAATGGATGTCGCGGAAGATCGAGGCAGTGCTGGCGACCAGGCGATCGACGACGTCGAAGGCGGATCGGACGACGAGCTTGCAACCCTCCGCATTTGACACGCTTTCCGAGCCGGTCAGGCGCTGGATATGGCAGCGGAAATGGTCGTCCCTGCGTGATGTCCAGGAAAAAGCCATTCCGGCCATCCTCGCGGGCGGCGATGTCGTGATCTCCGCACGCACTGCCGCCGGCAAGACTGAAGCCGCCTTCCTGCCGTTGTTGACCCGGTATGCCGAGCACGCAGGCAGCGCCGATGGGTTCGCCATCCTCTATGTCAGCCCACTGAAGGCATTGATCAACGATCAGCACCGGCGGCTGGAGAGCCTGTGCGAGGGCAGTGGCGTCCTCCTGCACAAATGGCATGGCGACGTATCGGCGGACGCCAAAACCCGGGCACGGAAACGCCCGTCAGGTATCGTGCTGATCACGCCGGAATCGCTGGAGGCGTTGCTCGTTCGCAGGGGCGGTGAGGTTACGCAGCTGTTTTCGCGCCTCGATGCGGTGGTCATCGATGAGTTGCATGCCTTCATCGGCACCGAGCGTGGCATGCAGCTGCAGTCGATCCTGAACAGGATCGAAGTGGCGACCGCGCGAGACCGCATCGATCGAATTGGGCTGTCGGCAACACTTGGCGACATGAGCCTGGCTGCCGAGGCGCTGCGGCCCGGCAAAGGGACCAGCGTCACGATCGTGGAAGGCGAGGACGAGGGAAACGGGGTCCGTTTGCAGATCCGGGGTTATCTGCTGGACGGCACCGCCCCGGGCGATCTCACGGTCACATCAGACGATGGCGATCCGCCCAGAAAGTCGGCCGAACCTTTCGAACAACCGACGGTCCCAGCGGCGCTTGCGGCCGACTTGTTTCGTCTGCTGCGCGGCCAGAGCAATCTGCTGTTTGCCGGATCTCGCGCCAATGTCGAGGTTTATGCCGACATGCTGCGTTCGATGTGCGACGAAGCGAGCTTTCCAAATGAGTTCTTCCCGCATCATGGCAATCTCGCAAGGGCAATGCGCGAGGAGGTCGAAGCGCGACTTCGAGACGATCCGCGCCCGACCACGGCGGTCGCGACCACCACCCTGGAACTCGGAATCGATATTGGCGAGGTGGAGACAATCGCCCAGATCGGGCCCGGTTTTTCGGTCGCATCACTTCGCCAGCGCCTTGGCCGATCCGGCCGCAGGGCCGGAAAGCCCGCAACGCTGCGCATGTTCGTCATCGAGCCCCCCATTGGTAAGGGGCGACACCCAATTGATCGCTTACGCCTGGATCTGGTTCAGTCGATTGCAATGGTTGAGTGCCTGCGGGGGGGATGGTGTGAGCCGCCATTGCCAGCTGGCCTGCATCTTTCAACGCTCCTCCATCAAGTGATGGCACTGATAGCACAGACGGGGGGCGTAAGCCCGACGGTCGCCTGGAAACTGTTATGCGAGCGCGGCCCCTTCCGAGCCGTGGACAGGAGGCTGTTTGCCGAATTGCTCCGGTGCATGGCCACACCTGAAAACCAGTTGCTTGAGCAGTCTCCGGAAGGCTTGCTCATGATCGGATCGACCGGGGAAAAAATCACGGAATCGTACGAATTCTATGCTGTTTTCGCCACGGAACGAGAGTACCGCATCATTCACGATGCACGCACACTCGGCACCTACCCGCTGAATTCCCCGGTTGCACGTGGCGAAACCATCATTTTTGCGGGGCGCCGCTGGCAAGTCAGCGAAATCGACGATCGCGCTCGGGTCATCATGGTCAAGCCGACACGGGCGGGAAAGCCACCGCATTTCAATGGCAAGGGGGCGGCGATCCACGATCATGTGGTGGCAACGATGCGCACGGTTCTCGCATCCGACGAGGCCTATCCATATCTCGATCCCGCCGCAAAGCGGCTGCTGGATGAGGCGCGCAGTTCGTTCCTGGACCTGCAGCTGAATCGTCGTTCAATCATTACGCATGGAGAGGGGGTCCTGATTTTCCCTTGGGTCGGAACCAGGAAACTGCAGACGCTGACCCTGGCACTGCTGTCGCGCGAGGTTAGAGCATCGCATTTCGGGCATGCCATTGAGCTTCAGGAATGCGAAGCGGAGAAGGCCATGCAAACGCTGCAGGACATAGCCGGTTCGCCGGCGCCACACGGAAAAGACCTGGCTGTACGACTAGCGCAACCCGCATTGGCGAAGTTCGACAACTTCCTCACAAACGACCTAATGACACTGGTCACAATGGTGGAAAGAATCAGCGCCAAGGACTTGCCCCTGATCGCCTCCAACACACTGGGAAGTCATACGCCGCATGAAGTCGCGTAACCGCCGGGATCGGTAGCTCGCACTCGGATCTGGCAGCCTTTCGTATATGTCGAAGGCTGCTATAACGGACACGTCGACTGCCTTGTACCAGTAAGCGAAGTCGGCGAGCTTGTTGTTGTTGACGACTGCCAGCAGATCAAAATCGCTGCGATAGCCCTTCATCGTCAGTGGCTCGCATGCGATTGTGAAAATGCGCCAGCGCGGTTCAACAACCTAAACGAGGCCTATGTCAAAGCTCGGTATTCCGAGCACTCCGAGATAACCGAGGAAGCGCTTGTCTAGTTGGGCGAGCGGACGGAGGAGCTTCAGAAGTCTGCGGAACAAATCTGTGTGGAGCATCTGGAGCGGATGAAGAATGCTGCAGGTGAGTTGTAGCAACCTAGCCGGATGCGTCCGACGACAATGAGGAACTCATAGTCCAATATACAGCTCTGGCGCAGTGCAGAATTCTTGATGTTCGGATAGCGCGCGCAACAGTGCAACCCGCCAATCGTTCCGCCCAAACGATCCGGATAGACTATTTGCGCAGCGACCAAGGTACTGTGCGAAAAGTTCAGGGCTGATCTCGTTGAACATGCGCATAGCGGTACGCTGCTCTGAGAGGAATTTATTAATTTGGCTGCGGAACCGCTCATTCAACTTTAGTCGACCGAGTTGAAATTCGAGTTTAGCTGCGAGATCCGCCTCTAAATCAGGGCTGTCGATCCAAAACCGTACTTCTAGAGCACCACCTTCGAACGTTATCTGCGCCTTCAGAAACTCAATATCGGGCAAATCTTGAAAATACGCGTGTATTAATCCAGGGCCGTGCGCTGGGCCCAGGCCAGGAACTATCGTTCTCTTTGCATTGTTACATGGACTGCAGCTTGGAATCAGATTGCGAGGATATATCGCGAGCTCACCATATACGCTGCGGGGTAAGTAATGATCTAGGTCGCGCGGTTCCCCAAAGCCGCAATAGGGGCACTGATCGGTCGACGCTAAGAGTTGCTCACGGAGCGCTGCCAGGCGCCCACCAATTTGGACCTGATCGTATGCCGAGCGCATGTGGGGACGAGCGGTATCGAGCACGTTTGGAGTAAGGTCCAAATGTGGTTGACCGAGACACGCGTCGTATAGTTGGTAGACCTCATGCAATGCTGCACGCTCGGCAGGTGACATCGCGTAGACTGCGGCACCGTTCGTCAGTGTTAGGGCGGCATTTAGCGCTTCATCAACGTCGCCGAGTTGTTGGGGAGTGATGACCCACATTTCAGGTCCTTTTGCTCGCAAGCTTCGTCATCACAAAGGCCCTAGCCTGCAGGCTCAACCCACGCTCGAACAGGCCTTCAATGCTTTCGAGGGAAAGCCCGGTGTCTACAAGCTGAGACAGCACGCTATGGAAATCCGTCGCGTCGACGTTGAGGCCAAAGATTTCGTTGGTGACCTCGCCGATACTCTCGCCATAAGTCTCTATGCGAGGTGAGAATATCCTTATTTCCGCTCCCGACCGCCGAACGATCGCAATATGGCGAGCGAGCGTTTCTTGTACCACCACAGGTGAGTGTGTTGCGACAACAGCGAACGCATCGTTCTGCCGTAGAATGATGCGTACCGCATGCATGAGGGCTGCTAGTAGCGGTGGATGGAGATGGCTCTCGGGTTCATCAATTAGGACGATTGACTTAGGCTCGGTATAGGCGACGAGCGACGCGACGGCATGCATAACTATCTTATGGCCGGTGCTCCAGACACGAAACCAAGGAACAGCGTACTCGAAAATTGAGGCAGCAGGATCGGAGCCGAGATCGAAGAACGATGAGTCTGAACCCAGAACGCGACAGACTTCGTTGAAGAGGTTTTGCCGGCCGCTCTCCTTGATGCGAAGAACAATGGCTCCGAACTCCTTAGACAGCTGCTCACTCGTCTTGAGAATAATACGTTCTTGCCGATCAAGGTCCTGCGGTTGGATGGGCGTGCCATCGATGTCACCTATGCCTTCCGCTTGACGAACTTCCGATGCAATGTCGCGAAGGCCACAATAGTGATAGCGGCCAACGCCACGCTCTAGGTCGTCGACAATCTGTTTCCGCTCACGATAATCGACCCCGGGGAGCTGAAACGCATCGAACGCACTATAGGCGACGTTGACTATTCGCGTGAAGCCGATCCCGAGAGGTGAGATCGCACCGAGTGCTTTCAGCGGCTCGCTCGCGCGTTCGCGCTGGGAGGCGTGGAGCACGCGCGCAAGCCGCGAAAGCAGTGTGCTCTTGCCCGAACCATTACGACCTATCAGTACCGCAACTCTCTCGGGCAGCACGCTCGTGTCCCAAAACAAATGACCACCGGGCGCTTTGAAATCGATCCGAAGCGGATCGACCCAACCCTCAACGTGGAAGGAAACCTCTAGGCCAAGGCGCGCGACGCGATCGTAGTCGCGGTTCAGCAGAACCGCAGCGTCACGGCGGAAGCTGTCCCAGTCAACATATCGCAGGATGGAGGTACTCCATCCTTTTTCCGTAGCGAACGTCTCAGCGTGCTGTGGGAATGCTAGCGCATCGCGGAGAAAGGCCAGAATCTCCTGGCGAAGCGTCTCGGGCAACCCGGCCAGTCTTTCGTAGTAGTCAAGCTCTTGTCCGAGCGAAACGAAGTCGTCACCGAGTGGCGAGAGAGGCCCAGTTGGAAGTTGCAGATCGTCAGATTCGGTCTGACTGCGGCGTAATATCTTCACTGCTCCAATCAGGCCGCTGAACTCCGGCACCGAAACCACAAGGTGGTACTGAGTCATAAAACTGTAGTCGTTCCACCGGTCCTGCAGCAATGCCACTCCTGTGAAGGACGGCGGATCACCACGTGAAGGAGGAAAAACTGTAAAGTCGGTCATGGTCAGGAAAGCTCCGAGGCGAGGGCCATCTTCCTCGCAATAGCTGAGGCACTTTTCTATCAGTTGCTTCTGCGTCGCCCTCTTGCTCAAGCAACGAAGGTGATGGAGCCGAGTGAAGTATATCGACGATGGGAAACAGGTGAGTTCGGATTACACCAGACACACCTGAACGGCGGCCTCCAAAATCAGTACCCGTATTTGTTTTGGCGGTCTTTAAATGCCTTCTCACCGCCCTCCATGGTGGAGGTAATGACCTTGCAAATCGATGGCGTATCGATTGCACCCGCGCATTCAAACTGGCGTTCGCCTGTATCTTTTACGTCAAGATGGCCAACCAACTCTGACGATCCATTGACGACAATGTTTGCATTGTGACTGGCAAAAATGAGCTGCCGGTTTTGCTTTGCAGTGTGCAGCTTGTCAGTAAGCTCAGCAATGATGCGATTATCGAGATCGCCTTCGGGCTGGTCTATGATCAACGGCCCCCCAGGTTGCTCTAGAAGCATAAAGAGCAACGCCGCCGCACGCTGGCCCTCCGAAGCCTTTTCGAAGGCAATTTCCTTAGCGCCATCTGAATAGGAGAGGGTAATCATGGGCTTCGGAAGTGCGGCCGCAACTGTTTCTACCCGTGTCGTGTCCAGTTTTTCGCTCAAGGCCGCGCGAATGCGATCTGTGTCACCAAGCACTCCGAACAAGACTGCACTATCTGGCTGCTTCTCACCGCTAGCCGCGCCTATCTGACGCCAATACAACAGCGAAAGGCTATCGGCGCGCATTTTGTCGAGGAACGCTATGGGCGTGTCTTTGGCAACCGCATCATCCAATTCTTTGAGACGGGTTGCCTCTTGTGATCCGGTTTTATTGGCGAGAAGATCGACTGCGTCTTTGATCTCCGAAACGTCGCCCGCCGCATCTACGATCGCTTTGATTTTCCCGTTCGACAGACGCTCGATCTCTTTCGCCCACTCCTGCGTCCGTTCCGTACGACGATCATTTAGTGCTCTGAGGGCAACGAGCTTTTCATCTAAACCGGCGGCCGGGTCTCCATTGGCCTTTATTTTCGCGTCCAAATCGCCGATCTGGTTGGTCAGGTCGGTGATCTCTTCGCGAAGCTTGATGATCTGGCTTGTAGCGGTCCTGTGTGCACCCAGCTTTTCGAGAACCTCGTCTCTTGCTGTCCTTGCCACCTTGAAATTTGCCGCCCATTCGGTTTCAGCAGCAGCCAATGTTGAGCGCTTGGCTCTCATATCGGATTTGAACTGTTTTATGCCGGCGCTGAACGTTGAAAACAATTCGCCATAGCCTTTGCGGATTGCCGCCGAGTCATCTGCCAAATCGGTCGCTAGATCGCGTTCGTTAACGAGCTCCGTGATCGATTTGTCCAGCTCTTCGACTATCTGGTCCGCGTGTTTTGACGCCTGGAGCCGCTTCGATTCAAAGTCATTCGCCTTATCGAAATACGCGACAATGGACTGATCTTCTTCGGACAGGGCCGGAAGCGTCTTTTCAAGTGCTTCGACGCGCTGAGTGAGCGACGCCTTGGTCGTGGTGAGCTTGCGCAGTTGAGATTGCAATATCCAGTGCGCAGCGAGGCTTTGTACGCCGCCCTTGACCGTGACCTTGGCAGCTTCAATGTCGAGGGTCAGGCGGTCGTCTTCGCGCTTGTAATCCGGATTTACAAACTGGAGTAAGTCCGAAAGCTGGGTTTTCTTGCCTGCCTGCTTTCCAATCTCTGCGAGCTCGCCTTGGCTATACACTACGGCAGGGAATAGTGCCCGAAGCTCTTTGACCGTTGCAGTCTGCTTCGAGCCGTTGGGATAGGTAATCGTCGGCTGAAAGGCGGTGGCAGGACCCCTAACAATCTCAAAAGCCGCATTGTCCTGTGTGACAGTTAGCTTGACCCGTGCACCCTTTGCAATGAGCGTGTCGTTGATCAGATCACGCATGCGTTGTGTTCCCGAATAATGGTCGCGCTCCACATCATAGCAGCTGCGGCCTAAGCCAAAGGACACATATTCAAGGAATGAGCTCTTCCCGCTGCCCCGTCCGCCAATGACGGAGTTGAACTCGGGGCTGAAAGGGAATTTAGTTTTCTCCAAAATTGCGGAGCCGTCGATCTCGATCTCAGACACCACGAGGGAAGGGAGTTGGGGTGGCTTGATGGTGATACGGGATTTGTGACCAAGGAATGCTTGGCGGATTGCCTCCGCTGTCGGAGCTGCGAGCTTTATCCAGGTACTGTTTGACCCAACCATCGAAAAATCGGCCGATCGGCTGTCCGAAGTTGGAAGCGGGAAAATCTCCCGCGTGCACCAAGTCTTGTCGAGACCGGAAAGCCGTTTTTGGTTTTTGCTCCCCAGCGTGGAGTGCGTTTGGCCTTGATCAAGATAGCCGCCGACATAAGGCATACGACGGAAATCCGCGTGGCCCCCGTCGGTCAAGACTGTGTGGCTGTTGCCTTGGGAGACATTCGGTAGAACGATGTACTTGCCGCGAAGCCCTTCGAGTTTATCCAACTCGGCGCCGATATCGGCGTAGTGGGAGGCGAGTTGGGTGACCTTTGGACCTTTGGCGTGCTTTTCGTCAAGATCGGCATAGACGATGCCAAGCTTCCCCTGTGCCTGTCTGCGCCAATCCTCCGAAATGTCGGCGTCAAAGATGATCAGGCATTGCTTCCCACCAGCCGCTGTGAGCTCCATTCCTGGAAAAAGCCAGAAGTCAAATTGGGCATCGGCCGCCTTTCGTTCCGCGATTGCTTGCTGAACGTAAGGGACAAACACCATCTCATGGTGATCGGTGAGGGCGATGGCATTCAAACCTCCGGCGAAGCATTGATCCAGAAATTCATTCGCCCACTGTTTGCGCGCTACATCAACGTCCTGCGCCGTTGCTGGGGCGCCAGTTCCCTTTGTGGGTTCGCCTAACCCAACAGTCCTTACCCCGACCCAAGCAGGATCGCGGGGCGTATGAATTTGAAAATCACACTTTCTCCATGAGGCAAAGCTCATATTCCCTCCCTAGCCAAGCGTACCAGCGCCGGGACATATTGCCGGTAGATCAAACAAGCGTACGCAGATTGCCCGCGACAGTATTCGCCTATATGGCTCTTTCAACTAAAGGAGCCGAATTTACTAGCCCTCTACAAAATAATCCCCCTAAAAGAGAGAGGTTTGAGATAGTTTATTCGTCGCGCTCCTCCTGGTCGACGGGAAGGACGAAGAGGACGTCTTGAAGTTGGCTGAGCCAGAATGGTGTCCATAGGAAACGCTCGCCGCCGTACTCCGCTCGCTGTTGCCGGGATAGCGTGTCGAATTTTGACCACCGCACCCTCTAACACGATAGCGGCGGAAGCGCCCATTGACAGTAACCTGGTCTGGACACCCAACACCGCGTGTCGTGAAATTCTTCTATCGGACCGCGATCGAACATCGATATGTTCGTGGGCGGAGACCGCTCGATGGCATTTCGATTCGTACACACGGCCGATATTCATCTCGACTCGCCACTGCGTTCGCTGGCGATGCGAAACCCCGACCTTGCCGAACTTGTCGGAGACGCCAGCCGTCAGGCATTCATCTCCATAGTTGACCTCTGCCTTGCGGAACGTGTCGATGCCCTGGTCATTGCCGGCGATCTCTATGATGGCGACCAGACGTCGATGAAAACGGCGCGGTTTCTGGCGTCACAGATGACACGACTTCACCAGGCCGGCATCAGGGTTTTCAAGATCCGTGGCAATCATGACGCAATGTCGCGGATATCGAAACAGCTCGTGTTCCCGGACACGGTCACGATCTTCGGCGGCCGTCCCCAGTCAGCGCTGCAGACAGCCGGCGGGCTTGACGTCATGTTCCACGGCTTGAGCTTCGCGAGCCCAAAGGCGCCGGACAGTCTGCTTCCCAAGTATTCAGCTCCGCGTGAAGGCGCGGTCAATGTCGGCATCATGCATACGAGCCTGGCCGGATCGCCCGGCCACGACGTCTACGCGCCCTGCAACGTCGCCGACCTGCACAGTCATGGCTTCGAGTACTGGGCGCTCGGGCACATCCATGTCCGCCACGTCCATCCTGGGGCGAGCACCGTGGTGATGCCAGGAATTCCGCAGGGCAGGGACATCAACGAGGACGGAGAGAAATCCGTTACGCTGGTGACGATACGAGACGACCGCACCATCGAGATCGAGGAAAGGCTGACCAGTATCGCGCAATTCGAGCGGGTGAGCGTTGACCTGACCGTAACGGTGGAATGGTCCGAAGTCGTCGGGCGTGTCCGATCCGCGCTCGAAGCTATCCGGGCCTCCGTCAGATCCCGCCATGCCGTGGTGCGCCTCGGTCTGAGCGGCATGTCGCCTTTGTCGTGGGCACTGATCCGCGACCGGGATCTGCTGCTCGCGGAAGCTGAGCAGGTCGCGGAACAGGTTGGCGAAACCTGGGTGGAGAAGCTCGAACTTAACGTCTCGCCACCCGCAGCCGAAACATCTGAGGGCGTCGCTGATCCGATTTTCGAACTCGCTCAATCCATGCGTGCCGATGCCAGCTCGGAAGCTTTCCGTGCCGAGGCGAGGGCGTTGGTACAGAAGATGATCGCGGATCTTCCGCCTGACGGGCGCGATTTCGCGGGTAAGGACGAGGCTGAGCTGGAGTTGTTCCTCGACAGGGTGCTTGCCAACGGCGCCGACCTGGTCACCGCCCGCCTGAAGGCCGGTGGATCACAATGAGGCTCCGGCGACTTGAGCTCATCCGTTATGGCAAATTCACCGACAGAGCGATCGACTTCGGGCCGAAACCGGAATCCGGTCCCGACCTGCATATCGTCTTCGGCCTGAACGAGGCCGGCAAGTCGACCGCGCTTTCCGGCTATCTCGACCTGCTGTTTGGCATCGAGGAACGCAGCCGCTACAATTTCCTGCACGAGTACAGCGCGATGCGGATCGGCGGGGTGCTCGAACTCGGCGGCGCGGAGCACACGTTCACACGCACGAAACAGCGCACCAACTCATTGTTGAACGCGAATGGCCAACCAGTCAGCGAAATGGCGATATCAGCACATCTCGCCGGGCTGTCTCGCGATGCATACGAGACCATGTTCTCGTTGGACGACGAAACGCTGGAAGCAGGTGGAAAATCAATCCTGGAATCGCGCGGCGACCTGGGCAAGCTGTTGTTCACCGCCAGCGCCGGGCTCGGGCACGCAAGCGATATACTGAGCGTACTCGAGGCCGAAGCAGACCGGCTCTATCGCAAGCAGGCACACGGAACCGAGCTTGCACTGCTCAAGAAGCGGCTTGCGGAACTGAAGTCCGGGAAGGAGGCGATCGACACCTTGGCGTCGACGTTCGAAACTCTCGAGACAGAGCGCCTGGACGCGACAGAAAAATACGACCGCAGCATCGCCGAACGGTCGGTACTGTCGACTCGGCTCGATACCATCGCCAAATATCTTCGCGCGATCCCGATCCTTGCCGATATCCGACGTAAGGAAGCCCAACTAGCCGAGTTGCCTGAAATCGCTTCCCCGTCACGGACCTGGACGGGCAGCGTCGCCGACATGATCGAGACCGATGCCAGTCTGAGAACGCGGCTATCCGCAAGTGTGGACGAGCTCGCGCGGGTGACGACGAAAATCGCCTCGGTCGATGTGGACGCGGTGATACTTGCGATTTCCGAACGGGTTCGCGGCTTGACTGACCGCAAGGTGCGCCACGTCTCGGCCGGCCTGGACCTTCCAAGTCGCAGGACGGAGCTGCAAATCCTCGACAATACCGTGGCGACCTGCCTTGCCGCGCTTGGAAGGTCCTCGGAGCCACATCCTGCCAAGCTGCTCTTGCCTGCTGCAACCATTGGCACTGTGCGCATCATGGTCGAGCAGCGATCCGGGATCGTTACTAGCGTGCGCGTTGCGCGCGAGGAGGCTGCGGCTGCTGCTGATGCACTTCATGCGGCACGCGAGCGGGTCGGCGAAGAACGGGCCGTGCCCGAGCCTGCCAGGGCAAGGCTGGTTTCGGCTTTGTCGACGGCAAGGGCCAGCGGGTACATGAGGGAAACCAAGGCGGCACGCGAGGCCGCGGATGCGGGTGCAGTTCGATGGGAGGCCGCGATCGCGCGCTTGCATCCCTGGTCGGGCGATGCTCAGGCATTGGCCAGGCTCGCCATTCCGAATGCCGGACAACTTGGCGCATGGAAGGCGCTGGCAGCAGAGCTCGGGAAGAGCAGGGGCGTTCTCTCCGAACGCCTTGCCGAACACCACGGCAACCACGACCTGCTTGCGGCGCGGCTGGATGCGCTTCGTGCCTCAGTCGATGTCACCGACGATGACGCGGCGGACGCCATTCGGCGTGCCCGGGACGAGGCCTGGGCAAGACATCGCGATGACCTGACTGGCGAAACGGCGGATAGTTTCGCGGCAGCACTGGCCCGAGACGACGCTGCCGGAGCAGGCCGTCTGGCCAACGCCCGGGAGCTCGCTGAGATTCGCAGCACAAACCGCAACCTCGCAGAAACCGCTGCCACCATCGCGCATGGGCGCGACCAACTTGAACGCAACAGGTCAGATCGGGAGGCCGTGCTCTCGGAAATTCTTGCAGCCGCAAGACCCCTGCTTGGAGAAATTCCGGAGAAATCCCCCGAACAGCTGATCGAACTGATCGAGGATCGCATTGCTGCCTACATCGATGGGCTCGCGGCCTGGGAGGAGGTCGAGCTTTCACGCAAGAAGGCCGAGCGGGCAGTTGATGAGGGAGGCCGAATACACGGGGAGCTGAGCAGCGCGCTGGCGAGCGTCGGCGTCAGTTCGGACCCTGGTGACAGCCTGGAGACGGTCATGGCCGTGGCAGAGCTGTTCCTTGACAGGCAATTCAAGGTGGACGCTGAGCGTGCCGAGGCGCTCAATACCGTTGGCACAAGGCAAGAGGATCTGGCCGCCAGGCGCCGAGCCATCGAAGTCGCAGAGCGGCATGGGGATGAATGGCTAGCCGGCGTTGCCGAAGCGCTCAAGGGCACCTGGCTCGAGAGCGGCATCTCGGCGCCCGGCGTCGGCGGCGTCCTCGATCAATTGGCTGAACTGTCCAAATGTCTTCAGGACCGGGACGCCATGCAACTCCGTATCGAGAAGATGGAGGCCGACAGGGACAATTTCCTGGTCGAGGTTACCGCCGTTGCAGCCGAAGCGGGCGAGGCAGCCGATGACCACGACCCGGAACAGCTGGCGATTCGGCTTGCCGAGCGCCTGGAGCGCGCCGAGCGCACGCGGGAGGCCAAGGCAAGCCTCGTCAATGACCTGAAGCGATTGCAGGATAGTCGCGAGATCCTCGATGCTGAAATTTCCGCACATGAGCGCCGCAAGAACGAGGTCCTGAGTGTTTTTAACGTGGCCACCCTAGCCGAGGTCGTGGAACGTGACGAACTGCTGCGCGACAGGGATCGCCTGCGCACAGCCGTGGCCGAACTTGAGGAGCAAATGTCATCCGAGCTCGCTGCGGAAGGGCTCGAGCAAGCGCGTTCAATATTGGATGCTGTCGATTTCGACAGCCTCGCAGTCGAGAAGGCTGAAGCCGAGCAACGGCTTCGCGCTTCTGACGAGGCGATACAGCAACAGCTCATTCGGCAGACGCGCGCGACTGACAAGCTGGACGCCATTGGCGGCGACAGCGCTGTTGCCCGGATAGATGCCGAACGGCGCACCGTCCTTCTGGAAATCGAGGAAAAGGCCGTCCGCTATATCGAGCTGAAACTGGGAATATTGTCGGCTGGAAATGCTCTGCGCGTCTACCGCGAGCGTCATCGCTCCGGGATGATGGAGCGCGCATCAGACGCATTCGCTCTCATGACGCGCGGCCAGTACTCTGGCCTGACAACTCAACCGGTGAAGGGTGGGGAAGTACTCATCGCATTACAGCGCGATGGGCAATCCAAGGTTGCCGACGCGCTGTCAAAGGGTGCGCGTTTTCAACTCTACCTGGCGCTCAGGCTGGCCGGGTACTACGAGTTTGCTCAGTTTCGACCCTCAGTTCCATTCATCGCCGACGACATAATGGAAACCTTCGACCATTTCCGATCCGAGGAGGTTTTCCGGCTGTTTGGGAAGATGGCAAGTGCCGGACAGGTTATTTACCTGACACATCACCAGCACCTGTGCGAGATCGCCAAGACTGTAGTGCCGGGCGTGGCGATCCATGAGCTCGGATGAGATTGGACTTTACTTGATGCGTTGCTGAAATACCGTGCTGTTCGATATTTTCCCCTTAGCTAGACAAATCGACATTCCAAGCGCCGGCTTTGGCATCCGCTTTGCGCCTCATGCACGAACCTCGCTTCGCGGCCGTACGCAGCAGGACCACGTTCGTCATGTCCGGCGCTTCGCCGCGTTCCTTGGGCGCTCTCCGGATACCGCTGCCTGCGAAGCGCTCAAGGCGCTGAGCGCTTCGAGGCCAACGAACGTTACTTATCCCCGGCAGGCTTCGGAACCGACCTCTTCCGGGGCGAAGATGACTTCGGCGTCGCTTTGCGATGGGGTGCGGTCTTGCCTGTGGCCTTTTTTGCGGGCTTAGGCCCCGCCAGGGGTCGCGACAGATCGAGCACAACGACATCGATTCTCGCTTTGAGATCGTCGGACATTTTCTCGAGGATTCGCGTTCTCAGCTCGGTGGCGGTCGTAATGGTCGGATCGAGGACTTTCGCGACCTTTTCCCCGTTGGCGTACCACAGCACGAGATAAACACCCTGCTTGGCTGCGTCCGGATGGATCGCGTAACGCTTATCGAGTTGCGCCGATGCAGCCGTATAAAGCTCGTCGTTCCACTGTCCCTTCACCTCGGTTACGAGAAGGCGATTGGCTCCGCCGAACACCGCAGACGCCGTAATATCGCAGCGATTACCGCCAGCCATATATCGCTCGATGTTGACCGAAAGGCCGAGTGCCTTCATCGATGACTGAAGCTGATCGACAATACGGTTGCGAGCCGTATTTTCATCCAGCCGCTTGCCACCGTCGTAGAAGGAATCCAGCGGGTTGGTTTCCGAACCGATCAGCCATTGCTGAAGCTGGCCCAACTGCTCAACCATCAACGCACGAAGGTCTTCGACGGAGGCCACGTCGCCACGATCGAGAAGCGCATTGATATCGGCTGGCGATGGAGCCCGGAAATCTTGCAAGGCAAGTTTCCGTCCGGCTTCGGCACGAAGAGTAAGGGCGGCCCCCCTGAAGTCCACAAATCGCGGATCGGCGATCATTCGGTCCAGCACCTCGATGCGACGCGCTGGAGCGTCCTCAGCCACTTTCCAGATAAGGTCGCGCAGGAACCGATAAGCGGTTTCCTCTTCAGGGTTGTCACTGCCCCAACTGCTCGGAAGATGAACCTTGGGCCAGACCCCAACATAGGCGTCCATGATCTTGAACACCATTTCAGCCGTCACAGGCGCTTTGTCGACGTCGTTGTCTTCGTTAAAACGTCCCAATCGATGCTCAAGAGCGAAGATGGTCTTGGGATCGCGCCTGAGTTCGTCCCACGCGGCCGCTCGGCCCGGCGTGTCGTAGAGGAAAGCGTTGAGCTGCCAGAAGGTGTGCCGGGCTCTGCTGCGCTTTTCAACTTCCGGGTCTTCCTTGTTCTCAATGACCGGATCAGCAAGACGCTTGTCGATCAGCGCGATTAGCTCGGAGTCGTCACCGTGTTTCGACGCCATGTTGAACAGGGTGCTTGCCGCTTCGAATGACGTCTGCGGAAAGCGCTCCAGCCATTCTAGCGGTAATGTCTTGCGCAGATTCTGAAACGCTCGCGTCTGATCCAGCCTGTAGCAACGCTGAGGATGGTTTTCGCCTGCGACAAGCTGCGGCTCGATATAAGCTCGGACAAAAGCTTCGGCCGATCCGTCCGCGGTGAACAGCGCGGCATCAAGCGCGGCCTCAAATTCCTCAGCTTCCCCTTCCGCAAATGTCGGATAGGATGATGCTTCCGCCTTCGCTGCGGCTACTATACGCGGATCGATTTCCTTCAGGTCCTTGCCGTCGCGATAGAGCACGACACATGCCGCGAGAAGCACCTCGGCTATGTCCGGACGCTTACGCAGGCCCAGCGCCTCCACAGTAGGAATGTATGCGTCGAGCAACGGGAAGCAGTTGCGCAAAGCCTTGAGAGGCGTTTCCGGATCATCCACCAGACCGTTCAACTCATCCGGTTCCAGCAAATACTTCTGCGCAAATTGCCTCAGCCAAAACCAGTTTCGGCCCGCTTCCACTGCGGCGATGTTAGCACGCAAATGCTCACGGTTCTGGCCTACAACGTCTTCTTCACGCTGCCGCCACCGCTTCCGGTTACGCACATGGAGGCCTCTTCGCTCGATCCGGTTGTAGTTCTGGCGTCGCCGTTCTAAGAGCGAGCGTGCGGCGAGAAAAGCCCGTGCGGTTCGGCTCTGTTGTCGCTGCAGGGCTCGCAGCGGGTTCGGGCCCTTGTTCTTGCTCCAGCGGTCGTAACCGACTAGAAGCGCACCCCAAAGATCAGCGTTCCCGATATCGAACGCGTGCTGGCTCAAGGCCTCCGCATCGCCTTCATGCATGCGGAGTCCGGAATGCACATGACTTGAATATAGCCGCATGACCGCTTCGTGGGCTGCATCTTCGCCGGTGACCCCATCCACGTCCATGCGCTGCATCGTCCTACGCAGCTCGGTATCCTGCGAGAGATGCTTGACTGCCACGCTACTATCACTTCCGACCTGGCCCTGAAAATGCAGAGCCTTCAGCCAGGACCAGATATGAGCCGGATCTTGCGTTCTGCCTTCGCTGAGTTCGAAATTCCGATCCAGCAGCTTGGCAGCGACCTTACTCTTCCCGTGCCTGCATGTGCAGCTATACGCATGCTTTGGGGTGCAGGTGCACTTGAGACTTGTCGTCAGATCATCAAGGAAACGCTCTACATCGGCCAACTCGAACGACCGGATCAGCAGGTCAATGAAATAGAGCGAAATCCCATCGCGGTCGCGCACATTCGGCCGCGGATAGAGCGCGGTGAGTTTTTCAAGAAGCGAACTTACAAACGTCGCACCGACCGGCTGGACACCGCGTCTGGTCACGGTCCTTGCTGCAACTTCGAGCGATGCGGGCGATCCTTCCGCCAGCAGCGCAGTGAAATCCGAGGTCGGATCGTAAGTTGTGACACTCAGAAGGGCTTCAGACGCAAGCCTTCGCGTGTCCACGTCAACACCGGCATTGGTGACCAGCGCGGAAAGCTCGGGAGCAAGTGTTGTAGCCGCCTCTGTCCCAATCAGCAGCTCCAGAACTAAGGCCTGCAACGTGCTCTTTTTTGCAAGGATCGTCTTCACGCGGTCGAGGATATCAGCAGTGAAGAAGTGTCCGACGTTGAATCGGCGCCACAAATCGCTGCGACGAAACAACGGATCACGGTCGGCGAGCGCATCCAGCGCCACCAGCAACTCCTTCTTGGATCTGGGCGTCAGCTGACTCGGATCGCCGTTCGCCAGGACGGCGTAGGGATCGAGCTTGATCACAGTAAGCTGCAATGGCTCGTGGCCCATGGCAGCCATCCAACCTGCCATGCCACGAAGTTCGTCGCGGATGACGCCGTTTGGCGCCACTATGGCCAGAACGCGGTCTAGCGACAATCGATCAGCAGGGTTTTCGATCCGCTTCACCAGATGACCCGCTGCGCAGTATTCCGCGACGATCCGGTGCACCGGTTCGTGCCTGTCAGTATCCCCGGAGGGTTTCAGCAGGCGCGTGTCGATGAGATACGAGGCAGAAGCGCCCTCACCGCAAAGGCTGTTGATATAGGGGTAGTCGCGATCCGCCAGAGGCTCGACTGTCGCGATGCCGCTGGCGCCGGAGAGCATCAGCTTCGCGAACACCTCCTCGCCAAGGGCCACGATCTCATCGGTGGGTGGCTTATCTTTCTGCCTTGGCTGCTGGACATTGGTCTCGTGCGCCAGCCTGCGCACTGCGTCCGCAAATATCTTCGCCTTCGAGATGAAGACACGGCCGCTTTCGAGGTACGCATCGCCGAGCAGCTGCAGAAATTGCGGATTTCCCAACAGCGGCTCAAGTTCGAACCGGCGTGCCTCCTGCGCGAACGCGCCGAAATCCTCTCCCGGAAACCTTGCGTTGAACAGGAGACGCTGCTCGTCCTCGTTGAACGGCTCCAGCCGAACAATGACCGGCTTTACGCCGAAGCACTCCTCGACATAGGCGGTGCGGCTCTTGTCCCATTCAGCAGAGCGCCCGGCAAAGACGATAGTGGAAATGCTGTTCTCACTGGCCAGGGCAATAATCCTGTCGGTTGCAAGCGTGTCGATGCGAGCAACCTCATCCATGGCATCGATAACGAGCGGACCGTTGCCTGTCGCGGCTGGCTTGTTCCTGAAGACGCTAGCCCTGACACGGGTCGTCTGAAGGAGCTCAGCCAGCTTGTCCAAGAGCTCGGTCTTCCCCGCGCCCGGTTCCGCCAAGACAACAAAAACTCTCCCTTCACGAAGCAGCGCTTCTTCGGTGAAGGTACGGTCTTCGACCGACAGAGAGCGGGGGATGTAAACCGGCAATGCTCCTCCAAAAACAAGGACGATCCACGCTGGAACGCCAATTCACAAGGCCCCTACAGATTTGGGCATTTAGCCCGCCAAACTGCAAAAGGACAAAACAATAACAAAAGCTATTCCGGCTCGGCAACCTTATCCCCCACAAACCGGAAGCGCCTCCCGATCCTACTCAACGGTAGAAGCAGGGCCGGTCCCTAAAGAACGGCCTCCCGATCCAATGAAGCTGCGTGAAGCCAACGGGATGTTTCGATGTTCCCGATCAGCTCGCATCAGAAGCGGCCATCACCATTCCTTTCAAGGAAAAGTCCGCTTGATAGTGTTGAAAAAAGTCCGCGCCTCGGTCGCCTGCGGCACTTTCGTAGAATGGCGTTCCGCAGAGACCCCAAAATTGAATCCTGTTTCCGTGCAACGCGCCGGGGTGGAACTGGATTCTAATATCGGTGGCGACTTTGCGGTGCGTCGGACTTTTTCAACAATGTCGGCGCCAAGCCGCCGTTGATGAAACCCTTCCTCGACGGCGGCTCACGGCCCCAAATGCGGTCATTTCGGAACATGCAAGTCAATAACCACGCCGCGGCAGTGTTCATGGTTTGTGCCTAGAAAGTCGCATAAAATGGCAGTGTGGAACTCAACGGCGGCTCATTGGTTTTGCGGGTTCAGTTCGTGGAAAAGGTCCGTCGGCCTTTCGTGAATGCGGGTTTCCGCATCGCCTACCTCGATTTGGTCGATGACCGCCGGACAGGCGAGGCGGACCGTATCTCGCCCGAGAGCACATTCGCGCGCATAATTTCGACGAACGCGGTGATCTTTTCATCCGCACTGAGAAACCTTGCATTTGACGGATACAGTGGTGCTACGCTTGCGGAGCCCCCGGGGTGTCTCCACGCGGAGATATCGTAGTGAGCCGATGCTATTGCGCAAGTTTCGCTGCACTCCGGGTGGCTATATCGCCCAAGACAGCATGAAGAAGCGTTCCAACTTCCTGTTCGGCGACCCCGGGTGCAATTCCTGATTCGGACAGTTGAACGAGAATTGCCTTGGCGGTGTTGCGCCAGAAGGCGTTCGCGTCCTTCCCGTTCTTGGATTCCAGGACCCGGGCGATCCCTTCGACCAACTTCCGCCGCCGATGCAGCGGAAACGCGCTTATGTTTGAATCACACATCGATCACCTCACCCCTTCAGTCGCGCGAATAAGCATTGGCGGGTGAGAAAATTTGGTTAACAGCGCTTTTGGACAATGGTCAGCAATGGAATAAAGCGTCTACCCAACAAGCCAAGAGGTGTGCCACGTGTTGATGATCGGCGCGTGCTGAACGGCATCTTCTGGGTGCTGCGCTCCGGTGCTCCATGGCGCGACCTGCCTCAGCGCTATGGCCCGCGCACCACCTGTTGCAACCGCTTCGTCCGATGGCAAAAGTAGGTGTGTGGCTGCGCAGTAACGAGTCTACGCCTAAGGTTTGCGGAGCCTCACGCCGGCGCGGCTGCCGTTCTCCGGGATGAACTCGACGCCGGCGGCCTAGAGGGCGATGCGCAAGGCAGCAACGGTTCGCTCTTGGAGCCCTGTCGGGCCGCGACATCTACTTAATGTCTATTTTAGACAGTCCCGCGACCACAACTTTTGATAACAGGTCAGGGTCGCGGGATGCCGAGCCGCTTGAAATACCGAGTTACGTCCGGATGCTCGCGATCGTCCCGCCTCAACCGCGCAAGCGCGTCATCATCGCCGGCGAGCGCCATAGCCAAACCGGGAGCGCTTATTCTCCACGGAGCACCGGGCATTGTCTGGTTGTGAAGACGATGCTTGATCACCAGCCGCCTGAGTGTGTCTTCGCTTGCGTTGTAGTCGTACCTGAACAGATCAATGGCCCTCTGACCCGTGATCGCCTCTGCCGTGGGATGTAGAGCGGCCGAAGCCGTTCGCCTGTTTCTGGCGCTGTTTTGACAGGGAGCCTTGGTCATTCGGCACATCGCGCTTTTCTGCGGCCCGCCGTTTCGCCCGACATCAAGGAACGATATCGCCCCCCATGTATTAGAAAGTGATGGACACTATGCAACCCCACGGCCACGGGATGGCGGCCGATCTTTTGACATCGGAAGTTGCCAATGCCAGGCAGCGCATCCACCGGACCGAGCTCGCGCTTCAACGCACTGAAGAAATGCTGGCGGAAAATCTCGCGCTGTGCAGCAGGATACGAACTGCGGTCGAGGCCGCAGACCGCTTGGTGAAGATCGATCCCCCCAGCTTTGAAGGACGTCGCGCGGGCTGAACTGGGCCGGCGTTTCATTCGTCGCGACCTTGCGGCACCCTGCCGCAAGAGCCTGCCCGTTGGCATCACAGCGTGAGCAAACATTGGACAGAAGCATTCCAAGGTTCACGATGTGCAACACCGACGCTAGATCGACACGAATCTTCAGTTCAAAGAGCGAGGATTAATGCTGCGGCAAACGAAGGGGCACGGGGGGTCTTCGCGCGAGCCAGTTATCCGATCTCCCGCTCAGAAATTTCAGCCAAATATTCCGACCTCCTGATGGAACCCATTCGTTGCGGGCGAGTTGCGGCTCATTGGGACGGACTTCCCGAACATGACAACGAGCAACAAAGCAGACCATCAGTCTGTCTCCGAAGCGTTTCGGAAACTGATCCGTTCCGAAGGCTATCGTCATCACGTACAAACGTTCTTAAATCTGGAGGTCGAACCAGAACTGCCGCCAACCCTACAGTCATTACTTGCGGCTGTTGATCGGGCCAAACAGGGCCCGACGGAAGAAGGTCCCTAGCCGGCTGGCTGAGCGTCGGGTCAAAGAGTATAGAGGCTCGCTTCGTGCTTGTCCCCCTGATTCCCACTCAGAAGTTATCAAACATTCTTCTTGATTTTTCTCGACGGAGGATCATGAATGTTCCCTTGGGTTCTCGCTGAGGTGGGAGGCCTTGTATGAACGTTTGGACGAACTGCCGACCCGACAAGGTGACTGCCAAACACCTTGTTCACGAGCTGATCTTACAAGCCCGTCGCGGTCAAATCATCTCCGTCAAAGAAACTATCGCAGCGGTGCGCCGAGACGGGCCACATCTGGCGGAAACTGACTGCGAGCTGGTGGAGTTTATTGTCGATCTTGCCCCAGCCTTTGGCCTGTTCGTCGGGTTCGATCTTCGCGAATAACCGCCTCCTCAACAGGGCGGACCGTGGCGACACGGTCTCGATCAAAGCGGCACTACGCGAAGCTCGGGAGACTGCGTCTTATTTGGTGGCCTCCAACGAAGAACTAACCGAGGCGATCGTCGAGGCAGCAACTGCCATGGGCCTCTGCGTGGCTATCGACGGTCGCGAGTAGCTGTCAGCCAACTTCAGCCGCTGTGGCATCGCAACGGAAGCGCGCCCGTCCTGCGCCATTTCAATAGTCAGAGGTAATCCGTAATTACCTTCGCAACCTGCTCACTCTGCCTGTAGAACGGGAACTGGGCTGAGCAAAAGTATTTGCTGGAGGAACTTGATCGGGCCGACAAAGAGTGACCGCATGGCTCTCCACTGGTTCAACCCTCCGGTCCCGGTCAAGACCGAGCGTCCCGGGATCATCCGCAGCGTAAACAACGCCGAAGCAGCCGGCGAGGAGCTGATGAAGTGGACCAAGCGTGGCCCTTGGTGGGACCTCGCGGTGCGCGTTTGCATGGCCGTGATTTTCGACGAGATGGAAGCTGAGGAGGCCCGCAAGGCATTCCTGGCTGCTGCAAAAGAGGAGGGGACATTACTCCCCCCAATGACAACCAGCTAAATTGGATTGCGGTATAAGGTTCTAGGTGTCTCACACCGCCTTCGCGAAAGGAGCCCGCCGCCAAGCATGGAGATGAGAGGCGACGGACCCCCCCACAGCGGCTGCACATCCACGAAGTAATCCCGCTGCCGCCTCTAAACCCGCGAGGGCCTACATCGTTCCCTTAGCTGCAGCTAAAGCGGGGTTGGTCGGCGGGCTCTTCCCGCTCTAAGTTCCCTCTTATGGGTCCCCTCTGGTTCGCTCCCCCGGTCTACGTGAAGACGAAACGTCCGGGCATTCGCAATGGGGTCAGCCACGTCGAGGGAGCCGCCGAGGAACTCCTGGCATGGGACACAAAGGGCCCGAGGTGGACGAAGGCGGTCCAATCCTGCGTCGACGCGTTCGAGGGCAGGATGTCCCCCATGAGGTGCGTGAAGCCTTTGAGGCGGCTGCCAAAGAGGCCAACGTGTATCTCTCCCCTGAGTAGGAGGTATCATGGCGCCCATCTGGTTCGTCCCTCCGGTGTTCGTGAAGACTGAAACCGGTGTCAGGCATGGCTGCAACAATGCGAAGGAAGCCCTTGAGCAGCTCAAGATGTGGACCCGGCGAGGGCCTCGCTGGCACAAGGCGGTGACCCTCTGCCTGTCAGCCTTGGAGGGCGATTCGATTGACCCCCACATAATACGAAAGGCCTTTGAGGCTGCCGCCAAGGAAGCCAACGTGTATCTCTCCCCTGAGTAGGAGTTGTCGTGGCAACCCATTGGTTCTCCCCTCCGGTGTACGTCAAGACCGACCGACCTGGGGTCACCTACGGGTGCAACAACGTCGAGGGTGCCGCCGAGGAACTCATGAAGTGGACCAAGAGGGGACCTAAGTGGCGGAAGGCTGTGCAACCGTGCGCCGACGCCCTTCAGGACCGTGTGACTCCGGAAGAGGTCCGTCAGGCTTTCGAGGCTGCTGCCAAGGAGGAGAGGGTGCTGCGTGAGTAGCAGGCCGGTGCCCATGGCTATGTTGGGAAGGACCCGTTAGGCTGTCTAATGCTGACCAAGTCCGCGCTGCTCGAAATAGACCCGGATACGAGAGCATTCACTCTGGTCGGCGCATTTATGGGCCATTTTGCACTTCTTGAAACTGGCATCGGAGCTGCTCTGGGCGAGGTACTTGGCGTCAATGGGGCACGTCGACTAATCGTCAATCGAATATGGGTTCGACGAGAAGATTCAAAACCGAACGCACACTATATGGACCGGAACCGGAATATGAGGCTTCTAAAGCCGATGGCAGAAACCGGATACGCTGTGGCGGCATTTGAGGGCACGTTCCTGCTCTTGATTGTTGCCTGTGAGCTGTGCGCGAAAATCGGGAATGGAAGGGCCGGAGGCAGGAAGCACGGCCTCAGGCCGAGGCGCTAATCAAGCGCGTCGGCAATGATCCCGAAAAGCTCAAAACGGCGGCAGCGAAACTAAAGAATTAGTCGCGCGTTGGACGGCGGATAACGCTGTTTCGTCTCTGAGCATGGTTTAGGTCAGAGTGGTCAAGGCAACGTCGCGTAAGGCAATCAATGCGTCGAGCGCTAGTCAAGCGAAGTCGCCCGCTCGTGACGAGGTCACTTTAGCGCCGCCCGCCTTCCGGCCGGTCCAACTCGCAACGCTCGTGGACACGGTCCCTGCCGGCGATCGTTGGATCCATGAAATGAAATACGACGGCTATCGTATTCTCGTTGCCGTCGGCGGTGGCGAGGCGCGAGCCTACACACGATCTGGTCTGGACTGGTCTAGGCGTTTTCCCTCGATCCTCTCCGAGGCTCGCAAGCTCAAGGTGCGCTCCGCCCTGATTGACGGCGAGGCCGTGGTTGTCGATGCGGAAGGAAGATCTAACTTCCAGGCGCTTCAAAATGCATTGAAGGGTGCCCCGGCGACTATCGACTTTTATGCGTTCGATCTGCTGCAGCTCGACGGCGAAGATCTGACAAGGCTTCCTCTTGTTGAGCGCAAGGCGAAGCTGGAGGCGATCTTGCCTGCGAAAAATCCGGTCCTTCGTTACTCCGACCATATTCTCGGCCGCGGAGAAGAGCTGCTCGACCGCTTCTGCGCAGCCGGCCTTGAGGGCGTCGTCTCAAAGCTCGCGGATTCGAGTTATGTGGCGGCCCGCGGCGCAAGCTGGCTGAAGATCAAATGCATCAGGCGGCAGGAATTTGTGATTGTCGGCTGGACGCCGTCCGACAAGATCCGCGCGTTTCGGTCCTTGATCCTTGGCGTTCATGACGGCGGCAAGCTGCGTTACGCCGGGAAAGTCGGCACCGGCTTCGATACCGCTGAACTTCTTCGTCTCTTGAAGATCATGGCGCCGCTCGAGCAGAAGGCCGCCACCGTCGACGCACCACGCGCCGAAGTGCGCGGCGCACACTGGCTCCGTCCGAAACTGGTCGCTGAGATTGCCTTCACCGAAATGACAAACGAAGGGACGTTGCGACATCCGAGTTATCTTGGTCTCCGCGAAGACAAGAACCCCGAGGCGGTCGTGCTCGAGACGGAACGTCATGCAGCCGATCTCGCCGCGTCTGCGACAACCGCCATCGCGATAAGTAACCGTGACCGCGTCATCTATCCGGAGTCCAACATCACCAAGGGACAGCTTGCGGACCATTACGCAGCGGTCGCGGCGATCATGCTTCCTTGGGTTGGCAGCCGGCCGATCAGTCTGGTTCGATGCCCACAGGGCCGCGCGAAGAAGTGCTTCTTCCAAAAACACGACGCCGGCAGCTTTGGCGACAAAGTCCACCACGTCGGCATCACGGAGAAGGACGGGCACGAGGAACCATATCTCTATGTCGACGATGCCGATGGACTCATGACTTGCGTCCAGATGGGAACGATTGAGGTGCATGGATGGGGAGCTCGGATCGAGGATGTCGAAAAGGCCGACCGCCTCGTGTTCGACCTCGACCCCGATGAAGGCCTCGATTTTGAGGCTGTCCGCGCCGCTGCCTTTCAGTTCCGTGCTATCCTTAAATCGCTGGGACTTACGACTTTCCCGATGCTGACGGGAGGCAAAGGAGTGCACGTCATCGCGCCCCTCACCCCTGGCGCCGAGTGGCCAGAGGTGAAGGACTTCGCGTCTCGCCTGGCGCAGGCGGTCGCCCAGAGCGATCCGGCCCATTTCACGGCCGTCTTGTCAAAGGCGCGCCGCAAGGGTCGCATCTTTGTGGACTATCTACGCAATCAGCGCGGGGCGACCGCGATCATGCCCTACAGCGCAAGATCACGTCCGGGCGCTCCTGTCGCGGCACCGATCACGTGGGCGGAGATGAAGACAATAGATGCGCCCTCTCATTTCCACGTGGGCGATGCTCCTGAATTAAAGAAACGCGCAGCCTCCAAAGCTCTGGCGGGATGGGGTCGCGCTGACCAATCCTTGCCCAATCTGTAGCGTCCGACGCGGGAAGAAGGCAGTAAAGCCGGGATTTAAACGGCAACGCGGCGCTCATGGCCTTGCCTGATTGGAACCTGCGGAGATCGGCCTCGTTTGGCTGAAGCCATGGCAAAAATCGATCCGAGGACCGCCGCCAGTCTTTTGAGGGAATACGCGCAACGGGCGTCTATGCGCGGCGACAATCCCTATCGCACAAAGGCATACTTGCGCGCGGCAGACAGTCTGACGGCGCTGTCGCAGCCGCTTGATCGGATCATCGCTGCCGGCGCCCTCACCAAGATCCCGGGGATCGGTGACGCGATCGCAGACATCGTGACCAAGCTTTACCAAACCGGCACGCACCCAAGCCTTGAGAAGCTGCGCGAGGATGTTCCAGCGGGCGTGATGGAGCTGTTTGCCATACCTGGGCTTCGTCCCGATAAGATACTGAAGCTTCATCAGGCGCTCGGCGTGAACTCGCTGGCGGAGCTCGAGGCCGCAGCAAGAGAAGACCGCATCCGCCCAATCAAAGGCCTCGGCGCCGCGCTTCAGACAAAGCTGCTGCAGAACCTGGCCATCGTGCGAAGCGGCGAAACGCAACTTCACCTGCACAAGGCCGCCGCTCTTCTCGAACATGCGGTCATATCGGTGAAGCAAGAGCATCCAGAGTTTTCGCGCGTCGAAATTGCAGGTGACTTCCGGCGCGGTTGCGAGCTCGTTTCCGACTTCGTTCTGGTAGCGCAGGGCAGAAAGTCGATTGGAATCGAGGATACGACCCTCAGGCTTGTTGTCACGGACAGGAAGCACTTTGGCGCGAGCCTGCTCGAAGCAACCGGTTCGGCAGATCACCTTGAGCAACTGAAGACGTTCGCGGCCGACAAGGGATTCACCCTAAACGCCGACGGGCTTCATCGCGGGAGAAAGCTGATCGCGTCAGCGACAGAAGAAGAAATCTACCAAGCTCTAGACTTGCAGTTTATCGAGCCTGAATTGCGCGAAGGCAGGGACGAGATTGAGCGGGCGGCAAAGCAGAAGCTACCCGCCCTCATTCGGGATGAAGACCTGCATGGCATCCTGCATTCTCACACGACCGCATCCGATGGCACCGAAACGCTTGAGGCAATGGCTGAAGCCACGCGCAAGCGCGGTTTCGAATACTATGGTGTCGCCGATCATTCGCAGTCCGCTCACTACGCAGGCGGCCTTTCGTTGCAGGAGATTGCTGAACAGCACCGCGAAGCTGACCGGCTGAACAAGGCATACAATGGAAAATTTCGCATACTGAAGGGCATCGAGGCGGACATCCTGGCTGATGGCTCGCTCGATTACCCGAATCATATTTTGGAGCACTTTGATTTCGTCGTCGCGAGCGTGCACAGCCGCTTCAAGTTGCCCAAGAAGGAACAGACGGGGCGTATCATTGAGGCGATCGCAAATCCTCGGACGACAATCATCGGGCACATGACCGGTCGCCAGCTGTTGCGCCGGCCCGGTTATGATCTCGACGTCGACAAAGTCCTCAAAGCGTGTGCGAAACACGGCGTCGCTGTCGAAATCAACGCACATCCGTGGCGACTCGACCTCGACTGGCGCTGGCATCAAAAGGCACTCGATCAGGGCTGCATCTTCAGCATCAATCCGGACGCTCATTCGATCCGCGAGCTCGACCACATGCATTGGGGTGTCGAGATGGCGCGCAAGGGCGGTGTCCCTGCGAAGCGGGTCCTGAACGCGATGCGTTTGACGGCCCTCCTTGCGCATCTCGCACGGCGCAGGCAAACGTCCTAAACTGCTTGTGCGCCCGGCCTATCAGCGCAGTAGTCCGTCCTTCTCAAAATCTTCCCAGCCGCGCAAACTGGAGTGCGAGTTCTCATCGGGGCCATAGCCAGCTGAAGCTGCAGTTCCGCGACCGCTTCTTTGAGCGCGTTTCATAGCGGCCTTCCCCGCGGCTCGCCGCCTATTGTCTGCAGCTGTCGCTGCGTCCTGTTCGCGCCAGACCGTAACCAGGTCGCGGTCAAGCACATCCTCCACGTGCTGCGGGTCGAACACGTGAAAGGTGATGTTCCTTGCCCGCCCGCGGAGTTTCACCGTTTTCGTCCCGGCGCTCTGCAAGCGACCACCTTTCAGCCAGCGGTGCCGTTCGGCCGTCGAGATCGTCAGAATGTCCTCGATTTCACGGGGGATTACGGGCAGTTCTTCGATATTCTGCAGTGCTTTGGATACGATCCCGAATACCACCTGCACATCATTCTCGGCGCCCTCAGACAGGCGCAGGGTAAGCACGCGGGACTCGATATTGAGCAGTTTCCTGAACTCCGTTGGAAGGCGGGCGCATATTTCGAGAAAAATACTCCTCGCTCTGACGGACGATCCAAGCGTTGCAGCCGGGGTCAAAGGCCATTCTCCAATCAGCTTCGCTGTTGCATTGATTTTACGGCGCGTGGACATGCCCCTTTATATAGGTCCCCGATAGTCGGCAGCGATGAGCCGATCGCAAAGCCAATATGAGTTCTAATCCGCCAGCGGTCTGAACCACGATGCCCAAAGGCGCAACCACGATTGTGAGCGGGGCCGTTTGCAACTTCGGCTAACAGGAAACGGCAGAGTTGATCTCGAAGTGCGATATCAGGCGCGTCGCCGCCTGGCGGCTTTTTGGGGGCCGTTTGCTGTCCGTCCGGTTATTGCCGAGGGACCAGTTAAAGCCGCCGTTCGGCTCACGACCTCTTCGCGGAATACAAGGCAAGTTCAGATCCCGCGGAAGCCGACATTGAACTGCCTCTCCGTTTACACGTTTGGCAAATGTTGCGAATGGAGGGAGTTGCATGTTTGAAGGTTTCTCGCTGGAGCAGATCAAACTTCCGGAAGCGACGCTCAGAGTGCGGGTTGGTGGAAGGGGCCACCGCTTCCTGATGCTGCACGGTCATCCTCGCACCCATGCCACTTGGGATCGCGTGGCGCCGATTTTGGCTGAGGAATACACCGTAATTTGCCCTGGTCTTCGGTGCTCGCCCTTGCGGTGTGTCGCAACACAATCAGCGCGTCCGGTTTGCCGTGAACAGATCTTGCTGATGCACCAGTTCGTCCGCGACGGGCTGACGGAGGCGGCGTGTGCCATTCGGGTGGATGGCCGAAATAACCCCACCTCTGCATGACGCGAATTGTCCCAGCCCGGGTAGGCCGTTATCGGGTACAGGCAAATACCCTCGAATCGATGCTCCGACACCCATAGCGGCACGCACCTCGTCGCGGCATACATAGTGGAGCCAAGCCGGCCCGCCGGATCCCTCTGAGCCGGTCTCGGCAATGAACATCGGCTTACCGTACCGATGAGCAACCTCGAGCAACATTTCCGACAAAGCGCGGTACTCATGGTGTCCCATCGATATCGTCGGCCCGTTTATTTACCATTGATTGTGCGGCTAGAAATTCAGGCCCACGACATCGACAACATCTTCGCTCCCGCCCAACTCAGGTTCGACGCGGCCCAGCAACATGTCGTAAGCTTCGAACTGCCCCTGACGGGCGTTTTCGGCCCGACCCCGTTCGCTGCGGGTCCGGTCACGAGGAGCGATTTGGATAAGGGGCTCGGCCCAGACAAATCTGCAGGCGGGGTCGATCTCCCGCATTGCACGAACACCCGCGATGGCAGCCTTCACGAGATGCCGCTTGAACCATCCACGTTTGTTCGGCCCCACGCGGGAAATAGCCGACCTCAACAGCCCATGCGAAAAAGGAGATCTAGTTGATGGGACACAACAGAGGCGGTGTTCCGGCGATCGAACGCTGTACGCTCACGGCTTCTGCCGCGAACGAGGCATAGGCATCGATGAAATGCAGCGATCGCTGATCGACATGGTCTGGAGATCCGTAATGGAAGATGTCCCAGATAACCTGGACACCTGCCGATCGGGCCGCCTCGACCATTGGCGCCCAACTTGACCAGTCATAGGCGAAGCTTGCGGAACCGGAGCCTCCACCTGGTGCTCGTCCATACGCCCCACTTCGCTCATTCGAAGTCTTCTTTCAGCAGTCGGCTTCGAACTCGGCCGCCTTGTTAGGACCGGGAACCGCGTTGGCGAAATACCGCATCCAATGGGGCGCGCGCCATCTTCGTTGCTCAGTCCAGCTCGTCCTGGCGCGACCGGGTAATGCCGAACCGATTTGGTCGAGCCTTTGTTCCTGTGGTGGACTGTCCGGAGCTGGGTGGCGAAGGAGGAACAAGGAGGGCCGTGCCAAGTTCGGGGCGATATACCACCGCCGCCGATCGACTCGAGCGGCTGCTCAGCAACAAGAGAGGCACGGGATCACATGACCGTTCAGATTCGACTTTCCGAGATCGACCACGCCAGGCGCGAGGATCGTGGCGACGGCGCTTGGAGCATCGCACCGGACTTGGGCTATTTGCGGCTAGCAATCGTCAATGTCGTGTTCTTCGGCGCACCGGGCAGCGGAGATCGGAACTGGATGCTGATCGATACCGGGTTGCCGACGTCCCGCGGCAGCATTCTTGCGGTCGCGGAAAAGCGGTTTGGCACGAACGCACGGCCGGCCGCGATCATCCTGACCCACGGCCATTTCGACCATGTGGGAACGGTTCTAGACCTCGCGAATAGGTGGGACGTGCCTGTCTTCGCGCATCCACTCGAGCGCCCCTATCTGGACGGAACCGCGTCCTATCCGCCACCGGATCCGTGGGTCGGGGGTGGACTGATGGCGCTGCTTTCGCCGCTTTTTCCACGGGGGCCAATTGATCTTGGCAACCGTTTGGAACTCCTACCTGCCGACGGATCGATCCCCGGAATGCCCGGATGGCGATGGCTACACACACCCGGGCACGCGCCTGGGCATATCTCGCTCTGGCGCGAGGAGGACCGCTCGCTGATCGTAGGGGACGCTTTCATCACCACCGGTCAGGAGTCAGTCTATGAGGTCGCCGTTCAGGATCTTGAGATGCACGGTCCGCCGCGCTACTTCACGCCGGACTGGGATGCGGCGGAAAGATCCGTGAAGCACCTGGCTGCCCTGAACCCGCGGATGGTCATCAGTGGACACGGTGCGGCTGCTGCGGGAGTGGGCATGCGTCACGCTCTTGACAGCCTGGCTGAGCGGTTCAGGGTGTTCGCCGTCCCGCCGAAATTGAAATTTGTGCGCGAGCCGGCGGCAGTCCAAGGTAGCTGAGGCTAACCGAGCCGCCGTCGTTCTGAAGTATGGTCAAGTTGGGCAGACTCTATTTCTCGAGCCGGTAGAGTTACCCGTCGGGTCGTGCCCCTACCGTCGCCGACAAACTCTGACAAGCGGAACAAACCCGGAAGGCGCCGGGTTAGGGCGTTCGATCGGCGCAGGCGACAGCGGCCAAGCGCCCCGAAGTTCTGCGTCAGGAGAAGACGTCAGATGGAAAAGAGTACCCGAGGACGCGCCCTCTCCGCCGGCGAGCCGACCGGCAAGAAGTTGTTCGAGCCCACACGCGTCGGCATCCGCCGAGACTTGGCTTCGATTCGCTCAACCGTGGAGGAGACCAAATGGCAAATCTGGGAAGATTGGCGATCGCCATGCTTGGCGTTCTGGCATACCAAAATCGCGACAAGCTCTGTGAATTGATTCCGGGAGCGGGGTATCTTAACCCAAACGACCCGCAACGCAGAATTCTGGCTCAGATAACGAATGGCGTGTCGAGGGCTGACCTTGGTGAGATCCTCGACCGGTTCAGGGAGGTGGGGGCAGGATCGAAGGTCGACTCGTGGGTTGGCAGCGGGCCAAACCAACCGATCGAGCCAAGGGACGTCGAAGCGGCAATGGACGAAGGTACACTCACGTCCATTTTGATGCACACGGGTCTTTCGCGCGACGAGCTAATCAGAAGGATTGCGCGGGATCTACCCGAGACAGTCAACGAGATGACGCCGAATGGTGAATGGCCGCCTGAGCCGACACATGGCTTGGATAAGTCGACCCTGCTCGACAATGTATCCTAGGGAACACAGCCAGGAATGCAGCCGGCCCAAGGCGAGATCCAGGGTGGCAACTCTACACGGGGGGACGCTCCTGCGCGATCGCCTTCATCCGCTCGCGAACCAAGGGTCTGTTTCGAGCGCGCCGAACGCTCAACTGGCCGCCATCCTGAAAATGCGGCACCGCTGCATCGCGGCGCCCTCGCTCGCGTATATCGGTGAGCGGAAGAAGGCGCGTTCCTGGCTGGCCAGAGCGCTGGCGATCGATCCGGACGACTTCGTGACGCAGTACAACGCCGCTTGCATGTATTCCGTGCTCGGGGAAGTGGAGGAAGCGGTGCGGTACCTGGAAAGAGCCGTCGGAGGAAGCGTGAGTCAGAACGTATTGGAACGAATCCGTCACGAAGTCATTTCGACGCCATTCGCGATCACCCGCGGTTCGTGCAGCTTCTTAGTTCACTTGCCTTGTGACGCACAGCTGTACTTGCACAAGCTTCGGCCTGCCTAGCAGCCGCGTTCGGTTTGGGTGGCGGATTCAACTGATCGCAGCAACACACGCTCTTTTCTGAAAGATGGAGTGTGAGCCATGAAGCAGCGAAGTCGCATCTACTACTCGGCCGCTCAGCGCCTGAGATTTGGGTTCGATGGCAGGCGGGCGAGTCGATGAGCTCGATCGGACGACGATTCGATCGGGAGTCTTCATCGGTCCGTTCTTGCCGCCGCGCCTGGGCCTTGCACTGGCGGGCTGCCGGCCTTGCCTGTCGCCGGTGGTGTTTTCACCCACATTTTGCTGCCGCTGCTTGTGCTGCTCACCTGGCCGCTCGCCATGGGCAAGTATTTCGCCCCGGCATCGTCTCTGCGGGGTTTGCTTCGTCGGCAAAGGACATCGCCAGCTGGCCTCACAGCTGCGGTCGATCGCGGCCGAATCGGGATTGATGCTGGCCGACGCGCTGGCCGGCGGCCGCTTCACCCTGTTGATGCCTGCCGGCATTATTGCCGGGGCCGGCGACCGGTTGTTCGATGCGAAAGCCGAGGCTCTAACTACAATCGGAGATTCCTGGTTCCTTTGTCGATATCATCCCGCAGGCCGGCCACATGGTCCACCACACCGCACCGCTAGCTGTTCTCGCCATGGTGGACAGGGTCGCTGCCGCGGCCAGCAGTGAAGTAGGCCGGCACTGGCGCGATCCCGAAGAAGTGGAATCGCGATTTTCGGAAAAGATCATGCTCAAAAGCAATAGGTAGAACCCCGTCCCGACTCTATCGGGTGGCGAATCCGATGATTTACTTCACGGCGGCACGCACTTCAGCGAACCGCATCCTGTGCATCCATCCGCGCCGGTTCGGCTAACATCGACGTCGAGGTCCCGTATCTTGGGGGATTTGGCCAGGGGAACGGCCCCAATTCCGTGTTCGGCTTCTGCCTCTCTTTGTGGCTGCCAGCATCTAGTCGTCTGCAAATCGAGGCCACGGACTGACAAGCACCCCCGCACTACAAGGAGCTGGCGGTCGGAGAACAAATGTAGACATGTCGCACCATCCTTGCGGGTACGGCTTGCGATGCATACTGACGGTCGAGGGCTTAATGTAACCAAATCAACGGCTCGGCGTTTCGGTCAGCGCCGTTGCAATGAGCGAAGCCATAACCTCTGTCACGAGCATAGACTGGCGATTTCATGAATCGCAATTTTCTGGTGATCGAACCTGAGGAAGGCATTGCCGTGCTCAAGGGGCTTGCCTCCTCGGCGCGGATCTCGATGCTGAAACTGCTGCATGAGAAGGGGCCGATGAATGTCAACGAAATCGCTGCCGTGCTGTCGCTTCCGCAGTCGACCGTCTCGACCAACATCCAGGTGCTGGAGGATGCGGGGCTGATCCGCACCGAGAGAGCGAAGAAAGGCAACCGGAAAATCTGCTATCCGACCGCCGAAAAAGTGCTCGTCGTGTTCAAGAGCGAATATCGTGCGGTCAAGAACGACGCGATCGAAGTGTCGATGCCGATCGGGCTTTATACCGGCTTCGAGGTTACCGCGCCCTGCGGCCTTTGTTCGCCAGACGGCATCATCGGTCTGCTCGATGTGCCGAACACTTTCCTCGATCCGGACCGCATGAAAGCCGGTCTGCTATGGTTCACGCGCGGTTTTGTCGAATACCAGTTCCCCAACAATGCCAAGCTCGCCAATGCCGAGATCACCGAACTCGAAGTGGCGCTAGAGCTGTCCTCGGAAGTGCCCGGCACCAGCGCCGATTGGCCCTCGGACATCACGCTGACAATCAATGGCGTCGATGTCGGCACCTGGACGTCGCCGGGGGATTTCGGCGACAAGCGCGGCGTCTTCACGCCCTCCTGGTGGAAGCTCAAGGGCTCGCAATACGGCAAGCTGAAGAACTGGCGAATTGCCAGAGACGGCACCTATGTCGACGGTCTCAGGATTTCCGAAACCGGCCTCGCCGCACTCGATCTGAAGAGCCATCATTCAATCCGCGTCCGTATCGGGGTCAAGGACGACGCCAAGCGCCCCGGCGGGATCAACATTTTCGGCAAGGGCTTTGGAAACTACGATCAGGACATCCTGCTCAGGATCAAAACCGCGTGAATCCACTGGCGGCGTGCTGCGCGCAATTACGGTCCACTGCCAGATTTGCAGCTGGCAACGTCGTCTATGAGGCGACCGCTTGCCTGAGGTGAATAGATGCCCCGTCGCAAGCTTCGCCGACTGGCTGCGTATCACCTACTAGCCAGAGCGTTCATCCTCCGTTCCGGCAAATGCCGGAACTTACCATCTAGGCAACTCTCGAAAGTATATGCCGATCCAGGTCACACTTTGCCAACCCGAACCGCCAGCGATGGTTCGTCGCCTCACGCCTGCTCTGGTAGAACAAAGTCAGTTGCCGGCCGTCGATCATCACCGTCGAATGGCCATTCTCGCCGGGCTCACCAGGGTCGAGAACGGGGCCAACGGAAACGTAGGGGCCCTTGACGTCATCGGCGATGGCGAAGAAGACGCGCTGCCGGCTGCCGCGCGGACCTTCGGGGAGGAAGCAGGTGGCGTTGAGAAGCACACGACCGTCCGGCAGCTCGACGAGCTGCGCGCCTTCGATCCCCCATTCGTAATCGGGGTGCTCGCGCGCATTGTGATGTGGCACGTCGAGATGATCGAGTATCTTGCCGAGACGTTTCCAAGGCCCGAACCAGGAATCGGATTGGCTGCGCGCCAGATAGACATCAGGCTGGGGCACCCTGGTGAATTTGGGCATGCCTGAATAGACGATATAGCGCTTGCCTCCGACGATTGCGGGGTGGGGATCGTAGATGCCGTCCTCATCGGTGTCGGGCAGCGACAATATCGCCGGATTGAGCACCACCCAATGAAAGCCGTCATTGGACACCGCGTGCTCGCAACGTCCGCCGGACTTCATGAATTCGGTCTGGATAAACATGTGGAAGACGCCGCACTCATGAATGACGCCGGGCGCCGCAATGCCAGATCCGGTTACCGGCAAAACGATCGCCTCGTGCTCTGTCCAGGGTCCATAAAGATCCGGCGCTGTGGCGTGGAGGATTTTCCAGCTCTCTGTTGTGACGGTGCCGCTGGAGCCGAAGACGTGCCAGAGCGTGCCGTCGAACACCGGACAAGGGTCCTTCAGATCATCCACAACCTGCGGGTGAAACAATGGAAAGACGTTGGTTTCAAAGTCGATCTTCATTCGCCAGCCATCCCTCGATTCGTCTCGGTCTCCATTCAAATGAACCACCGGCGCGACTCAGATGAATCGATTCCAAGCGTATTTATAGCTCCGCTGATGAACGGTTGTTGAACGATTGAAGGATTTGAACCGCTCTGTGGCAAAGGGCCACATTTGGGGAGCCCGACCTGACGCGAGGGGCTTCATCATGTGGATCGAATGGGGGCGGCCGGCTCGCCCCTTCTCTGTCGAGCCGTCGCAAGTGGAGCGGACGGCTGGTCTCGCCCGAGACAGTTTGGAGCTATGGAACAACTTATCGGGATGGAAGTTATATAGAAGGCTGCGAACTTCATGTCAAAGCTGCCTCGATTGACTTTTGTTAGTCGAGGCATTTTGTAACTATATCGAAGGATAATCTACATGGAAATGGCGGCGGGCCGGGCCAAAACACCAAAAAACCCTGTACAACCGTCTATTTTAATTTGCTTTTCACACCTCCGATGGAACTTCGTATATCAGAGACCACAACACGTTATGACCCTGGCGTCAAAACAGCAACAGCTAATTTACTTCGAAGAGCCGATCTTCGATGAGAGGCGCCACCCTTCGATGCGGGTGCACAATATTACCCCCAAGATCAGAATAGTGACGCCGCTGATCCCAGTTGGTACTTCCGCGACCAGGGCGGACGCAATCCAGCGCAGGTTCGTCGATCAGATCCTCGCCTCCACGCCGCATGACCGATTGACGACCTGGTATTACACGCCCATGGCGCTACGCTTCAGCGATCATCTCGCCTGTGACGTCTGCGTCTACGACTGCATGGATGAACTCTCCGCGTTCAAAGACGCTCCCGCAGAGTTGACGCAGTTGGAAAAGGCGCTGTTGCAACGTGCCGATGTCGTCTTCACGGGCGGGCAGAGCCTCTACGAGGCCAAGCGCAGCTTGCATCGGGCGATCTTTCCCTTCCCGAGCAGCATCGACGTTACCCATTTCCATCAGGCTAGGGCGCCAGGTGAAGACCCGTTCGATCAGGCCGACATACCTCACCCGAGGGTGGGGTACTTCGGGGTCATCGACGAACGGCTCGACCTTGAACTTATCGCGCATGCGGCTGCGGCAATGCCAGACGTGCATTTTGTCATGCTCGGCCCTGTCGTCAAGATCGATCGGGCGAGCCTTCCCACGGCAGGCAACCTGCATTGGCTGGGCGGCAAGTCCTATGCAGACCTGCCGAACTATCTCAGGCATTGGAGTGCCGGCTGGATGCCGTTCGCGCTCAACGAAGCGACCCGCTACATCAGCCCGACCAAGACTCCCGAGTTTCTTGCGGCAGGACTGCCGGTGTTGTCCACGGCGATCGTCGACGTTGTGCGTACCTACGGCGTCGAAGGCCTTGTCGAGATTGTCGAGGCGGAGGACATCGAGGCCAAGCTTCGCTCGATCCTGGCCCACCCCCGCGATTTCCTGGTGAAGAAGGCCGACGCCTACCTCGCCGACATGTCCTGGGAGAAGACCTGGAGCGCGATGGCTGCCCACATCGAGCGCGCCCATGCGATGAAGAGCGTCGTCCCATTCCTGAGGAGGGCGTGAGCGTGTTCGACTGGTTGATCGTAGGGGCCGGTTTCGCCGGCAGTGTGCTGGCCGAGCGTATCGCATCGCAACGGCAGGAAAGCGTCCTGATTATAGACCGACGAAATCACGTCGGCGGCAATGCCTATGACTGCTACGACGAGGCGGGAATACTAATTCACCGTTACGGGCCTCACATCTTTCACACCAACGCCCAATCGATCGTCGACTATCTGTCGCAATTCACGCAATGGCGGCCTTACGAACATCGCGTGCTGTCGCTTGTCGATGGAAAGCTGCTGCCGATACCGATTAATCTCGACACCATAAACCGCCTCTACGGCCTTGAATTGACGTCCGAGCAGCTGCAGGACTTCTTCGCTTTCCGACGCGAAACGGTCAAAGAAGTCCGCACCGCCGAGGACGTCGTGGTGAGCACAGTAGGCAGAGAGCTCTACGAGAAATTCTTCCGCGGCTACACGAGGAAGCAGTGGGGTGTCGACCCTTCCCAGTTGAGCAAGTCAGTGACGGCGCGAGTCCCAACCCGGACCGATCGCGACGATCGGTATTTTGGCGACAGCTTCCAGAACATGCCGGCAGGCGGGTATACGCGCATGTTTCAGCGCATGCTGGATAGTCCCAAGATCAAGATCATGCTGCAGACCGACTACCGCGAAATTCGCGACAAGATCCCCTTCCAGCAGATGATCTATACCGGTCCGATCGACGAGTATTTCGACTGGAAGCTTGGTCGCTTGCCCTACCGTTCGCTGCGCTTTGAGCACACGACGCTTGATTGCGAGCAGTTTCAACCGGTCGCCGTCGTCAACTATCCGCAGACGGAAAAATACACACGGATCACCGAGTACAAGCATCTGACCGGACAGAAGAGTCCGAAGACCAGCCTCACCTACGAATACCCCACCGACGTCGGAGATCCTTATTACCCGGTGCCGCGGGCCGAAAACGAGGCTTTGTACAAACGATACGAAGCTTTGGCCGCGGCGTGCCCGGAGGTCTGGTTCGTCGGACGTCTTGCAACATATCGCTATTACAATATGGATCAGGTGGTCGGCCAGGCATTGGCTACGTTCGGGCGCATTCAGACACGCCTGCCAGCAAACGGGATGCTCGTCACGCCGACGCAGCGCGAGGCGGCCGAGTGAATGATGCGCCGGCCTGACCGGCGTCGGGCGACCCACGGCCAAAGAGACCAACGATGTTTCTCGGCTTCTCGGCGAACAGCTCTAGATATGCTGTGCTGTTGATGCAGCTGAAAAGCGCGCACTGTTCGTATCAGCGAGGCTATAGCGCGCTTGCTTGTTGTTCCTCAAACGCCGAGAACGATTGGCGCTGGCGCTCCAACTCGTCCGCAAGTGGCTTGCGAACAGTGCGCGAGCCGTCCGCATGAATGGTGGAGAACAAGCCGACTTCGGCGTGGCGCGAATTGTCCCAACCTGGGTAGGCCGTCACCGGGTACAGGCATATACCCTGAACAGGTGCACCGAGGCTCGTCGCATCGCGCACTTCGTCGCAAACGTAGTGAAGCCAGGCTGGCCGCCCTGAACCTTCGGCGCCGGTCTCGGCGATGAACATCGGCTTCTTGTATCGTTCGGCGACCTCGACCAGCAATTCCGAAAGTGCACGGTATTCGTGGTGCCCCATCGGTATCGTTGGGCCATTCAAGTACCATTGGTTGTGCGGATAGAAGTTGAGGCCGATGACGTCCACAACGTCCTCGCTGCCGCCCAACTCCGGTTCCACGCGCCCGATCAGCATGTCATACGCCTCGAATTGGCCCTGGCGAGCATTTTCGGCGCGCCGCCGCTCGGGGTGAGTACGGTCACGAGGAGCAATATGGATCAGCGGTTCAGCCCAGATGAACCTGCAGCCGGGTTCGGCCTCCCGCATGGCCCTCACGCCGGCGACCGCTGCCCTGACAAGGTGTCGTTTGAACCATCCACGCTTGTTCGGCCCGACGCGGGGGAAATAGCCGACCTCCACAGCCCATGCAAAAAACGAAATCTCGTTGATCGGGCACACCAGGGGAGCCACCCCGGTAGCGGAGCGATGAACCCGAACAGCTTCCGCGGCGAAACGGACGTAGGCCTTGATAAACCCCGGGCCACCTTGGTCGATATGGTCTGGCGAGCCATAGTGGAAGATATCCCAGATAATCTGCACCCCGGCCGCCTGGGCTGCTTCGATCGCCGACGTCCAACTCGACCAGTCGAAGACTCCGGGCGCCGTTTCAATCAGGTGCCAGCGCAAGCCGTCGCGGATCGTGCGAAGCCCAAGCTCGGCACAACGGCGATAGTCGCCATGTGCATGGATGTCATGTGAGGTCGCGCGGATCAGATCAAGACGGGCCCCGTCGGCGCGCCTGTGGGAGGAACACTCGAAACCAGCCATGAAAAAGCTGTCGAACCCGGAAGAGCCTGCCGTGGGCCGACGAGCGGTATCCTCGTTCATACCAACATCCTGTCGCCCAAGACGTGGGCAAGTAATCGCATTCGCAGTCCCCCATTGTCAGTTCCGGTGGCTAGTCGAAACCGGTCGGCTACCAACCACGTCGACGGCTCGGCGGCCTATACGCGTGTGCCAGGATTGGCGAATACAACCAAGCTCCAATCTCGTCTGCCTTGGCCGCGGTCGCGTCGAGTCGATCCGAAGTTATGCGGCCTGTTGCATCGCCCGTTCGTTGACGCCTGTTTCGCCTAGTCGGGTGAGCGCCTCATCGGTTGCTTTTTCTTCCTTGAGCGTCTGTTCGAGTAGCGGGACGGCGTCTTTCAAGCCAAGTAACCCGGCCCATGTGACAAGAGTCCCGTAGCGCGCTATTTCATAATGTTCGACGGACTGGGCTGCAGCCACGAGACCCGCGTCCAATGCCGGAGCCTCCTCGAATTCCTCCAAAATCTCCTGTCCTTCTTCGATGATGCCGTCGATCGCCGGGCACGTTTTCCCTTGGGCTCTCTTGCCAAAGGCGTCGAAAACTTGCTGCAGACGCTCGATCTGACCTTCCGTCTCGTCACGTGTTTTTCGAACGCCGCCTTCAACTCTTCGGACTCCGCGCCCTTTGCCATTTTCCGGAGCGCCGTCAGAATCTTGCGTTCGGCGTAGTAGATGTCTTTCAGACCATCATGGAAAAGGTCTTCCAAACCTTTGGAGCTGCCCTGAGAGCTTTTTTTCGTCGCCATTGTCATCTCCTCTTTCATTTCTATCGACGCATCCATGGCTCTAACTGGACCAGTCTCTTGTTGTTCCTTCGGCCACGGCACACCGGCAGCCAACAGGTTGAGCGACGGTCGGTTGACCCCTGATTCTAGTCCGCCGCGTCACAGCGGCCCGCTTGAGCATCTCGGCTCCGCGTCCATTGCGGACGTTCCGGTATGAGGATCGTCTGCCTGCAGGGTTTCCGCTGTCATCGAGTCCTTGCGGCCGCATTTTTCGCAACGGACCTTTGCCCGCACCTGATCAAGGTTCCCGATCTCTTCTCGGAGTTCGAGAGGGTTGGAGAAGCGCTTAAGGCGTTGGCGTCCCGGATCATTGCAAATTACATGGCCGGACTAGTGGACGAGGAAGAACTACTGTCGGCTTCCCGGCAGGCGCTTGGACGGCAAGTGCAGACCTGAGCGAATCCCCTGGCTAGAATTGGTCCGGAACCGTACAATAGCAAATCGTCAGCATACAACATGGCCGCTGACGCTTGCGAGCGACTGTCGCACTCTTGGCCCAATACGAGGCATTGGTGTAATGGCGGAAGAACAAGGGCGGCTCGGCCCGAAATCTGAAATCGTCAGCGAGCTCGCGCGAGAGTCAGGCGTATCCGACACCACATACGCGAGATAATGTCGCTGGTCGGCTTCGATCGCGGCTCAATCCTGAGGGAAGCTCGTCTCCTCAAAAAGAACAAGTAGGGCCGGCGGTTTTGCACGGCGTCGGCGGCATCTGGTCCACCGGAAATGCATTCTGGGCCGAAGCATCCTTCTGGTTGCCCGGCTTTGTCCTGTTGATGAGCGCTGCCGCGGCGCTGGCCGGCTTTACCGATTTTCTTGGAAATTCAAGGGTGCGGTCCATCAATGCAGCGTGGCACCATATGGTCGGCAATGTCGTGGCCGTGGTGCTGGCGCTGGCCAGCTTCATGCTGCGCCTAAGCGCCGGTGCCGCCGAGGGCGCCTTGCCCTGGGGCCTGGCGCTATCAACGATTGTCGTTCTGCTGCTCGTCTACACCGGCTGGAAAGGCGGAACGCTTGTCTACGAACACAGGGTAGGCGTCCATCCCGAAGAGGGTGAGGATCTCAACTCCCGCCCGGAATTATCCCGATAGGTTGACGAATGGCCGAACTGCGGGGAGCCGTCGTCGTGGTCGCCGGCGCCTCGAGCGGCATCGGCAGAGCGACTGCTCTGGGTTTGGCGCGCAAAGGCGCACGGCTAGTGCTGGTCTCAAGAAACGCGGACGCACTCGACAAGGTCGCCAAGGAGTGCGCCGGCTTGGGCGGTGAGGCGCTGACCTTTGCCACCGATATGGCGGACGATGCGGCCCGTGGAGAATGCGCAGCTTTGCCGTGTCGCGTTTCGGCAGGATCGACGTGTGGGTGAATTGCGCCGCAGTCCTGCTTTTCGGCCGCTTCGAGGAAATCCCGCCGCATGTGTGATCAGGACGTTTCTGGTGGATGGCGCCGGTACTGAACAAAGCTTGTGACCAGTCGGATGCGGTGAGTGGAAGAGCCCGCCGGCTTCCCCAGCCCCCTTGGGGTGCAACCTGTAGTGAATGGACTGGAAGACAATCTTGCCGTCCTGAATGACGGAACTGTCGGCGCCCTCAATGGCGTCGAACCTGGACGAAGTTGCCGACCAGATCAGCAGTGTATAGGGGCCGCGGACCTGTTTTGCGATGTAGTTGAACTCACCTTGAGGCAGCTGCTCGCGCAGGCGTTTGGACGACAGGCGGACGGCATCATGGCCTCTAAATTCGAATTCGCGGTCAAGGGGACCACGTCCACAGCATAGTTGCGCCTAAGATCCTCCTCGATGTCGCCAGCGGCGCGAAGCCTTAGATGGTCTTCGAAAACCCCCTCTGCGGACCGAGCACGTCATGTCTCCTTTGCAGTACCGGAAAGGCCGTGGACAGCCGTCTCGTCCTTCGCGATGCTGAACGGATGCGACCGCGGTTTGTTCCTGAGGCCAACATGCGCTGGAGCCGGATTGCCTTGCACCCCCGATCACAAACGAATGAGAACATTCAATCGGGGTCCTCATGGCTTCCGGCATCGACATTCTGGCATGCTGACCAGCGACGAGGTCGGCAATTGTCCAGGACTAGAGCGGCCGGCCAGGTGCGCATGCAGCGGTGCTGGGGGGACCTCACGCTCCAAGGCCGTCCTGGCCTTCGCCAGCGACAACCACAAGGCCTGCAAAAAAGCTTCATCTGCTTGCAGTGTTAATCCGACCTCCTTGCAATGTTCAACGATCCTGTCCTGAATCGACACTGCGGTTTCATACCGTTGGACAACCCTTGCCAGAACGTCCTGACAGGTGCCAATCGCCACCTCCCGAATGTGGTCAGCGACGGGAGAGAGGGCAGCACGGGTGACATCATGAGCAACGGGGCGTCCCGATCAGTCGGATGTATTCCGCCTCGGGCTGCCCATAAGAACGATCCGCCAACGCGCGTCTATAGCAATAGCTTCAGCCTTCAATTGAACAAGCAATCGTGCGGGGACCGGTCCTCACCCACGACCAGGGCTGATCCGGTCATACCGTCAAAGCCAATAAGGCCAACCTCGGCCTCGACCTCAGCCCGAAGCTTCGCCACCATTGACCCGAGACCGCTCTCGAAGAAATCGACGGTGTCAATCGGGACCGAGGCCTGCTCCAGGTGCGTCGTCAGTCCCAAGTGACGGCCTTCGAGGTGAGGCTGCAGCAATGTCAGATCCGGCGCGCTCAGGCGCCGCAACAGTTCGTTCTTGAACGAGGTTTCCATCTGCGCTGTCTCCCGATCGGGGCGGAAGCGCGATGGTCGCTCACAGCTGACGACGCCCTAACAATTGCCGACAGTCAGGGGAAAGTATACCTAAAAGGGCCGGGAGTCTCAAAAAGCTACTATGCTGACCAGAGAAGCTCGTCAGTTTGGCGATCTTCAAGATGCTGCTAACAAGCAGTGTCCGCCTCTACCGGTCGAAGGTTGCCTTCGCAATCTGGTGTGCGCCTTTTGTCGAAGCATACGGCCCCAAACTGATTCATCCTCTGGGGAAGCCAAGCGGTATCGACGCTGCCTGAAAACTTACGCGCAAGCGCTCCACACTTTCGGGGCGGCGCTTTGTCGATCGCCCAGAGTAGCCAAGCACCCCTTCTTTATCCCATAGTATTCGTCTTCGCCTATTGCTCCGGAACGGCAGAGGTTTGCGGACGATTTCGTGCTGCTTCGGCAATTTCCGGGATGTATTTCGTCGCGGTGCAGCTTCGGTTCACATTGGCGCGTGCGTCGAATACCTCTTTCTCGCAGACCCGCTTGGCGAGCTCGATAGGCACATGAACTGCCAGAGGCACTTCCACCTCAGAGATTCCAAGCTCCCGTGCGATCTGCTGTTTCACTTCGTGCCTGCCAAGCGAAACGTCGACGCCGACATCCTCGGCATCTTCGGTTGTCGATGATGCGCCTTGCCCCGGAAGATCTTGCTGCTCGGTCTGAGCAAATGACTGCACGGCAAAGAGTTGCAACGCGAACACGGCGAGCGGCAAAATTCGTTGGAATACTCTCATGCCTGGCTCCTGCAGGTGCCTTTAACAACGGCAAAGTATTTGAAGCGTTCCAGAGGCGGGGATGCGCGCGCTCAGCGGCAGTCGAGGCGGGTTTTTTCTGTTTGGCGTGGAATACGATATGGCGACCATGGTTGGGTGCCGACAGCCGACTGTGCTGGCACATCGGAGTGTAGGAAGTTGCCTACCGAGAAAGAAAGACAAGCCAGAGACGAGCGCGCCTCGGATGCTGCACGAGGATTGACCGACATTGAGCGTGCGGCACGAGACGCAAAGACCGCGGCTTCGGGAGCAGCGCCTGAAGGCCGCACTTGCTGTGACGTCGGCCCGCGGCATCTAAACCGAAGAGGACACCAAACCGCGAAAGCCTAGCAGTCAGTTGCACCACACGGGAGCTTGCATTCAACCCCACGGTGCTCAAGATCCAAGTAGGCTCTGCAGCTCTCTAGGCTCAGAACGTCGTGCACCCAAGTTAGATCCTGCTGCAGCAGTCAGGACTACCCCAGAACGAATATGGCCAGCAGGGCAACAAAGAGAACAAGGGCGATCGCGGCGCCCCAGATGAGGACCTTTCCGGTGCCGCGTTGCTCTTCCTCGCGAGAAACGTCTTTCGCCATTCCATGCATCCTTTGCGAAGGTCCAAACTGAGCAACGTGCCGTGCCAGGCTGTTCCCAGCGCTCTCGGAGCCAACTTGGTGTCAGTCCAACTGCCGGTGCCGTAGGGCTTCTTCGCTCTAGCGCTATCGGCAATACAGCGCGGCTCTCCTCTGAGCGCGGCCGCAGCTCCCTTCAGGCAAGATGCGCGAGCAGGCGGATATCTATCTGACCGAAAGCAAACAGAAGCCAGGCGTGCCCACTGAAAGCACAAGCAAGCGCAAAGGTTCCTCAACTGATGCTCGGCTGGCGGCAACTTGCTCGCCAGCCGAGTTGAGTTCAGGCGGTGGTCGGGGGAGACTGGCCAGCCACACGCTGGTGATTCCAACCTTTGCCGATGTGCCAATCAGCAACCTTGGTCGGTCTTTTTGACCTGGCCTGGCGCGGCGGTGTTGGCTGCCGTGTCCTGCTGACCTGGCGCCGCCTGCTGAGCGCTGCCAGTCTGCTGGCCGGGCGCGCAGTCTCTGGCCGAGTTCGGATTTGTGGTGCCGCTGGTGGTCGTCGTGTCGGTGCCTTGATCGCCGGACATGTTGGTCCCGCTGCTCGTCGTGCCGGTGCCCTGATCCGTCGTGCTGGGCATGGTCGTCGTGGTCGAGGTTCCGCTCGTCGAGGTTCCGCTCGAAGTTCCGCTGGTCGTCTGGGCAAAGGAAAGCCCGGCCGACACCGCCAGCACGGCCGAAGCCAAAAGGATGCGTTTCATCTTCTTTCTCCTGTCTGAATGCGCCGGATGCGCCTGGCAAATTGAACAGGCAGACAGAAGGAGTGTTCCCCGATGAAGTTCAACTTTTGTAACTCTGGTCGTAGCTCAGCCTTAGGATGGCCGGCGTATATTAGAACCTCATGACGGCGGCTCGAGTCGAAAAGCAATCAATGAGCGGAGAGGCCGTCGCGTTCCTTGTGACTGCGGTGGCGCGGTGAGGCACAAGGCTCAATGCGGAGCGCCAGCGGCCGCGATCAGCGCCTCGTCGAGAATCCACTTCAGCTTCGCCGAGCGCTGGTAGCTTCATCTGCTTGCCGTTCTTACTTGCCAGGAACGACATGCAGCGGTCGCAGTATGCCATGCGGGACCTTCAATATGTCGCCGTATGTCGCCGCGTCGGATGGCCAGGAAGCGGCCAGTGCCAGTTGGACTTTGTGATGGAGCGGCGCAGCGGCGAGCGTCCACGGGCCGTTTTCCTTGCGCCGATCTTCCGCGATCTTGGCCTTTTCCACGCATCGCTGCAGCATTTTCGCGAGGTGAATTGAGACCCGCCACGACGCTGATCTCTGCGACGGTCAAGGCCCGTTCGGCGGGCTCTACTCCGGAACAATGTCCTCTTCTGAAAGTTTCCTTAGATCGCAAAGGAGATTCGAGATGTCAGAAAGCCGCGAATGGTTTGTCCAATGGCTTAGAGATGCCCATGCCATGGAAGAGCAGGCCGAAACGATGTTGAACGGGCAGTTGGGTCGCATCGAGAACTATCCCGAGCTGAGCGACCGGATCCGACAGCACCTCGACGAGACGAAGCAGCAGGCTGCCCGGCTGAAGACTTGTCTCGATCAGATGGACGAGGGTTCATCCACGATGAAGGACGCTGGCGGTAAGCTGACGGCGATGGCGCAATCGCTGAGCGGCGTCTTCGCTGGAGACGAGGTGATGAAAGGATCGCTCGCGAGCTACACGTTCGAGCACATGGAAATCGCCTCCTACACGATCCTGATTGCCGCTGCTCGATCGCTCGGCGAAACGGAGGCTCTTCGGGTTTGCGAAGAGAATCTGCGAGAGGAAGTCGCGATGGCGGATTGGCTGAAAACCCGTCTTCCCTCGACGACCGAGCAGTTCCTTGCGCGGGCCGAAGCGGACAGCGACAGCGCCAAGCGGTGATCGGGTAGGAACGTAGTGACCGTGAACTGGGTGATCGGGATTCGTCCGCTAGCGCGTCCCCCTTCGTGAACGCTGGGCAACGAACACGCCTAGCAGGCGGTCGTCGAGCTGCGCATTTCGAGAAATTGCAACGACGAGCGATGCTAATATTGCGGCGTCGTCACTTCTTAGAGAGTTGAAGCGTTCGTCTGCGCAAGCCTGGTCGAATACGCATTGGCACTAGCCAAGATCGGAAGGGCTAGCGCAGCGCTCGGCGAGATCAAGCTTGAGGGGGCGTGTTAAAACGTTCGAAACGAGGTCGCGATAGCGGAATGCCCGAGAACACTCGTCCCTGATCACTGAGCAGTGCGTGCGCGGGCACCGGCAGCGCCAAGCCGGATCGAAGAAAGTTCGTCCTGACAGCGGACAGAGCGCGCCGTTGCGCTCACGTTATGGGGTCGGCAGCACTTGCACGGTTTTCGGGGTGAATTCCGCTTCAGCCGGTCGCTGGCGGTTTCGCTGAAGGCCGTGACCGACCGGCCGACGATCATCATGCTCGAAGGGGTTGACCGCTTTGTCCGATCTTCTCCGCCGTGCGCATCGTCATCGCGCCGTCCGTGGTTCCAGAATATGCAATCCGATGGCTGAACTCGTCGGGACTCGATAAATGTGAGCGCGGCATCATACTTTGCCTTCAGGACGACTGTTTCTCTGCAATGACCTCTGTCTACGCTCATCCAGTTCGGTCGGTGTCCATCTGCTCATTCAGACGTCGTTGATAGGCAAAGCCGACAGCCGCGGCGACTGCCAAACCCGCCGCCGCCAGAAGGAGTTTGTCCTCGGTATGCTCATTGCCCGATGCGTCTTGAACAGCTAACGAAGCTTCATCGAAGGGTGCGGATGCTTTTGCGACAGTCTCGCCCTGGTGCGGCCCAACGCCGCTATGGCGGATACCCGCAGCCAGACGTTCTGTCTTCTCTTTAACAGTTTCCTTGGCCACGCCGGTCAACTCGGCAGCTTCGCGTTTTATTTTGCCAGCCGTTTCAAGAGCGAAATCACTGACGCTTTCCGCCAAATCGCTAGATTGCTCCTTCAGGCGCTCCTTGGCGTACGATAGGTGATCAACCTGCTGCTCGCTGGGTGGCCGGGCTGAATTGGTCCGCAACAAGCTGATCAATCCCGCTCCGACGAGTGCAGTTGCGATCGGCGGATGGCGGAGGAAACGCCACCCCAAACCGGCCCCAATCGCCAAAGCAGCGCTCGGATTGGCAGCCGCCTTGGCCTTGAGATCGTCAATAATCGCCTGCGCCACCGATTGCATTGAGGCTCTTGCTTTCTCCACCAGCGCATCCTTTGCCTCAAGCGCTTCGTGTTTCAAATCATCGGTAAATTCGGAGAGCGTGTTTGGCGACCGAAGTGTCGACAAGTCCTCGGCGAGCTTAGCCCGGGCAGCCTCAACTTCGTATTCAAGATGCTCAAGTTGCGGATCGGCCATCATAAATCTCTCTTGCCACCGGGGCGGGCAGGTTTGCTCGACCGAGCGTTGCCCGACCGCTGCGATTTGGCCGTTATTCCTTCCGAAGGGGTGGCGCTGCCCGGCTGCAGCTTGGCGGCCGGAGTGGATGAACCGCTCGATCCACTTGGGCTTGGCGAAGGCGGCTGCACGGGTTCACTTGATTGCTCTTCTGACAAGGCGCTTCCAAAGGCGCCCGCAACGTCCCTTGCGACCTCCTTCAGGCCGTCCGAATTCAGCCCATGTTCCTCGGCGGCGCTTTTGAGCCGTTCGCCCGCCTTTGCTGTCGAGGACTTCAAGCGTTCCCCAGCTTTTTCAGCAGCATCCGTCAATCGCTCTCCTGCTGGGCCGAGCGTGCGCCTCTCGACATCGCTGGCCGGCAAAGCAGCAGCTATAGCGGCACCAGCTGCGAAGCCGGCCAGAACAAAAGCCAATGGCTGTTCTTCCACCATGCGGCCAATCGTGTCTTGCAACGTTGATTGGGCTTGCTGCACCACGCGCCCTGACTTCTCGGATACGGAGCGACCGGCCTGTTCTGCGTATGACGCGGCGGATGATGCGTACTGACTTGCGGTTTCACTCACCTTCTCCCCAATGCCGGCTAAATTGTCGCGCATGGCCTCTGCTGTCTCGCTAGCCTCTTCCTGCGCTTTGGACGCCCCGCCGCTGGCGGTGCGTACGTGCGGAGCATTTTGGCGCCCGTCGGTTGCACGGGATTGCTCGCGATGCCCGGCACTTGAACTGCGGCTGCGCATTAGCAGCGCGCACCCTGCTGCGACGAGCAGAAGGCCTTCGGGATTGTTCCTAGCGGAGCTGAGAAGCCATTCTTTCGTTCCAAAATCCTGGACCTGTGAATTGCGGCTCATGTTAATTGCTCCTTGGTTGTCGCAATATCCTGCTTTATTTGGCTTATGGAGTGTGTCGGCAGAAGTTCTTTTTGCGCATCAGCGCGGCCCCGATAGTAGGCGAAACCAGCGGCGAGGGCCGTTGCGGCCGCGACGATCAGACACGACCAGTGCAGGGCCATCCCTAAGCTGGCTATTCCAAGTACGAGGGCTTGCACTAGAAGCAGAGCGGCGACCACTCCCAGCCCGCCAGCAGCAGACATCCACACACCTGCTTGGAGCTTCGTTGAGACGTTGGCGGACAGCTCCGCATGCGCCAGGCGCAACTCTTTTTGAAAGAGGTCCGCGACGTCCGCCAACACTGCCGACAGCGCTTGAGGGAGAGGCGAATTCTTCAGTTGTTCCTGTGCCATCAGATCAGTTCGCTCCCTGCCGCCTTCCCTTGTTGGACTCTGGTGCGGGAGGCGCGCTCTTCAGTGTGCGGAACGTCAAAAAGCCCGCTACGGCGGCCAGCCCAAACACCAAACCCGGCTTGCGCCTCGCCAAATCGGACGCTGCAAGAACCAGCTGATCGACGGACCTGTCTCGCAGGTCGTCTGCGTATCCATCAAGCCTATTCGCGAAGGTGCGCACGACCCCAGCGACTATCGGTGCGTTTGCGTCGAGGTCCTCGGCCGCACGCTTGGTCGAACTCGCCAGTTGGCCCATCACCTCGGCGCCGCTGCCGACCTGACGGTCCAACATCTCCTTCACCTGATTGGTCACGGTGGACGCGCCACCAACGGCCGCCCGTTTGGCGGTTTCCGCTGCCCCTTGCGCTATGTCGGACGCTTTGGATAACGTGCCGCTTACGGTCGCTCCTATGTCTTCCGAGGTACCGTCACCAGCTCTTACCGCAGTCGGGGGACGCCGTTCAGAATTCCGGTTGTTCATGGTTTCCTCCATTCGAGGAGCAAACGGAGGTAAGGCACGTTGGTTCCCAATGAGTGACTATCTGGGGTGTCAAGTTGCGTTTGCGAACTCGTGGCGCGCATCGCGTGCTTTTGCATTGGGAATGATGGGTAGCTTGCGGGCGGGCGCAATGCGAATAGTCATCTTTCCTTTCCTGTCTGAAGGCGCGGGGGGATCATATCTGGCGACGGTGAGCGCGATGAGGAAAAGGATGGAGCGCGGACCTTTACGGCCGCCGCGCACCGGTCTTCGACCGCTGCGTCTGCCGCTGTCATTGGCGATCGGCGCCAAGCCCACGAGTTTGGCGATGGCCTTATTGGAAAGGTGTCAATCTCGGACAACTCGGCCATCAGGAGTACGCGGGGCCCTTGACCGAACCGAAGACCTGATCGAGACAGGCCCACAGCGGATCGTCGTCGAGTAGCGAGCGATCTCGCCCTTCAAGTCGGCGGCTCTGATGCTTGAGCAGAACAATGAACCTCGTCGAGGCTGGCGAGGTTTCGGCATCGGCGACGATGCTTTTGCGTTGCTTCTGGATGGTGAGATCGCCAGTCACCTGGGCAAGCCGGGCGACCAGCGCCTTGAGCCGTTGCTCACGCTCGGCTGCAGCCGCTTGACGATGGCGTGCAAATTGATCTGCGCGCTACGCGTTGCGCTCGTCCAAACGCGACTGCTGGTCGGCGGCATCGGCCGGTCCGCCCAGTGTGTCGGCGACCGTGGCACCTCGCGCACCCATCGGCTGCTGCGCACCTGTGGTGGTGTCCATCGCTGTCTGATGCTCCATCTCGGAATTCAGCTCCGCACCTACAACCAGGATAATCACAGAAATCCAAGTCCACATCATTAAGCCGATGACTGCCCCAAGAGCTCCATACGTGGCGTTGTAGTTGGCGAAGTTTTCAAGATAATAGGAGAAGCCTATCGAGACTGCGATCCAGACCACAGCGGCGAGGAAGGCGCCCCATGTCGCCCATTGCCACTTTGCCCTTTCCCGGCTGGGTCCGTAGCGGTAAATCAGCGTGATCCCGACGCCCACCATGATCAGCATCATCGGCCACCGAAAGATCCGCACAAGGGCTTCGGTCCAGCCGCCGAGGTTCAGCAGCACAAGCATGGCCGGCACAATCCCCACCGAGATGATAAAGCCGATACCAATGAGGATGGCGCCAAGTGTGAAGCCCAAGGCCAGGAGATTCAGGTGGATGAAGCCGCGCTTTTCACTCTCCTCGTAGGCGATGTTCATGGCTTCGAATAGCGTCTTTATGCCGTTACTGGCGCTCCACAGTGCGACGGCAAGGCCGAAGATGAAGCCGAAGCTGAGCGCGCCAGCCTTCTGAGCGGCCAAGGACGCAAGCTGAGATCTGATAATATCCAGACCTCCCGAAGGCAGTACGCCGCCAAGGAACGCAATGTGCTCAGCGATGGTCTGAGGATCGGCGACGAAACCGTAGATGGACACGAAGGCGGCAAGTGCTGGAAAGAGGGCAAGAAGCAGATAGAATGCGGCCCCGGCCGCGATAAGCATAACACGGTCCTCGGTGAGCTCAGCGAAGACCCGCCACAGCACGTCCTTCCAGCCGCGGCTGGGAATCTCTGACGGCCATTCGGCATTGCGTCCGCGGCTCTCCCGTTCGGCCCGCCGCTCAAGTTGCACTTGACCTTCGTAAGCGTCCTCGGTTGTTTTCTTCGACATGGCCGCCGGTCCGGAGCATCTTCTTCGCGGGGCAAACGTATAATAGCGCCAAAGGATGCAGGTGCAGACCTGCGCTTACAAATAAAGATCCGCCGCCTGTACCAACACCTGCGCCATCCCCACTTGGCCCTTCGGCTCCCATGCCCATCTGGCGGAGGATGCGACGGCTGAGCGTGCATGTTGTCGGGACGACGCAGCCTGATCTAAATCCTCATTGCGCTGGATCACTTTAACGAGCCCACGTTGCCAGCCATGATCTCACTCGCGCCTGAACATCAGTTCGTCAACGCCGGAAGCATTCGGCTTCATGTCGTTCAGGCCGGGCCTGCCGAGGGTAAGCCGGTCATGCTCCTGCACGGGTTCCCGGACTTCTGGATCGGCTGGAGACGGCAGATCCGTACGCTCGCTTCCGCCGGATATCGGGTCATCGTTCCCGACCAGAGGGGCTACAACACCAGCGACAAGCCCGAGGGCATCCACGAGTACACGCTCCCCAAACTCCTCGGCGATGTCGTCGCCCTGGCCGACGCGCTCGGCATCGGAAGGTTTCACCTCGTCGGCCATGACTGGGGCGGCATCGTCGCTTGGGCCGCCGGGGCAAACTTGCCTCATCGCCTGGACAAGCTCGTCATCCTGAATGCGCCCCATCCCGAGGTGCTGTTTACCCATGCCCAGCGATCTCCGACGCAGTTTCTGCGGAGCAGCTACGCGGTTTTCTTCCAGATCCCCTTGCTGCCCGAAGCCGTTTTGGGTGCGCGCCGCTCGGCCTTGCTCGCACGAGCACTCAGGACATCCAGCCGGGCAGGCGCCTTCGAAGAAGAGGAGATTGCAGAATATCGGCAGGCCTGGGAGCGGCCGGGGGCGCTGACCAACATGCTCAACTGGTATCGCGCCCTGCGCTTTCGCCCGAGCCTGAAGGAGCGGATCACGACGCCCACTCTTGTAATCTGGGGGATGCGGGACCAGGCTCTGGAATCCGGGCTGGCCAAGCGCAGTCTCGCCCTTTGCGACGATGGCCGCCTGCAGACTTTCGAGAAGGGGACGCATTGGGTTCAACGCGAAGAGAGCAACGAGGTGAATGCGGCGCTTCTGGCGTTCCTGGAGGGCTGAGGACTCAAAAATGGATAGAAACTGGGGGCAGCGTCAGATGGAGCCGGAGGAGGCCTGCAGGGCATTCCTGGCTGCTGCAAAAGAGGAGGGGACATTACAACTAGCTAAGTTGGATTGCGGTATAAGGTTCCCTTGTCTCCGACCAACACCGCGCTTTGCGGAGCCCGCCGCCAGCAAGGCGACGGACCCCCGCCACAGCGGCTGCACATCCGAAGAACGACCGCTGCAACCTCTAAACCCGCGAGGGGCCTACATCGTTCCCCTATCCGCGCCTACAGCTGGGTTGGTCAACGGGCTCTTCCCGCCTAAGTTCCCCCTCATGGCACTTTACTGGTTATCCCCTCCGGTCTACGTCAGGGCCAACCGACCTGGGCTCACCTACGGGGTGAGCCACGTCAAGGGAGCCGCCGAGGAACATGAAGTTGGCCGAAGAGGGGACCGAAGTGGAAGCTGGCGATCCAGTCCTGCGCCGACGCATTTTAGGGGCGGCTGACCCCGGTGGAGGTCCGTCAGGCCTTCGAGGCTGCTGCCAAAGAGGCCAAGACGTTCCTTCCTGCTGATTAGCCATCGAGAACGATGCAGAGTGCCCCTCTTTGCGAATGCCGACGCCGGCACAGTCCCGGTTATCTTCGGTTCTCGTGCCGACCTGGCTGAACCATCTGACGGCCACCACCAGATTAGTTGCCACCGCCGCGACTTGGGTCCTGGCTGTCCCGGACGAAGCCAGGGCCTTCTCACGTCCAGGCTAATAGCCCGTTTGAGGCGTTTCGGCTGCCGCGGGAGAAGGCAGTATTTCGGGCTTCAAGTGGGGCGGCTCTTCAGTGTTAGCGAGGCCGGCATGACCTCACATCAGATCTTCAACCATCCGCGCAATTTTCCCCAGACCTGCGGTGGTCCCTCTTGTTCTAAGGAGTCCCTGTTCAGCCGCCGCCGCCTTGAAGGCCTCGAGCGCAGCTTGCTGGCTGCAATGCCCGGCGAGGGACTCCTCGACCATTCGGATCGCGTTGAGCCGCCCCGGCTTTCCCATTCTAGGCCATGGTTGCTGAAGCACCTTCATTGCGTCGGCTATGGACGCGACCACCGTCAGGTTGCGATTGAGGCAGATTGTAATTGGACTGAAGGCCCGCATTCTTGTCGCTCCCCACGATTGAACGCAGCTAAACGCGAAGACAAGGGCAGTGGTTGCATGAATGTGGATTACCGCGAATTCAAAGAACCGCTGGCCGATTCGATTGAGGCTGAGCTGGCTCTCCTTGGGCCCGGCACTTTGCCTAGCCGGACCATCCTCTCGTCGTACAACAGGACCCGGCCGGCAAAAAGCATCTGTGCACCGTCCGACGCCGCGAACTATTTTTCGAGCTCGTCACGCCGCTTGCCCGACGGCTTCTCAAGCACACCGCGACGAATTCGACGGCTGTGAGGGAGGAGATGAAAAGATTATGGTCGTTTCGTTGGGCCGTCCTTTAGAGCAGGGGCTCCGAGGCGGTTTGTATCGAGCAGATGTCGCATCAGATCTTGACCTGGAGATCGGCTCCGGCAGCGGGATCGGCGCAGCGCGGCAAGGATGCCACGTTCCTTCGGCGGCTCACCGGCGATGGTCTGGCTGACGGCCCCGCGAAGGCGCGAAGCATCGAGGCCTTCTTCTGCCAGTCGGGCGAGCCAACTTTCTTTGGCTGGGAGGGCGGTGCAGTGCTTCGGCTCGGAACTGTTGACACATGCGCCAGACTGGCAGACCGGAAGCGGCGGCGTGCCCTGACGTCATGGAGACTAGCCTCGCTTCCGAAGCCGCAGATTGTGATCTCGTTGGCTATGCAGAGCATCCAGCCGTCGTTTTGATCCGTTTCCGTCATCCAGAGCCAGCGACCATCCATGATCCGTCTCAACCGCTTAAAAGCCGGTCTTGCCCCGCCGCGACTGTGTGGAAATCAGCCATGTTTCAAAGTCGGAATGCTGGACGAACTCGCCAAGGAACTGGAGCGACGCAAGCACTGCTTCGTTCGCTACGCCGACGACTGCCCTCTATGTTCGCAGCGAGCGTGCGGGCGCACGGGTGATGGCCAGCGTCGAACACTTCCTCGACAGGCGTCTGAAGCTGAGGGTCAAGATACGGAAGAGCGCGGGTCAGCTTAGGAGAGGAGCGTTTCATAGTCTGGTGGGGCCTAATTCGCCTCGTAGTCCTAGTGGTCACCTATAGGCGCTCACCGGTCCCCTGAAGCGCCGGATAAACGCTCCGCTCACTGACCCCCAGTTCCTTTGGCTATCGCTGTTCTGGTCATGCCCTCGGCATCCAACTTCACGATCTTGTCGCGCTTCCCCATCGCTGCTGGCTTCCGTCCTGGGTACTTGGTCTTGTCGCCTTTGACGGCATCGATCCCGATCCGTTGGCGCTCCAGCATGACGCTACGCTAAAAGGCCATCCGCCAGTATCTGGCGCCCTTCTACAAGTGGCGGCAGGCCGAGATCGTGGCGACGGCCGAGCCGCTGATGCCTGGCCCCCAGGCCTTTATGCGCATCATCAGCCGGCGCGATCAGGCCAGACCTTTGATACGCCTGTTCGTGGCCTCCACGCTCATATCGGCGCAGCGGGCGCTCGACATCACTAGAGCTCATTGGCAAGCAGCCCGCCGATATACACTGGCCGTGTCCAGGCGTGGGCGTGGCCTTTCCGCTTGGGTATTAGGGTGCGGCCTGCCCGGTCGGCCGTCCCTCGATCGACCCTGAGTTGCTGATCCGCATGCGGATCGTCGGCAGCTCGTCCTCGACTCGATGCGCGAAGTCGTCGACGCCGTGCGCACCGGGAAGACAAGCCTGGAGCTGTAGCGGCCCCGCCTGTCCCGCCCCGGTGTCGTCGCTTCGCTGGCGCTAACGGTGAGACCGCATAGATCTGGTCCAGTATTTTCAGCATCAGAACGTTGAGCTGGCGGGAACTTGCTCGCCAGCCGAGTTGAGTTCAGGCGGTGGTCGGGGGAGATCAGCCAGCCACACGCTGGTGATTCCCAACCTGAGCCGATGTGCCAATCAGCAACCTTCGTCGGTCTTTTTCACCTGGCCCGGCGCGGCGGTGTTGGCTGTCGTGTCCTGCTGACCAGGCGCCGCCTGCTGAGCGCTGCCAGTCTGCTGGCCGGGCGCGCAGTCTCTGGCCGAGTTCGGATTTGTGGTGCCGCTGGTGGTGGTCGTGTCGGTGCCCTGATCGCCGGACATGTTGGTCCCGCTGCTCGTCGTGCCGGTGCCCTGATCCGTCGTGCTGGGCATGGTTGTGGTGGTCGAGGTTCCGCTCGAAGTTCCGCTCGTCGTCTGGGCAAAGGAAAGCCCGGCCGACACCGCCAGCACGGCCGAAGCCAAAAGGATGCGTTTCATCTTCTTTCTCCTGTCTGAATGCGCGGGATGCGCCTGGCAAATTGAACAGGCAGACAGAAGGAGTGTTCCCCGGTGAAGTTCAACTTTTGTAACTCTGGTCGTAGGTCAGCCTTAGGATGGCCGGCGTATATTAGAGGCCTCTTGAAGAAGACACTGCCCGCACCAGAATCCATGGCATGGCTCGGAGAATAGGCATTGGTGACCAGGTGGCGATTACGGCCAGGGTTCTGACGCGGGTAACAGAGGACCGCGTAAGGGTCTCGATCCCAGGTTACGACTTCCCACATTCCATCATCGACCACACCAAGGTGAACCGAGGCCAGCAAATCGACCTGAAAGGCGAGGTCACGCGCATCGACGAGGACACCGTGACTATCGACCTCGGGCCGCTGGTCACGGTCGACCGTGACAAGGTCCGGCTAATGGAGAAATATCGGCCGCCAAAACGACGAAAGGCACTGTCGTTGCCCCGGATTAGAACCGACAACATCGCGACAGGCTATGAGGGCAGGCCGCATGACGGGCCGGTAGAGGACGAGTCGAAGCACTTGGTCTACTGCCCAGTCTGCGGCCAAACGTTCGACGCGCGCGATCTTGGACAGGTCTTCCACCACGCTGAGCCGCAGCACGAGCCGCTTCCGGTCGAGCAATAGTCCAGCTAGGGTCAGGACCCATTAATTTGTTGAATTGATCTCTGTTGGGTGATTCAAGGTGGCAGGAGGTGCCGCCTTGAGTGATTTGCTGATGTTGACGCCGGAGCAGATGCGCCGGA